>JANQKU010000067.1 GCA_028280955.1 Opitutaceae bacterium
CCTCATTTCAGTTCCAAATTTATGACAGAATGATTACGTTGTATCTTTCCTCTAGTCAAATAATTTTTATGTTACATAGACAATCTTCATCAAGGAAAATGATCTTAGTAAAGATAGTTGATTTGGGATGAGTCATTCTGTACGAGAATGCTTATAGAAGACAGGGAGTTGACCAAAAGAAAGTATTTGTCTGGAGTGAGACTGTGCAAAAGCTTTTCTCATTAACAGTTGATTTGGGAGAACGCAGTTATCCTATTAGTAGTAGCGTTTATCCAGAGTTGTTCTTGAATCAGTTGAAGGAACTGATTAAATCGGGGCGGCGGGTTGTTGTGGTCACAGATGATAATTTGATCAAGGCTCAGTCTTTGTTTTTTGAGCAGATCATAGGTGATGTCCCCACGTTTGTGATTCCGGCTGGAGAACAATCGAAGTCCCTGGAATGCTTGAGCACTGTATATTCCTTCTTTGCCCGGGAGGCTTTGGACCGAAAGAGTGCGGTTATTGCAATTGGAGGTGGTGTGGTAGGAGATCTTGTGGGATTTGCGGCTGCTTCGTTTTTAAGAGGAATCGATTTCTTTCAAGTCCCCACTACTTTATTGGCAATGGTGGATAGTTCGGTGGGAGGAAAAACTGGCATCAATTTACCGGAAGGTAAAAACCTGGCCGGAGCATTCCATCAACCTAATGCTGTTTTTATTGTAACGGATATTTTGAAGACATTGCCGTTGAGGGATTTTTCGGCTGGTAGTGCAGAAGTGCTAAAGTATGGATTGTTAGCTGATGAAAAGCTGTTCACAAAATTATCAGAGCTGAATGGTTTGGCAACTAATGATGAGTGTTTGCCTGAGATTATCTTCCGCTGTTGCCAGATAAAGGCAGATGTAGTCAAAGAGGATGAAAAGGAGACTGCGCCCAGTGGTGGAAGAGCGTTATTGAATCTGGGGCATACTTTTGCGCATGCGATTGAAAATGTAGCGGGTTATGGGGAATACCTCCATGGGGAAGCGGTTGGAATCGGATTGGTAGCTGCTGCGCGTCTTTCAAGTCGTTTAGGCTACCTATCGAGTGAAGAGGTCTCTTTGATTGAAAGGGTTGTTTTGGCATATCAGCTACCTGTGGGGCTGAGGGAGTCTTTGCCTGTAGAAGCCTTGGTCACTGCCATGAGGAAAGATAAAAAAGTTTCTCAGGGAGCTATCCGTTTTGTTGTTCTTGAAAGTATCGGAAAAGCGATTACGTTAGAGGGAGTAGAGATTGCCCTTGTTGAGGATGTTTTATCCAGTTTGGGCGCAGTGTGATGTGATTTCGAGTAGTTATGTCAGCGATCGATGAAGATATTGTCCGAGAGTATTTTGAGCAGAACGGTTTTCTGGTTCGGCAGTCCAGGAAGTACCAGGTTCAGTCTCGAAAGAAAACGAGTGATGAGGCTATTGATTTACTGGTTTACAATCCAAGATTTGTTCGCGGTGAACGAAAAGCAGGTTTTTTCCTGTTTCCGAGTGAACTCCCCTATGTGCATCGGGCGATGGTTTCTGTCAAAGGATGGCACTCCGGGCGTTTTAACCCGGCGACTCTGAAGAGTAGCCCCGATATTTTTCGTTTTCTTGAAGAGAATGTTCAAAAGGAAGCTCATCGTTTTTTTTCGGATGAAACGCTCACGGATGAAGAAAAAGAGGATTTGACTAAAATCTTGGTGACACCTGGTTTGCCGACCCAAGAGCCTTACCGCAGTCAAAGTGTAGAGTTGTTAAAGGAACGAGGTGTCGATGGGATTATTTCGTTTCGTTCGATGCTCATCGACTTAATTGACCGGGTCGAGGTGAACCTTAATTACCGAAAATCAGATACGTTGCAGATGTTACGTTTACTCAAGAATTATGAGTTGTTGAAGAATCCTCAAATGGACTTGTTTTCGGAAAAAGGTAGTGGAATGGGTGTAAAACGAAAATAATGTTCTTCTCTCGACTTTTATCCCCTGGATTCTGACAGTACGGCTATGATTCATCCGTCTGCTATTGTTTCAACTGAGTCTCAAATTGGAGAAAATGTAACAATTGGTGTTGGTGCCATTATCGAAGAAGGTGTGGTTATTGGTGCTGGGTGTGTTATAGAACCGTATTCTATTCTAAAACGTGGTACGATTTTGAGTGATGACGTGAAAATTCACAGTCATGCGGTTGTTGGGGGACTACCCCAGGATCTTTCGTTTGATGAGGTAACTGTATCCGGTGTTCGTGTGGGTCAGCGTACGGTAATCCGTGAAGGAGTTACTCTCAATCGAGCATCCAAGGAAGGTGGCTATACAGAGATCGGGAGTGATTGTTTTCTTATGGCATTCAGCCATGTGGCGCATGATTGTTGTCTTGGTGATCATGTTGTATTGGCCAACAACGTCATGTTAGCCGGTTTTGCCTCTGTGGATGACTATGCTTTTATTGGAGGTGGGGTTGCGGTGCATCAGTTTAGCCGAATAGGAGAGAGTGTGATGATTTCCGGAAATACTGCCTTAAGTAAAGATGCGCCTCCTTATGTGATGATAGCTGAAAGAGATGACTTGATCGGATTAAATTTAGTGGGTCTGAAACGAAGAAAATTTTCCCGTGATGAGATTTTGGATATTAAAGAATGTTATCGTTATGTATATGGAGAAATGGGGAATTATCGGAAGTTGGCTGCTTCGGCAATGGCCGAGGGTGTGGGAAAGAAACCGCAAGGTCAAAAGTTTCTCCGATTTTTTGAAACGGGTGAACGAGGTTTTGTAAAACCTCGTTATAAAAGTAGCAAAGTCGAACGGTGATAGTGAAAGTTCGCTTAGCAATAACTTGTGGTGATCCGTCGGGAGTGGGTCCTGAAATCATCGAGAAATGGTTAGAAAGTAGTGTCTGCGAAGAGTTGGAACTTTTTCTGATCGGTCCGAGGAGCTGGTTGCGTGATCTTAAAGGCGTTTTACCTTTTTCAGGGATAGGAGTGGGTGATGAAAGGTTTGAGATATCTCCAGGAGTCCCCTCGAAAGAAGGTGCGCGAATAGGGCTTCTTGCAATGGAAGAGGCTGCTCAAGGTTGCTTGATGGGTGTATTTGATGGGGTGGTGACTGCTCCGGTGAGCAAAAATGCTTTGCAGGACATTGGGTTTTCGTTTCCCGGTCAAAGCGAATTTTTTGCGGATCGTTGGAAGGGAAACCCGACCATGGCATTCACTGGAGGTCGTTTAAGAGTGGTGTTGGCGACATGGCATATCCCCATTCGAGAGGTTCCGGCAAGATTGAATGCCAGCTTGATTGAACGAGCTGTTCGACGAGCTGATTGGTTGGGTAGAGCCGAGGGTCTTACGATTCCTCGAATAGGTATTTGTGGTTTAAATCCTCATGCTGGAGAGCAGGGACTTTTGGGGAAAGAGGAGAGCGAATGGATTGATCCTTGTTTGGAGAAAATACGAGAAGAATGTGAGGGTGTTTCCTTGTGCCAGCCAGCAGATACCCTTTTTGCACGGGCCTTGGAGGGGGAATTTGATGTGATCATCGCTCTATATCACGATCAAGGGTTGGGTCCCTTGAAGACCATTGATTTCCACGAAGCCGTCAATGTTACCCTGGGATTACCTTTTATCCGGACAAGTCCTGATCATGGAACAGCTTTCGGAATAGCGGGAAAGGGGATTGCCAGAGAGATGAGTTTTAAAAATGCGGTAGATCGAGCCATTCAGTTGACTCAGTTTCGCATGAAAGAAGAGAGGGAATCGTAGCGTCTCAATTTAAAAAATGAGTCGGATGTTTATCACTTTAGCTGGAATCCATGTATCTTTTGGCAATCGGATATCTCTCATGTCAGGGGCCCTCAGCGAGAAGTGCTTGTAAAAATGGATATCTATCCTCATTGCTCTCCTTGCATATAGCCAGATTTGGTTAACCTTATTGCAATGATGACGTCGAAAATTGATAATCCGGTAATGGAAAGTGTGCGTGAGGGTAATGACAGATTACTCAAACTCACTGAGTCCGCTATTGGAAAAATCATTTCTTTATCTGAAAGAGAGGCAGGCGATAAAAACTTTTTACGTCTGGGGATATCTGGTGGGGGATGTAATGGATTATCCTACAGGATGCGATTTGTGGCAGAGCCTAAAAAGGGTGACATTTTAATTCGCGCTGGCGAGGCATTAGTTTTGATTGATAGCAAGAGTGCCCTCTATTTAAAGGGTACACATCTGGATTACTCTGATGCTTTGATTTCGGGAGGATTTAAATTCTCAAATCCGAATGCAAAATCGAGTTGTTCCTGTGGGGAAAGCTTTAGCATCTGAGGATCCAGTTATCAAAAATGAAGAAAGTTCATTTTAAGATGGCCAAATCCTCATTACGGGAAAAAGATTGTAAATTACCGGGGAATAGGAGAGAAAAAATTTCTTCAAAATCATAAATTAACTTAATCAGATTATTTAATGCCAAGACCACCGTCATCGGGTCGATCCAAGTATCACAGTCGTAATAATGATCCCTTTGCGAATATTCGCCGAAATAAAAGGGTACGTGCACCGAAAGTGAGGGTTATTGGACCTGACGGAGGACAGCTTGGAATGATGTCTTCGCAGGAGGCATATAATATGGCCCAAGGGGTTAATCTCGATTTAGTGGAGATCTCTCCGACAGCTCAGCCTCCGGTTTGTCGGATAATGGATTTTGGTAAGTACGTTTACGAGCAACAGAAAAAAAATAAAGAAAGTAAAGGTAAGGGTACTTCGTCGAAGATAAAAGAAGTTAAGTTTCGTCCTCGAGTAGAACTCCATGACTTTATGACGAAGCTCCGCCGGGCTGAAGAATTTTTGAGTAAGGGCAGTAAAGTGAAATTGACTCTTTCATTTCGAGGCAGGGAAATGGCTCATAAAGAAGTTGGGTTTGAAACGATGGGGCGAGCTATCACGGACTTGAGTCATATTGCGACCGCAGATGGCGCGCCACGATTGGCTGGCCGAAATATTAACGCCATGCTTTCGCCCCTTCCTGCGAATAAACGAAAAATAAAATATAACATCAAAGATGAGGAAGAAGAATCAGAATGATTCTTTGAGTCTTTCTTTATGATCGTCTGATAGACCCCTCATTAACAGTTTGTTCGTTTCCGATAACAAGTTTTCTTATTTTTAAGGGATCGTTTGTTCATTTTTTACATCGGAGAAATAGAAAGCATGTCGTATAAAGTGCGGAAAGGATGGTTTTTTGTAACAATTATCTCGATATGCTTGATGCTAATCGGATGCTCGGCGATACAGGAAGTAAGTTCGATTCGTGTCGATGGGCGAGAATATTTGAGTTTGAGAGCAATTTCCGAACGTTATGGCTCTGAAATTAGTAACCTGTCGAATGAAGGTAAGGTTTTTCTCAAGGGAAGTTTTGGAGAGATGATATTCACGGCCGAGAGCCGAGAGCTTCAGTTGAATGGGCTAAGGGTTTTCATGGGAGATGTGGTGCTTTTGAATGAAGGATTCTTATATATATCCAAATTAGACATACAAAAATTCATCCAACCTTTATTGGAGCCTGCACTGTTTGCGCCTGTTCCAGGAGTAAATAAAATCGTTTTAGATGCGGGACACGGAGGGTATGATATGGGAGCCCAGAACAAGGAATTGGGCTTGAATGAAAAAGATTTGACCTTAGAAGTAATACGTTATCTGAAGCTTCTTCTGGAAAAAAAAGGATATACCGTGGTTCTCACCCGGAGTGAAGATCGTTACCTAGGGCTTGATGAAAGAGCAGAAATCGTCCGAAACGAAAAAGCTGATTTGTTTTTGAGCCTTCATTTTAATGCTGCGACAAATCAAAAAGCTACGGGGACAGAGACTTATATACTGACGCCTCAATTACAGCAATCAACCGGTGACAGTGAGATGAGTGAAAAAGATACTGTGGAATTAGTGGGAAATCAGTTGGATCCTTGGAATGCGATTGCTGGGTTTTATTTCCATCGTCAGTTAGTATATGATTTAAAAGGTACGGATCGTGGACTAAAAAGAGCTCGTTTTGTTGTCTTACGGAATTTAAATTGTCCAGGGCTTCTTATCGAAGCGGCTTTTTTATCCAATAGAGAGGAAGCGAATAGGGTGAAGACTGTTGCATTCCAAAAAAGACTAGCCCATTCGATGGCAACAGGGGTAGAAGTGTATCAGCGAATGCTTAAAAGAACCCAAAACGAAGTTGCCCAGTGAAAACAATTATTTTGATAGGACTCGGAAGCGGGTTAGGGGGAGCGTTGCGTTATTGGTTGTCCGGACTAGTTGCAGAAAAAATTGGTGAAACATTCCCTTGGGGAACGATGTCGGTCAATGTCATGGGTTCACTCTTGATTGGTTTGTTGGTGGCTTTTGTCGACTCTGAAAGGATCTTAATGAGCCCAGGAAGCAGGCAGTTTTTGATGATGGGATTTTGTGGAGGTTTTACGACTTTTTCTTCTTTCAGTTTGCAGACGTTTCGCTTAATGCAAGAAAGTGAATGGTTACATGCGGGTGGAAACATTTTCTTGAGTGTTGTCCTATGTGTGCTGGGAGTTTTTGTTGGGTATAAACTGGGCCAGTTGGTCAATTGAAAGGTTTTGTATGAAATTACCCTCTGAAGGAAAATTATTGAGAATATTCATTGGGGAGAGTGCGTCTTTTGAGGGGCAACCTCTTTATGAGGTTATCGTTCTTAAGGCTCGGGAACTTGGTTTGGCTGGTGCCACTGTCTTAAGAGGAATAATGGGGTTTGGGGCCAGTAGCCGTTTACATACATCCAAGATATTACGGTTATCGAATGATTTACCGATTGTTGTGGAGATCGTAGACAGTGAAGAAAAGATTTCTCGTTTGCTACCTTTCCTGGATGAAGTGGTAATAGATGGCATGTCCACCTTGGAAGACGTCCAAGTAGTGAAATACAAAGGGCGTGATTTATCTACCAATGCTTAAACCATCGAATCAACCGTAGATTTCTCTTCCATTTGTGGCTTTTATGGAGAGAAAAGTGTATCGAAGAGGGCGTCTATAGAACAGTTGATTAACGGATAGCGGCATAAACTTGAAGGCCCTTAGGATTTTTTTCGGGGAAATTTGTGCTGATGAGCAATGGGGCTTGAGCTGATTCAGAGGTTTGCTGGGGGGTAATGATTAGATCGAAAACGCTTGGTTCGTCTGTAGGGTTTAAGGTCACCGTAAAATTAGGATCATCATTTTTAACGGCAATAGGTTTGATTATTTTTGAATCTAAAACTGTCAATTTGATTGTTTTTGCCGTGGGTTCATCACCTTTTTTCCAAAAAACGAAAAAAGGCTTAGCCTTAATTAATTCTGGGATGTCAACTTCAAGCTTAAGCACAGTACTTGTTTCACCGTTTTCATCTGTAACAATTGTAACCGTATTGCGTTGTTTTCCACTACGTGCCTCAAAGTTAAAAATTGCTTTGATTTCTCCTTTTTCTCCAGGTGCATAGATTTTTTTGTCTAGTTCTGGAACAGTGCAGCCACAGCTTGATTTGACCAAAAGAACTGTAATTGGATGATCATTTTCATTGGTGAAGTGATAAACTGCTTCCGCTTTATCGTCACCTGGCTGAGCTTGGATAAAAATGTGCTCTTGTTCAAATGTCAGTCCATAGGCATGGGATACAGAGATTATCGCAAAAAAAAGGAGAATAGGTGATATGAATCTATTGTTCATTGAAAAATTTGCAGCATTTTATAACTCGATTTTGCCGCCCTCATTATAGATAGACAGGAAAAAGTCAGATTGGTTCAATTTCCGATCCGCCTTTTAAAGAATAATGTAGAGACAGATTATTATACCTTATCGATGATTTTGTCGGCTAATCCGTACTCGATAGCTTCTTTGGCATTGAGTGTGAAATTTCGGTCTGTGTCCTGGATGATTTTCTCCAGAGATTGACCGGAAGCCTGGGAAAGGATGTGATTCATTTTATCTCGGGTTCGTTCCATTTCCTGAGCCCAGATGCTGATATCGACAGCTGGTGCTACCATTTGTCCAGAGGTGAGTGGTTGATGAATGAGAACGTGAGCATTGGGATAAAGATAACGATTTCCTTTTTCGGCAGCAGAGAGAAGGATCGATCCCATGCTGGCTGCCATTCCTGTGACGACAACGGTTACGGAAGAGCTTATAAGCTTAATGGTATCATAGATTGCCATTCCCGAGTAAATAGCACCACCGGGTGTGTCGATGTAAAAAGTAATCGATTTTCCGGGATCAACTGCTTCCAGATAAAGAAATTTTTCGACGAGATCCTTGGCGGACTCTTCATTGACTTCTCCCCAAAGAAATACCTTCCTCTGATCGAGGAATTTTTTCTGCATTAAGGATTCAACTGATGTTGCTTGACCGTTATTCTGGTTGTCTGTTTCTGCCATGGGTGATCAGATAAAAATTGTGTTTTGTCAAAAGTAAGGGAGCAGAAATGTCTCAGAAGACAAGCTTTGAATCTGTTTCTCTGAGACCACTTCTTTAGGGAAACCAAGAAAAGGCTCTAGATTAGACCTAAGGTCATCTTGCCCTCTTCACTGATCATTTCCTGAGTCCAGGGTGGATCCCATACAAGATTGACTTCAGCGCTGTTTAGCCCGGGAACCATTAGAACTTTGCTCTTTGCATCTTCGGCGATGGCAGGCCCCATTCCGCATCCGGGTGCTGTCAATGTCATCTGAATTTCGCTATGAAAACCTTTTTCGGGAATATCTTTTACCTCCATAGAGTAAACTAATCCGAGGTCCACAATATTGACGGGTATTTCAGGATCGTAAACATTGCGAAGTTGACTCCAGATGGCTGTTTCATCTGGTGGCCCTTTATGATCTTCCTTTGAGATGGAGTGCTCTGCCTCTTCCAAAAAGGAGGTATCTAACCCCAGTGCGTCCAATTGGTCTCGTTCGATGCGAGCGAGACCAGAATCTGTCATGACGGTAAAACTTCCTCCCAGCGTTTGGGTAATATAAACGCGGGCGCCTTCTTTCAAGATAACTGGATCACCCCTAGGTATCTGGACAGCAGGACAATCTCTGGTAAGTATACATTCTTTGGAATCAGACATCACTTAATCCTTACATATGCTGAAATTTAGTTTGAATAAGTTCACGAATATAATCAGCAAGTTCGTTGTCGCCTATTTTTGAGATAATTTCTTCAAAAAATCCAAAGACAAGAAGTTCTCTGGCTTTATGTGGATCGATACCTCTTGCAAGCATATAGAATAGTTGATCCTCATCTATTTGCCCCGTAGTGGCGCCATGACTACATTTGACATCATCGGCTTTAATCTCAAGCCCAGGCAGAGCGTTTGCTTCTGCAGTTGTGCTCAGGAGAAGATTTCGATTTGTCTGGTAGGCGTCTGTTTGCTGCGCTTCTTCTGCAACTTTAATAAGGCCAGAGAAAATAGTTTTGGACTTATCCATCAACGCGTTCTTGTAGAGAAGGTTGGATGTTGTATGTGCTGCCCTATGTGATTGAAGAGTTCGTTGATCGAGTTCTTGATCATTGTTTGCCACGCAAAGAGATAGCATTTCGATATGTGATCCATCTCCTTGGAGAAGGCTTTGATGCTCGGAACGCAGATGTTGGCATCCCAGATTTACCCCCAATGAATTAACGGTAGCATCTTTTCCTGTGGTGGCGGCATTGATGTGAATACCCAGGGTTTTAGTTCCCCAATTTTGAAATGCCCTGTGGTTAATGGTAGCGTTTGCCCCGGCAAGGAAGTGACTAAAAGCACAGATAAAATTTTCCTGAGTTGGAAGCTTGGCGTTGAAGGTATCAATGAGTGTTACCGTTGAAGATTCTTCTGCGATAACAAGAGTATGAGGAAAGATCGCTGCTTTGTCCGAAACAGCCCAGTGATTGGCGATAAAGGGACGGTCAATCACAAGACCTTTTGGCACATAAAGGAGATAGCCATCGGAGATAAAGGCGGAGTGGAGAGCTGCAAATTTTTCAGAACCGAGATGAAGGTTCTGGGCCATGAAGTAATCTTTTAGTATATCGCTATGATGTTTGAGTGCCTCAGAAAGAGGTTCCCAGATAACACCTTTAGTTTTAAGATCATTGTCAACATCCTGTAGTATCGGTTTGTTATCAGCAAAGATGATTTGCCCAGAAGGGTTCGAAATGACATCCGATTTTTCAGCCAGTTCCTGAGAACCTATTGCCTTTTCTGGGAGGACGAAATCATATCCATCAAGTGTGAAAGAATTAATGTTGGCGAATCGCCATTCCTCATTTTTGCGGGTAGGCATGGGAAGAGATTGGAAAGTTTCGAAAGCTTTCGTCTTCATTTCCTGCCACCAAACTGGCGTCTCCTGGCACGATTCGCAGTGTCGAGTAAAATCCTCGGCTATGCTGTTACGGGCTGAGTGATTGCCTTTGGGAAGGTTTGTTTTAGTAATTGTGTTCAACTGAAGGTGAGAGGCTGTTGGATTAATAGGTTATCGTTGTCGATGTAAGAAAGAAAAATAGAGTGCCCCCCTCCGCATTTTCTAACCGACAGAACCCTCCATTTCCATGTCGATTAGTCGTTTAAGTTCCACACTGTATTCCATGGGAAATTGTCTCGTGAGATCATTGACAAATCCGTTAACACTCAAACTCATGGCTTCTCCTTCTGTGAGACCTCGTTGTTGCATGTAAAAGATCTGTTCTGCGCTTACTTTTGATACTGAAGCTTCGTGCTGAACCGAGTTTTTATTACCGCGTACTGTGATGGCAGGATACGTGTCGGTGCGAGAGTTTTTGTTAATGAGAAGAGCATCGCATTCAGTATTATTTTTACAACCTTTGAGATGTTTTGGCATATGGACCATTCCGCGATAGGTCGAACGGCCTTCGCCAACGGAAATAGACTTGGCGATGATATTACTGGTTGTCTCATCTGCCGCATGGATCATCTTGGCCCCTGTATCCTGATGCTGTCCATCGTTGGCCAGAGCAATCGAAAGAACTTCGCCTCTAGCTTTACGTCCTTTGAGAATTACACCTGGGTATTTCATGGTGAGCCGTGATCCGATGTTGCAGTCAATCCATTTTACGGTGGCTTCTTCTTCGGCGATGGCTCGTTTTGTCACCAGGTTAAAAACGTTGGCTGACCAGTTTTGAACGGTGATGTATTCAATTTTTGCACCTTTGAGAGCGACCAGTTCTACAACAGCACTATGCAGAGTTGCTGTATCAAATTTTGGAGCGGTGCAACCTTCCATGTAAGTCACTTCAGAACCTTCGTCTGCAATAATTAAGGTTCTTTCAAATTGCCCGAAATTCTCTGCATTGATTCGGAAGTAAGCCTGTAATGGATGACTGACTTTAACTCCCGGAGGAATATAGATAAAAGAACCTCCGGAAAAGGTGGCGCTATTCAAGGCTGAGAATTTGTTATCTCCTGTTGGGATAACTTTACCGAACCACTTGCGGAAAATTTCCGGATGCTTTTTCAGCCCTTCGGTGCTCCCCATAAAGATAACACCTTGTTTCCCAACAGCTTCTTTTATGTTGGAATAGGCAGCTTCACTGTCGAATTGAGCTTCGACACCAGCCAAAAATTTCCGTTCGTTTTCAGGGATGCCAAGTCGATCAAAGGTTTCTTTAATATCGTCGGGGACGTCATCCCAAGAACGTTTCGGTTTTTGGCCCGAAGCCAGATAGTAGCGAATTTTATCAAAATCAATAGCTTCCAGATCTTTAGAGGCCCAATGTGTTGGAAGTGCTTTCGCGTTAAATGTTTTGAGGGCTTTTTTTCGAAAATCTCGAATCCACTGGTCTTCGTTTTTGACATCTGAGATGTAATCAATGACACCTTCGCTCAATCCCACTCCTGCGTCGAAGGTATGTTCTTCCGGCATCTGGAAATTTCCTTTTTCCTGATCGATATCAATCGCTTGTGGTGCTGTTGACATACTTATATAGTCTCCTTAATTGAATGTTGGATTAAAAAGGTCATGCATTGGCTGGAGCGAGTTCCTTGATCCAGTCGTAACCATTTGATTCGAGTTCAAGGGCCAGATCCTTATCGCCACTTTTGACGATACGGCCATCCCACATTACGTGAACTTTATCTGGAACGATGTACTCAAGCAGACGCTGGTAGTGGGTAATCAGAAGAATACCTAGATTTTCACCTCTCAATTTATTGACGCCGTCTGAAACAATTTTGAGGGCATCAATATCGAGACCGGAATCCGTCTCATCAAGAATGGCATAGGATGGTTTGAGCATGGCCATCTGAAGAATTTCGCATCTCTTCTTTTCTCCTCCAGAAAATCCTTCGTTAACGGAGCGCGAGGTGAATTTACGGTCAATCTTGAGAAGATCCATCTGATGGTAGAGATCTTTATAGTATTCGGTTGCAACGAGATTTTCACCTTCATCGAGGCGAGCCTGAACAGCAGCTCTAATGAAGTTAGCAATGCTAACACCAGGAATTTCGTTAGGGTATTGGAAGGCCATGAAGAGCCCAGCACGAGAAATTTCATCCGGTTCCAAATCCAAGAGGGAGAGTCCATCTAGCAAAGCTTCTCCAGAGCTGACTGTATAATCGGGATGGCCGGCAAGGGCTTTGCCCAATGTGCTTTTGCCCGTTCCATTTGGACCCATGATGGCATGCACTTCACCTTTGGGCACAGTTAAAGAGAAATCATTGAGAATGGGTTTCTCGCCTATTGAGACATTTAGATTTTTTATTTCGAGTTGGCTCATTGTAAAAATTTATTCAGCAATTTCTGTTTGGGTGGCGTCTTGGTATCTGCCACGGAAGTTGATCTCAATATTATGTGCGTCGTAACCCTCTGGTAGCACTTGCATGAGTTTGTTGATCACATCATTTTCCAGATTGATATCATAGACTCGGCCCGAAGCATCATCGTGAAAGTGTGCGTGCTTATTTAAATTAGGGCAGTAGCGGGTCGATTCCCGTTCGAAGTTCACTTGTTTCACCAGATTACACTGAACGAGAGTTTCGAGACAGTTGTAGACTGTTGCCAGCGAAATTCCCGCCATTTTTGCCCGAACACGGGCATGAACTTCGTCAGCTGTAGGATGATCCCTTTGTTCCAGTATCGCATCGTAAACCACTTCACGCTGTCGGGTAGAGCGCATTCCTCCTTCAGTTAGTTTCTGATTGAGAGTTTCGTGGGCGGTTACAGCGTTCATGGTAGAGTAGCTAATTGGAATAATTCCAATTATCAACTAAAAATTAGAATAATTCTAATTAAAATTTCTAAAACCCTGCATTAGTTTTTTTAAAATGTTTATAAAGAATGATTTATGATTTTATTCGTTTTCAGCCAGCCAACGTTCTGCCTCAATGGCAGCTTGGCAGCCCATTCCAGCAGCGGTAATGGCCTGGCGATAGACGTGATCTGCACAATCTCCGGAGACATAGACGCCTGGGATATTGGTGCGAACTTGGCTTCCTGGTTCTGTTAGGAAATAACCTTCTTTATCAATCGAGATGTATTCCGAGAATGGTTGGGTATTGGGAATGTGACCGATTGCTACAAAAATACCTTTGCAGGGGATAGTTGTGAATTCTCCTGTTTTAACATTTTTGACAATTACACCGGAAACGGCCTTTTCATGGACACCGTTTATTTCTGTTAAGACAGAGTTCCAACACATTTCGATTTTTGGGTGTTCGAGGGTTCGGTCACTCATGATTTTTGAGGCTCGCAGTTCATCACGTCGATGAATGAGAGTTACCTTCGAGCAGAAGCGAGTAAGGAAAAGAGCTTCTTCACAGGCGGAATCTCCTCCGCCAATCACGACTACATCCATATCCCGGTAGAAAGCTCCATCGCAGGTGGCGCAGGTCGTAACACCACCTCCGCCAAAGAGTTCTTTTTCACCGGGTGTTCCGGTGAGTCTGGGGGAAGCTCCGGTTGAAATGATGACAGCTTTGGCCCGATATGTTTTGTCGCCCGCTTTTAGAGTATAGGGGGAAGAAGTGAAATCTACGGAGTCGATCAGTCCTTGCTCAAAGCGAGTGCCAAAGCGTGTGGCTTGTTTACGAAGGTTGTCCATGAGCATAAAGCCGTCGATGCCTTCAGGAAATCCGGGAAAGTTTTCTACTTCTGAAGTTGTCGTCAACTGTCCACCTGGAAGATTTCCTTCGAGGACAAGAGGACTCAGATTGGCCCGGCTCGTATAGATGGCTGCCGTAAGCCCTGAACAGCCTGTTCCTACAATAATGACGTTTTCGACTTGGTTTTCCGTACTACTCATCGACTTATCCATGATAAATATTGGTAAGATGTGAAGCCATTCTTGAGAAAATTGATGGGAAATTTAAATTTGCAAGTTGCCGAGGAGGAATGGGACCTCAATGAATGAGGCAGTGAATAGGTTAATTGATACGCATACCCATTTGGATGGTTTTTATCGAAAGGGACAATTGGCGTCTGTTTTGACAGCTGCTCAAGAGGCAGGCGTTGGAAAGATGATAACGATTGGAACTGAGCCCGAAGATTGGGGTTTGTATCGCACGCTATCTTCGAGTTTTCCAGAAATTATTCACTATTCCGTTGGGTTGCATCCTTGTTCTGTGGATGAAAAATGGGAAGAGGCCGTTGTTCAGTTAACCTCTTATAAAGGGCTACCCAGTTTGGTTGCTTTAGGTGAAATAGGGTTGGATCGATTTCATTTGCCCAGAAACGATAGAGAAAAGGCGGAGAGGATTCTTACCTGTCAGCAAAATGCCTTTGCAGCCCAGCTGAAGATCGCCGAGAAGTGGGGCAGGCCGGTGGTTATTCATTCTAGAGGAGCGTTTGATGAAACTGTCGCAATGATTGATCAATCTGGAGTCGATTGGTCGAAAGTAGTATTCCATTGTTTTTCCGAAGGGCCGGATAAAATAAAGGCATTAAATGAAAGAGGTGGGCGTGGCTCTTTCACTGGCATTATCACCTACAAAAACGCTGAAGAGGTGAGACAAGCGGCTTTGCAGCAGGGTATCGAGAAATTTATGGTGGAGACAGATGCTCCCTATCTCGCTCCGGTACCTCATCGGGGAAAAAGGAACGAACCGGCTTTTGTTTTTCACACGGCTGAGTTTAGTGCGGAAGTATTTGGAGTTAATTTTGCTGAGCTAGCCAGAGTAAGCACTCGCAATGCTATCGATTTTTTTGGTCTTAAATAGATTCTGTCTTCAATAGGAAAGAGCTTATTTAGTTGCCGAGATATTATGAGGACTGTTTGGCCTTCAACTTTGCCAGGACACGCGTTTCGGCTAAGACCCAAATTAAAAATATAAATAAGCCAGAGGTCATGATCAGTGGCCATTTATGAAGAAGTTTTTTCGATAGCCATGAGTAGAGGCCTACTTCAACAGGTTCTGTAAAAGCGATCCATTCTGTCGGGCTCGGACTGTGGGCGGAGATGACGTAGGTTGATTCTGGGGCAAACGCGTTTACATTTATCCACTTATGCCAGGGAGACTCCCGTAACATTAGGAGAGACTCCTGTTTATTCTGGGTGTCGATTAATGAAAATGACTCGGGGCCATCGAGATGGAAATTTCCGGCCACTTTAAAATGGAGAATGGGCAGAGAACCTTTCGGTATCGGTTTGCTAATAAAGGAAGCTGGAAATTGTGTTTTGGGTGTTTTTAAAGAGCTCCAGGTTGAGAGTGCTTCGGGATTGATTGTATGTGGATATAAAGGATGATTATTGTGATTGAATCCATTTGACTTGAGATTGTCTTGTTCGATCTGAATTGGTCGGCGGATACTGGCCGGAAGTAAGGATAAGATACTCTCTTCTTCCAGCATCGATTTAAATCTATCGACATGTGGATAGGGGATGTGCGCATGTCTTTTATTGCGGAGGGCTTCGATATCTCCGGACTGTAGAAATTCTTTAATGTTTTTTTCCTGCGCCGCATGCTGTGTCCTTAGAGTAGGGCCTGTTTTCTTTATGAATGAGGAATATTTGCTATACATTCCCAGGCAAAGTGGGAGAGCCCAAATGAGGATGAGGACTAATTTTAGCAAGTTATTTCTAACGTAGCGATTGCATAAGGTAAGGGTGCACAGTCCGCTCAGGATAAGATAGATTGAAAAAAGATCTGTGTAGCGTGAGGAGACCCCAAAATGATTGCCACCTCTCGAATAAGCGAGTGCTGCAATTTGAAGACCAATCCACACGATAAGAGCTGAGATGATCACGTCTTCTTTTTTAGGTTTTTTTGCCAGCAGATTTCTGAAAAAGAAGATAAGGGGAATGAAGAAGATGAGAGCGATGAGGGGGAAACTTTCCGGCCAGGCTAATATTCTAAAAACTGATTGGAAAAAAACGAAGATAGAGTCAGCTTTCAAGGAATCGTGATGTGGAGCAGGGATTTTTAAAATGAAACCGAGCCCGACCAGGGCTGCTGATACCAGCAGTGAGTAAAATTCTTTGAAGCTGAATTTTCGGTGATAGATTGATTGAAACCCGATCATCCATAAAATGGCCAGGGCCGAAATAAAGCCGGAAGCCATCGAAAAGATGGCGCAGAGGCCTGCCAATTGGGCGATACACCAGACTTTATGAAACGGTTTTTCTTTAAAGGTCCCCCATATGTGAATGAAAGAAAAAATGGATAAGAAATAAAACTGAGATTGAAATCCGTGTAGAGTATTTTCCCAGTTATGAGGAAGTGAATAGAGTAGAATAACGAAAATTGAAAAGAGGATAAGATAGAGTTTGTGAAGGTATTTCAGTCCAAATCCTAGAAGAAAAAGAATTGTTAGGAGATGGATAAAGATATTGGCGGTCGTTTCCAGCCGGGCATCCCACTGATGATTGATGGCCGTTAGAAATAATGCCCACACCTTTGTAAAGAAAATCCTGTGCTCATTATGAGGTCCGAAGAGAGACAGTAATTCGAGGGTTCCTTCTTTCCAGGGTTTTAGCAGAAGCATTGCTTCTGAATCCCATTGATCCCAGTAAGGAATATCACTGCCATATTTCAGAATCAGGCAAAGTTTTGCGCCGATAATGATTAAGAGTGGACCTGCAAAGAAGAGTATTTTTTTAAACATTGTTGCTATTCTGCAAAGTCCAATTGTTGACAGAAACTACCTCGCAGGACTGTAAAACATAAGGTCAGTTCTAATTTGTCTAGGATTATCAACTCTGGGGACCGGGAATGTTTTTTGGATTGGAAATTTTTGATTTCATCAAGTCAGTTGATTTCTTACTTTTTTCTTTTGAGATTCGTTTTTTGAAATCAGTGAATTCTCTCAAAATAAAACTGCAGTGAAAACTCATAGAGGATTTAATCGATGAATTTAGCTCTTTCTTCTGGGGTTGGTAGACGGCAAGTTTCGTGTTTTCCAAAGATTTTATAGCGGTTTTCTGAAATAAGGGTATAAAGAAAATCCCTTGGAAAAGCAGGAATAACTTTGAGCAAAGAAAAAATTGTCCAAATACCTCCTAGGTCGCGCAAGATGGCTAAAATGGCTGCTGATTGGGTGAGTGTTTTATGGTCTCTTACATAGACAATAGTTTTCATGTTTTTGATTTCTGCATCAGATAAAATGGTCTGGGCAAAACTGCCCTGCAGCGTTGAGTATTTCAAGTATCCATCCAGGTCGATAGATAAGAGGAAATTTATCCAGCCATTACAGAGACCACAGACTCCATCAAATAAAACAACATTTTGAGTCTCTTTGTTTCGGTTGGGTTTGAACCATGAAGGATCAAAAGTGAAGAGATGAATCATGATAAAACCCAGCATCAGATTTGGAAAATCGATCACCAGCAGGATGCCCAGATGCATGCACATAATAGATAACCAGGCGATTGGTCTTGCTCCTTTGAAGAGGCATGAGAGCCCAAATGTGATTTCGATAATGGGCACGGCCCAGGTGAATATGTGAAGGCAAAGATCGGGTAATTTTAGAAAGAGTTCAGGTAGAAGCCAGTCTCGTGCCAATGGGCTTTTCAGTAAGTGTTCGATGGCTGTGCCATTTTGCCAACTGGAGGTGGTTAGTTTCTCAAATCCATTTATCGTGTAAACCAAACCGACAATAACCCACCCTCCCCAGAAGCAAATCGATGACATGCGCCAGGTATTTTTGGATACGGCAGCGCGAAGACAAAGCGGTTCTCCTTCAGGGATAAGAATCATGGCTAAGAGAAGCCATCCGATCATTAGGATACCGAAAGTGTTCGGTAGATTGTTTTGGTAAAAAAGGTAAGCCAAGCCGAACAAGAGAAACAAGGCGGCAGTTTTGCGAAAAAAACCGATGGTAATGCAAAGAGAGCAGATCGTTAGAAAAGTGAAGAAAAGTATCGTTTGCAGAAAGGAATCAAAAGTGTCCGGGATGTTTGGTCTGGAGAAAATGAATTGTCCGAAATGAACGATCAGATAAAGGCCAAAGATAACTCTGAATAGAGTAAACTGCAGAGGTGGATAGTTCTTAATTTCCCAAGTCATTATATTCTGTCTTTAGCGTGAAGGTTTTGCCTCACTTTTCCCCTAGTCTGTGCCTGAGTAACAATAGTTAAGTCATTAAATGAGAATGGCAAATCAATTGACGAAGCAAGCTCCAGGTTACTCAGATTGAAGTAACACAAGTAACATTGTGCGCAATTCTGTGGGAATTTCGAAATAAAAGAACTAGTGTAAACCAATTCTTTTCAGTTTGTTTGGACTTATCTCTATGATAAAAGCCCGGCGGCTTTGAGCGCTTCTGGAGGAGGATTCCGATAGGTCTGTGGTTGGACGAGCTTTCGTTGATTGGGCGTCAATCGATTTAATAGTCCTTTCGATGGTGTGTAGCCCCAGCGAAAATTTCCCCAAGAGGGCCCGTAGCGGTAAACGAGGATACGTCTATCTCCGGAATTAATTCGTTTGGCGGATCCATGGGAAATGGCATCGACAAAGAGAAGCGCATCACCTGCGTTCATATGCACTTCTTCGGCTGCTTCCACATTGTCGACGGATATTTCTTCTTCGTTTAGATGGGTATCTCCCGAAAGTCGTGGATGTTCTATATTGGATTTGTGACTACCTGGAATGACCATGGTAGCACCATCACCTGGACCGATGTCTGTTAAGGCGATTAAGATGTTGATTTGACCGCAATGGAATCCTCCGTTTCGGTATCTGAATTGAGTGCGCTTGCAGCCAGTATGGCCACCCGAGTGAAGATAGATGGCTTCTCCCGGTCCTCGAATACTGGCAAAGTTTTCATCGATAAAGAGTGGCCCATGGTGTGAATCAAAGTTATCCTGCCCTCCAATATAATGGAGCAGGTAATCGATCCAGGAAGGATGGTCGATCAGCGTTTCAAAAACTTTGCCGGCTTCATAAATCTGCTGGAAGCTTATGCCACGTTCATCCGCATGATCTTCACGGTGAATGTAGCCATACCATTCGTTTCTTTTGATTCGAGGAATCGCATCGATTTGTTGATTGGCTTCGGCCACTTCTTCAGACGTTAGCGCATTTTTGAGCATCAAGTATCCTCGGAGATCGAAGAGGTAGTCATCAAGCTGGGTAGGCATAATTTAAGAGTTTACCTTTCTTTTATGAAAAAATCTTCCCAAAATATGGCAAAATAGTACTAAATAGTAAGAATTTGAGTTTATAATTAGATGAGTCAGTCATTGATGGATCACAGAGAATCATTGGGCTTTCAGGTCCTTTGCCATCACTGGCCCTCTTTGATGGAACACCCGCATGCTCATTCGGAGATTGAAATCAATTATCTAACAGAGGGTAATCTCACTTATCTTCATGGTGGTCATGTTGTTACAGTTAGAGCAGGTGCCATGGCAGTTTTCTGGGGAGGTGTTCCTCATCAAACGATCAAAAGTACGGTGCAAAAGGATGGTTTCCTTATCACTATTCCTCTGGCTTGGTTTCTTCAATGGGGGATCTCGCATGAATTTAGTGATAGACTGCTTGTGGGAGAGTTGATCACAGATGATGGTCGGATGGATTCCGATCACCAAAGATTAGATCGCTGGTCAGTTGATTTTCGCTCTCAGGATCCTGAGTTGCGAGCCGCTCTTCTGCTGGAACTGGAGGCTTATTTGATTCGATTTGCCGTTGCTGCCAGGATTGAAAAAAAGAGGTCGCGAATGAAACCACCAGCGGTTTCTGCCAGTCAGATTGAGCAAGTATCTCGTTATATTGCGTTACATTTTAGAGAGCTACTTACACTCGAGAAAATAGCTCAAGCAGTATCGCTGCATCCGAAATATCTGACCCAAGTGTTCAAAAAACACTGTCATATGAATGTTTGGGAGTATGTGTTAAGATTACGAGTATCTCATGCACAACGTCTTTTAGTTCAGACAGATATGAAAATCATAGATATTGCTCTAGATTCCGGATTTGAGTCATTGAGTCCTTTTTATAACGCATTTCACCGCTATGGTCCTGGTGTTCGACCGGCTCTATACAGGGAACAATTTCAGATCGGTTAGACCGAATGGCAATTACTCAAGCCTGATAAAGCATGATCTCTATCAAGATCTGAGGGATTGGGCCGATGTTTCATAGCAGAGAAGTCATAGACTTTTCCCGTGATCATGCCGTTCTCCAAACTAGGTAAACTCAAATCAGATTCAGTCAGTTTGACCGAAGAGAGGGTTCGTCATGCTCTCGGAGATCAGTTATTTCAAGAAAATTTGTCCAGAAATCTGGGCACATTACTACTGGCTTCTATGATAGCTGCGGTTCTTGCAACAGCTCAGGGGCATACCGCCACAGGGATGTGGCTGATCATAATGGTTTTGTTTACTTGTCTGCGGATGGGGTTGGTCATGATCTACCAAAGACAAGATACAGATACACAGAAACTTCCTCGTTGGGAGGGTCTGTTTGTTTTAATTACAGGTCTCATTGGATCCTGGTGGGGTTGGTTAGTCTTTTGCTATTTTCCGTTAGGTAATATTGATCACCAGGGTTTTCTGATGTTCTGTGTCGCTGGATTGAGTGCAGCAGCGATCCCGTATTTAGCGTTTGTTAGAAGGGCTTTTCTCGTTTTTGTCATCCCGATTATCGCATCGATGTGCATTAGTTTCGCGATGAGTGGTCAAAGTGAAAAAATATGGATGGGGGGGTTATACACTGTTTTAATTATTATCACTGCAACTCGCTACCGAAGTATTTTACACAGATCCCTCGAGTTAAGATTCCAGAATGAAGAATTGCTCAAAGACATCAGTGATGCCAGAGACCGAGCGGAGACTGCAACGAAAACTAAAAGTGAATTTCTTTCAACGATAAGCCATGAAATAAGAACCCCAATGAATGGGTTTCTTGGAATGCTGCAGTTACTGGAAGATACACCACTTGATAAGGAGCAGCGTGATTATTTAGGCACTGCTGTTAGCTCTGCGGAAACGTTACATGTCCTTCTTAATGATCTCCTGGATTTTTCAAAAATCGAAGCCGGTAAGCTCGAAATAGAGTCGATTAATTTTAAGTTGTGGGATACCATCAACGAAACGGCAGCTTTGATGCAGTCTCAGGCGACGGCAAAGGGATTGAATTTTATTTGTAAGATAGATCCTGAATTGCCTGAGGAAGTTGTCGGGGACCCAACTCGAATTCGTCAGATTCTAACGAATCTACTGAGCAATGCTGTCAAATTTACCAAAAAAGGCCATGTTAAGGTCCAGGTGGATTCGCTTGTTGAAAAAGGGGATGAGGTAATCCGGCTGCGTGTTTCGGATACGGGGGTTGGTATAGATAAAAAAGTACAGAAAAAACTGTTTTCGGCGTTTTCCCAGGCGGACTCCTCGACGTCGAGAAACTTTGGTGGGACTGGTTTGGGGCTAGCTATATCAAAGCAGTTGAGCGAGTTGATGGGAGGAAATATCTCCTTGAGCAGTGAATTGGGCAAAGGATCTACTTTTACCGTTCAAATTCCTCTAAATGTTGTTGGGCCGAAAAGTGCTCGAAATTCTGAAATCAGTGGTTCTACGGAAGGTTCCCATAAGGAAGTGCTTAAGGGTTCTGTATTGGTAGTAGATGATGATCATGTGAGCCAACGTGTTGCCAACTTAATGCTTTCACGGATGGGGCTTGAAGTCTCTCTGGCTGCGAATGGACGGGAGGGAGTAGAGCTTGTGCAGAAACATTCTTATGATCTAGTATTTATGGATGGACAAATGCCTGTTATGACTGGTGTTGAGGCCGTTATGGTGATTCGGGAATGGGAAAGGCAATCAGGTCAAAAAGGGATGATTCCAATTGTTGCACTCTCTGCCAATGTGAGTTCGGAAGATCGAGAAACGTTCATGATGGCAGGTATGAACGATGTTTTGGCTAAACCTATTAAACAACATCGTTTGCTAGCCTGCATCCATCGGTGGATTGGTCAGCCTGAGAGTGGAGCGCAAGAAGAAAAACCACTCCTCCCTGAAAACGAAATGTTATTGAAGCGTAAACGCAGGCAGCCTCGAAGAATGAGGCGTAAAACAAAATCCTCACCGTTTGTATCGTCTTCGTTTGGGCAACAATAAAAACGAAAAATGCTCTAGATCTCTATTGAGACAATCATATTGTTTTTGAGAGCGATGTTGTATTTGTTTTTGCCTGAAAGAACAACATTGAGAGGTTCTGAATGAAGAGCAGTTATAAGCGAAACGTTTCCATCATAAGATATCGAATACACTTTTCCGTTTTCTGTGAAAACGTTTAGTTGATCCGAGGAATGACTCTTGAAGATTGAACGAATTCCGCTTCCGAGATTGATCCTCCATACTTTCTTTCCTTTATCTTCGATACGGACGACTTCACCACTTTGACTTCCTGCGATGAGAAAATGGATATTGCTCTCGCTAAAAAAAAGGGATGTGTGGGAATTTTCCCCAATATTTGTTTTCCAGAACATATGACCAGTTTTTGAGTCTATGGAGTAGATGTCTCCATTGACAGAGCCGAAGAAACACTCCTCAAGGCCATCGTAGTTGATGTCGCAAAAGCCCAGAGCATGAAATTCTGGCCCGCCCTCAATCGTCCAGCGGATTTTTCCATCGTGTTCCAGAAGATTGGAGGTATGGTATTCGGTCCCGACAAGGATTTCATTGTTTCCATCTCCATCGGGATCTCCAATGAGCATGTTCTTGGCGGCATGATGATGAATTTGCCTTGTCCATAAGGATTCACCTGAAAGTGAAAGGCAGTGAACCAACCAGCCATCAGTGCAGACAAGAATCTTAATCTCTCCTTCTTTTTCTAAGGGATGAACGAGGATTTCATTAATGTTTTGAACCCTGTAATGAGATCGAGGGAATTTTTTCTTCCAGAGGATATTTCCTGCTTGATCGGTAAGTAAAAGAAATCCGGGACCACCTATTAGGAGGAAATGCTCTCCGTCATTAGTGAAGATTTTTAACTTTTGAATCCTTCGATCGGGCATGAACTGATGACATTTGTCTGCGCTATCGATGAAGAAGATTCCCTTTGTTGTTGTGGAGAAATACAGTCGCTTCAATGATGGACAATACACTTGATCGATTATTTTTCCTGGTGCGGTAATCCGTTTGATAACGGGGAGGAACTGCTGATTAGGGATTTCATGAGTCCCTGGTTCAATTACAGTATTCTGTTTGAGAGATTCCTTTTCTCTGTTTATGTCTTTAACAATTTTTCTGATGTTAGCGAGAAAAGTGGTTTTTCGTTTATGATTACCAGCTTTGAGTATTGTCGAATTGTTTTTTTCAGTGACAAAGAGGGAACCTTTGAAAGTTGTTTGTTGTGATGTAATGATATGACAGATTGGTTTATCAAAATACACATCGAGTAGAACAGGTTGATTAAATTCACCGTTTCGATCTCCCAGTATAATCTTTTGGCAATTGATCAGGCGCAGGCGTTGTTTATCCCGAATCAGAAAGTCTGCATCTGTCTGCAAATATTTGCCATAGTTCTCATGGCCTCTGCTTAGAATATCTATTTTATTCGATCCATCAGAAAGACAGACTGCGTTTCCAGAGGTTGCCTTAAGATTATATCGATGAACTTCTTCCTTTGTGCCGCAGGTCAGCAAGTTGAAAAAATTAACTGTTTTTTCATTCATATCTTCGAAGCTTCGTTGTTCCTGGCAATATACCTTGGTTGGGTCATTTGCATAAGGATACTCTTTATGATAAGAGCCATCGGGATATCGAATCTCACGGACTGGTTCCAGGTAAAGGCTTTTGCTGCTTGAGTCTGCGTTGGTAATTTTAAAGAAGACGCCATCCTGTTCATTTAGGATGGAATGGGCTTTCTTTTGAACCTTGCCCAGTAATCGCCAGTGGCATTTGAAGATGTAATCAATCTTTTTAAGGGGTAGGAGCGTATCGATAAAAAGGAAATAGGCGTTTTTCTTCCAGATAATGGTTCTCTTCCAATCAGCATTATTGTAATCAGCCAGTTTTGTTTGAAGTAATATGGTATCGTCGTCACTATATTGCCATTCAAGGGAGGCAGCTGAAGGTATTCGTTGTGTTGCTCCTGCAGCGACGGAAACCAGTGTGTTGTGGTACTTCGGTAGCGCCCAAATGTAATCTCCCTCAGTGAGCCACATTCTGTTTTTCCAGGTAAGACGGATGACGGAATTGGCATCTTCATGGTCATGACAAAATCCGGATACGCCGTCGATGAGAAGGTATTCATCGGTTTTCCCCGATCCGCCGCGAAGGGCGATTTTATCAAATGCTTTGTTATATGAAATATTCAATCCCGAGGTATTTCCCCAGTCTTTTCCGTCTTGTAAGAAACGATAAGCATCCTTTGTCAGTTGAGCCACTTGAACGTTGGGAGCAGAGTTTTTGCGTGTATTATCAGGATGGCGATAGTAGTGACCCACTGAATCCGTAAAATAACTACAGAATCCGGCGTGACTGGGCCAGATGAGGAATCCTGATTCTGTCATATCTGAAAACAGATCAGTGTAAGCCCCGTTGTGATAAAAGTTAGCGCCAGCAGTTAGGAGGAACCGAAGGTGAACGGTACCCCACCCGATGGGTATATATCGGGTTACATCTCCGAAGGTTGTTGGTGCACCCATATTATCGGTTATGACATGTGCATAGTCGCAAATTTCTTTGAGTTGTCCGTTTTGTATCCAACGAAAATCATCATTCGCCAAATCGTAGGTCAATTTTAGAAATGGTGTTAGATAACAGTAGCTGTTGGCATCATCGTCAGGCTTATAGCTGTTACTTTGTCCCTCCATAATGAGTCTCACGGTTTCTAGGGGCTCATCGAATTCATCTAAGCCATAATAGGTCTTAAAATAATGCCCGGTGAAATACATGCTCAGGGCTGCAAATGCCGGATGGTTTTGTCGAATATTTGCTTCTCTGGATTTAGAGTCGTTAAAATAGGGGCGTTGCGAAGTATATTGAGCCAAACCATAAAGGATCTCCGTTATTTCCAAGCGATCTGCATTGGAAAAAAAGGAACTTTCTTCTATCTGATCCCAGATACTCACCAGACGCCAGATCCAGGCATAAGGGAAAAGCATATGTTCAAATTCCCAGTTTCCATCAGGCGTTGCTTTAACAAGTTTATGATAATATTTTAAATTAAAGAGGAAGAGTTCAGCGTATTCAATGTACCCTGTCAGAGCATAGACGAGTCCAAAATTAACACCTCTTTCCAGAGCATCACGTCCCGTATTTTGTCGATAGCATTTTTTGGCCATCGATTTCCATTTTATGATTTCCTTTGGAGAGAGTCGGGGAATATTCCAATCGATAATGGATTGATTCAAATAAGGCAGGGAATGTGAACTTCCTATCAGGATTTGCTTGAACGCTTGAAGAGCAGGCTGTGCGTCAATAGAATTGGAACAACCTATGATAATTGCATTGTGTCCGAAGTTTTCAGGATTGTGAACTGATTGCAGCACCCAACCTTTTTTCCCAGGGTAGGCATCGTCAACGAGTGTATATTTTTTTCGGTAAAGAGCGGCGATGGTTTCGTTGTTATGAACGGTTCCCAAGAGGATCTTATGTCCATCGCGTAGGGATGACAATTGATTGGAAAAATCATGTGAGATTTTTGGATTATGACCGGTTCGATCCTTTAGAAGATGCTGAACACTCTCACTGATTTTCTCCCACTCTTGGCCTTGAGGAATGATAATAGAGTCGATTTCTGAAATGATTGTTTTCAGGTGGAGGTCTTTTAAAGGTAAAGAAAAGGGGGTGGTCACTTGCTTCATAAGTTAGTGTATTCGAAAAAAGAAAATTAAGTTTATCTGTAAAAGGATTGGTTCCCATTTGATGTAAATTGGGGATTGCAGTGCCAGTTGCCGTCCAGGCTATTTCCGAGAGGATTCATTTAGATAGGATTTTTCGAATCACAGGTTCCAAACTTTTGGCCATACGATAAAAACCAAGGTCACTTGGATGTCCTCCATCTACTGTGCATTCATCAAAATCATCTCCTTGCAAGGTTGATCCATCCAAAAAATGGATATGTGCATCACCTTCTTTTACCATGGCTTCAACGATTTGAGCTTTTTGATCACAACAGTATTCTCGGTCCGACTCCTTTTCTGGATAGACTATATCTCTCGCAAAGGCGGGCCGAGAGAGAACTAGGATCGGCGTATGGGAATGTTTCCCTCGTAGACACTGGATGAAAGGGGGAAGCGTTTGCAAATGCTCATCGGAGGTTTGGTTGGCTTCGAAATCGAGTATAAAGAGCCGAGGATTCTCAATTAAGGCGATGCTTTGAGCCACTTCAATTTCTCCTTTGCCGGAACCGGAAAAGCCTAAATTGATAAGCTCAGTGTTAAAAATTCGGCTGAGAATATTGGTGTAAGCCATGCCGGGACGAGTAGCGCAGCCTCCTTGGGTAATGGATGTCCCGTAAATAATGGTGGGTCCTTCTGTTGAGTAAGCGGGAGGAGGGGTAATTTTGGCATCAGGTGTTAACCCAACTTCGATTTCTTTCACGCCTTGGTAGAGTGGAAAATTGAGGGTGAAATGACGTAACTCCGTTATGGGATGTTCAAACAGGAGAATTTCGTAGGCTGTTTCTCGATGATCGTATTTTGTCGTGTTGTGAAATCGTTGGGCGAAAGGAGCTCCTATATAGAGATCAAACCCGCATTGTCCGGTCGATGGCATATGAGGCATGTCTGCAGGTCTGGTTAAGGTGACTTTTACGGCGAGATGTTTTGTATTGGACTGAAAGGATATTTGACCTCCGGCAGTATGATTGGCTAGGAAGTCAACGGCCTCAGGGAGTTTATCTTGTGGATGTAGAGGCATACGACGATAAACTTGATCTTGCTCAAAGAAGGGAAACCCTGAGAGTCGGAAAGGAGGGTTTTGGGGCGAGTGCCATTGCAGGAGTTCGTGGCTTCCACTTAAGGGGCGCATTTGAGGATCAAATGAGGATATCCCGAAAGAGTGTTGGTTTTGCTGATCCATGAGCTTGGGGTTATTGGTTCAGGTTGCTAAGGGTGAATCTGAAAATGGATTTGTCGATGATGGACTCTAAGTTTTTTCGCAAATGTACCCGTGGGATAGGTGAGATTGTTCTTCGAGTCTTGAACCTAGAAGAGTATTGTATAATGTTCATTTTGTCGTTTTAAAGAAGGAATAATCTAAGTTCTTCATAGCTCTTTATTTTCATGTGGTTTCCCAAATTACTAAGCTGGAGTGCGGTCATTTTGTTGCTCGGGGGAACGGTTCCAGTTTATGCTGCCAAAAAGAAGTTGGGGTTTGACTTGAGTAATGCATCGATCCCGACGCGAAAGATTGTTCGTGGAACTCCTTCGCGTGATGGGATTCCTTCCATCGATTCACCGCAATTTGTTCCGATCCATGAGGTAGACTTTTTGAAACCGGATGATAAAGTGATCAGCATAGAGAGAGACGGATTTGTTCGGGCTTATCCTATTCGCATTTTGAACCACCATGAGATCGTCAACGATTCGATCGGGGATGATCATTTTGTTGTTACCTATTGCCCGCTTTGTGGCACCGCTATGGTTTTTAACAGAGAGATGGATGGAAGGATTTTTCAGTTTGGCGTCTCAGGTTTGCTTTACCAAAGTGATGTTCTCTTATATGACAGACAAACAGGCTCCTTGTGGTCTCAGTTGGGAATGGAAGCAGTATCAGGTGCGTATGTCGGTAAAGAACTCGAGTGGTTGTCCAGTGAAGTTATCACCTGGGAATCCTGGAGCTACGAATATCCTGAAGGAGAAGTCTTATCGAAAGAGACGGGCTATTCCCGTCCGTATTCTCGTAATCCTTATGCGGAGTATGAAAATATGACGGGAACGATGTTTTCTGTTCCGCGTTATCGAAAAGAATTAAAGAGTAAGGAGTGGGTTCTAGGTATTTTGATGGAGGAAGCGCAAGTTGCCTTTCAGCTTTCGAAGTTACTCCCGGGAAGAACAGTGGAGACTTTTGCAGGAAAAACCATTGAGGTAGAATACAATCCGGAAACCGGGTTTGCCAGAGCTAGAGAGAAAGAGACGAAGAAAGAACTGATTTCGGTTCAATCATATTGGTTTGCCTGGCAGGCCTTTTACCCGGAGACTCATCTGTGGACCGGAAGACAATGGCGCTAGATTTATATTTCTGACTTTTCAAAAGTGAAAGGAGGGGATAA
>JANQKU010000153.1 GCA_028280955.1 Opitutaceae bacterium
ATCTGGACGCCTTATGACCCACAGGCGCAATCGTTTCGGGAGATAGGCTCGATTGCGTTTACAAAGAGTCATTGGCTAGGTGTGGATGGACTGGGGAGAGATATGCTCAGTCGAGTGTGGCGAGGTTCTGGCAATACAATTATCCTGGGTTTGGTGGCCAGCTTGGGGACGCTTTTCTTTTCAACGGTGTTGTTATTTCTGGAGCAGAAAGGACCTATTCTCTTAAAGAAATTGATACGAGGTTTGGTCTCGGTGGGAATTGCTCTGCCTGTTTTGTTTCTGGGTCTGATTCTTCTGGTTTTTCTGGAGAGATCTCCTTCGACGTTGGTCCTGGCAGTTGCGTTGGGTGGTGTACCTTTTGGTTTTCGCCAGTTACGGATTGTATGGGTTGAGCAGAAGGGCGCTCTCTATGTAATGGCGAGCCAGGCGTTGGGGGGAAATGCGCGACATCTGGCCCTTTTTACGATCTGGCCCAATATCCGACCGCAGGTTTTTTCACTGGGGAAGATTCTTTTTGCAGTGGGAATCCTCGAATTGAGTGGATTGACGTTTCTGGGGCTTACGGGTGATCCGGATTTTCCGGAGTTGGGAACGATATTGCGGCAAAATCAAGCGTATTTGTTTCAGCAACCTTGGTTGGTTCTCTGGCCGGGTGTTTTGCTGAGTGGCTTGTTGTTTATGGTGCATTTGTCGAACATCAAATCGAAGCCGTAGTCTTTGCCATTGACCTCTTCCATGGCAGAATCTAACGGTATTTCTCCGAGTCGTAACGTATTTATTATGAAGTGGTTTTATGTTGAAAATGGTGTCCAGCAAGGACCTGTAACGGAGTATGAACTACGTTCGTTGCGTAGTAGTGGAAAGTTGACCTCAAGTTCTCTGGTTTGGCGTGATGGTATGGAAGATTGGGCTCCCTACGATCAATCGTTAGGAGAAGAAACGGAGGTTTTACCCACTCCTCCAACGATTGCTTCCGAAGTTACGGTGGACCTCCAAGCTGATCAACCGATACGGTATGCTGGTTTTTGGATACGGGCGGGGGCGAAAATTATAGATGGGTTTATTTTAGGGGCTCTTCAGATGATGATAGCAATGGTCTTTGCTATTGTTGCGGGTGTCAGCGGAGCTATCGCAGAGAGCACGGGTTCAGGAAATGCGGAAGAATTGTCGCCTCTTTTTGTTGTTGGTTATCTGTTATTATGGATTTTGATGTTTGCTATCTCCATCGGATACACGACTTTTTTTCACGGGAGGTATGGAGCAACTTGGGGTAAAATGGCTTTAGGAATAAAGGTGGTTTCACCGACTGGGGAAAGCATCAATTATATGAGGGCATTTGGCCGTGCTTTTGCGGAGATGCTGAGTGGTATCATCATCTACATTGGCTATATTATGGCTGGTTTTGATAGCGAGAAGAGGAGTCTGCACGATCTCATCTGTGAGACACGGGTCATCTATAAGAAATAAAAAAACTAGCCTTATCCTTTTTGAAAGAGAGAGGCTGGTTTCGGCACAGCCGGTTCGAGGATTGAACTGGATTCTGTAACGTCTGTGATTCTTTTGAGGCGAGAGATTTCTACAGGAAGGTTATCGCAGTGGTAGAGAACGGGAGTACTATCGGGCGGGAGTATATTGAGAGGCGCCAACATAGTAGAGTCAAAGGAGTGAAGTGTTGCGTTGCGTAGAGGCCAGGACTCATGGGTAACACTGGCTGTGTGAACTCTATTTCGATGGTAGCTGTAGAAGCGCCGGCGTTCGGTGAGGAACCAGGTAAGAGTTCCCGGGTGGCATTTGGGAAGGGGGTCTTCGGCGGTCCACTGAAGCTTTATTTCAGCTGGAGGGGCTCCTCTGTGGATACGTTGGCTGGTAAAATCGAAGGTTTCTCCCTTTTGCAAAAGATGCATGGAAGCTCTGAAATAGGGGAGCTGGTAAAAAGTGCGCGCAAACCAGACGGCAATCATACTGGCGGCGTCGAGGGAGAAGAACCAGACACCAGGTTCCCCTTTGAAAGAGACATAGGTGCGGACGTTGAGTTCATGAAAGGTACTTAGCCCAGGTAAAGGCGGAGCAAAGGATGGACGGATCTTCCACATGGTAAAGGGGACGATACTGATCCAGGCGGACCCTCCAAATTGATCAATTTCGAGTTCGTGAGGGATAAGAGCTCTAAGGCATTTTTTATCGATGGGCCAATTGAGTAAGAGAAGCTTTCCCCAATGCTGGCGAAACAGCCTGGGTTTTTGAGGCCGAGCATCTGAGGATTGTTTAAATCCGGAGGATTCCATATGAAAAGATTTAATCGGAACTGTTTTTAGGCCAGATAGTCAGTAATGACGATATAAATTTAGATGGATGTAGCCAAAAGAAGAAGTTCACCGTGTTTGCTCACTCCTTACGCGTGGCTAGTGCACTACGAAAGCCGCTTTGTGCAGCTTCTTTTTCGACATGCACCATTCAATCTATATTTTGTAGAAAGCTTCTAATAAAAATGCTGGTGATGCGTAATGTGAGTAGGTCCCAATGTCTATGAGGGAGTCTAAAAAGTCTAAATGAAGATGGTAGAATACATTTACACCAATCAGCAAAGCGCATCTGGACAGATCGGACTGAGCAAGCCCTTCTATTCAGATGGAACGCATCATCATCTATCTATATTTTTAGACGTCTTCTTTAATGAACGAAATCCATGATATCTGACGAATCCACTATTGATCACGCTTATATCCGGGCTGCAATGGAGCAATATGAGGGGCCTTTGCTTCGTTATGCGAGCCGTTTACTTTCGGATTCGGATATGGCCAGAGATGTGGTGCAGGATGTTTTTTTGCGATTGTGTCGCCAGGAACTTTCGAAGGTAGAAAACCATTTGGCAGAGTGGTTGTTTACTGTTTGTCGTCGCCGGGTAGTGGATCATTTCAGAAAGGAAAAACGCATGAATCCACTCGAAGCGGATAGGTATGAAACGCACGCTAGTTCTGAACCGTCACCTAATATGGTGGTAGAGCGAAAGGAAGCTTCTGATCGTGTTCTTCAATTAATCACAAAATTACCCACAAACCAACAGGAGGTTGTTCGGCTGAAGTTCCAAAATGGATTCAGTTATAAAGAGATCAGCGGCATAACAGAGCTTTCGGTCAGTAATGTCGGATTTTTGCTGCATACTGCGCTGAAGACGTTGCGCAAAGATTTTACCAAAACGTCTGAAATTCCATTTACTCTGAAAGGAGCCAGCCATGAAAATTAATATAGATGATCCAAGATTGACGGCTTATGCGTTGGGTGAATTAGACCCGACAGAAAGGGAGGAGATCGAAAAGCTCATTCATGAAAATGAGGATGCGAAAGCATACGTGGAGGAGATCCGAGACTTAGGTGGGGTACTGGAGAGCAGTTTGGAAAAAGAAGGCCTGCCTGATGTGCGACCTGATACAGGTGTTTGGGAAAACTCTGGAAGTGAATCAAAGGTTTTGAAGTCTCATTGGTCTCGAAAGCTGATTTCCTATCCGGTCGTAATGGGAGCGGTAGCAGCCTTACTATTGGTTGTTTTTCTGCCAGTCTATTTGCATGACTCTTCGGATTTACTGCCAAGAGAGGAGAGTGGCAATCGAGAGCTTTATCCGGTTTCAACTATTGAGAGGAATGAGGTCGCACCGGAAGCAGCTGAATCGTTGACTGAATCTTCTGCAGTACTGGCGCAAGAGGTAGAAGAAGAGGTTAAGGTGCTGGGAAAAGAGAAGGATGCTGCTGATCGGAAGCGGATAGATGCGAATCAGGTTGCCACTCAATCGAAGCCGGAAGCGAGGTCTCAAGTAGGTCTTAAAGAAGAGATTGCTAAGACGTCACCTGCGGTTTCAGAAGTGTCCTCTGATGAAATTGAAAGCGATGAGGATGCCGCAACTATGTCCAAGTTTGAAGTTGTTTCGGACAAAGATGACAGATACCTGAAAGCGAATGCTGCTCCAGCTACCGGCATGGAAATGCAGAAAGTGCCGATGAGTATTTCTGTAATTGGGGAAGATTTTCACCAGGACGCAGGGAGCACAAATGTGAGAGACCTCCAGCGTTACCAGGCAGAAAGTCTTGCAGATGTCCGCATGATGTCTGTTCTTCCACATCCTGTCCCACCTGCCCTGGAAGAAAAGCCTCCGGTTCTTCGCAGACCTGACTTTAATACGGAAGCGTACGACAGGATTGTAGAAAATGCGTTTCTCGCGGTGCGGGAGAATCCACTTTCGACCTTCTCGATTGATGTCGATACAGCTTCTTACGCAAATATGAGGCGTTTCATTAATGCCGGTCAGTTGCCGCCTAAGGGAGCTGTGCGAATCGAAGAGTTGATCAACTATTTTTCGTATGATTATCCGGAGCCAAAGGCGAAAGAGAAAGAGCCTTTTTCGGTGGCAATGGAGGTGGGGCCTGCTCCCTGGAAAGAGGAGCATCAATTGGTGCGGATCGGGTTAAAGGGAGAGTCTGTTTCGGCAGAAAAACGCCCAAGGGCAAATCTGGTCTTTCTTCTGGATGTTTCCGGATCGATGAACAGTCCGAACAAATTACCGTTGGTCAAGCAGGCGTTGAAGGTATTGGTTGAGCATTTACAGCCTGAGGACAGAGTTGCGATTGCAGTGTATGCCGGCGCTTCCGGTCTAGTGCTTCCGTCGACTCCGATTAAGAAGAAGAGTGAAATCGTCAGCGCTCTTGAGCGGTTGTCAGCTGGTGGGTCGACCAATGGAGGAATGGGAATTCAACTGGCCTATGATGTGGCGAAGGCTCATTTTGTAGAGAATGGAGTGAACAGGGTGATTCTGTGCACGGATGGGGATTTTAATGTGGGTACAACAAATCAGGGTGATTTGGTTGAGTTAATTGAAGAGAAAGCTAAAACGGGAACGTTTCTGACGGTCTTAGGCTTTGGGATGGGTAATTATAAAGACTCAACGCTTGAAAAGTTGGCCGACCATGGGAATGGAAACTATGGATACGTCGATAGTTTGGCAGAAGCCAAAAAGCTTCTGGGATCGCAGATTGATGGAACGTTGGTCGCGATAGCCAAGGATGTGAAAATCCAGATAGAATTTAATCCCGCTTCGGTGAAGGCTTATCGTTTGATCGGATATGAAAATAGAGTATTGGCCAAGGAGGACTTTAATGATGATAGGAAGGATGCCGGAGAGATTGGCGCGGGGCATACGGTAACGGCTTTGTATGAAATTGTGCCGATGGATATCGATATTGAACTGCCGGAGGTGGATTTATTGAAGTATCAGACGCCAATGGCTCGTCCAGAGTTAAAGAATAGAGGACTGGAAGATGAGCTTTTGACACTAAAACTTCGTTATAAGGAACCTGATGAAAATAAGAGTGAATTAATGGAGATTCCTCTTTTGGTGAATGAGTCAACTTTGGATGAGGTCTCGAAGGATTTCAAATTTGCAGCGGCGGTGGCAGGTTTTGGAATGTTCTTGAGGGATTCTGACCATAAGGGTGATTTGTCACTAGATCAGGTTATCGAACTGGCAGGCCAGGGTTTGGGAACTGACGAGCAGGGAGAGAGGCTGGAGTTTCTCAGTATGGTGAAGCGAGTTCGAGACATGAAAAGAGGAGAGAGCTGAAGAATGGGTGAAGATAGAAGGTCTAATCAGTGTCTACCAATGAAGAGTGACAAAAAACTAAAGCCTTGACATGGGTGGGAAGAGATGAAGTTTTGAGCGTTTTCTCAGAAGATATGGCAAACACTAAATCCGCACTTAAAAACGATCGCAAACGAGTGGTTCGCACAGTTCGTAACCGCTCTACAAAAAGCCGCATTAAGACTTTATCCAAAAAGTATCAAGAGGCTGTTGCGAGTGGCGATGCTGAAGCAGCAAAAACGGCGGCAGTTTCTTATATTTCAGCCTTGGACAAGGCTTCCAAAAGTAATCTCGTTCATCCAAACGCTGTTGCCCGTGCCAAGTCGAAGGTAAGTAAGCACGCATTGTCAGCTTAAGTTCGATTTTTTTCACTTTTTAAGCCCCCGTTTATCTTTGTGATAACGGGGGCTTTATTTTTTCGGTATTGGCAGCATAGTGTGCGAGATAAGCCAGAAAACAAAGTTCGTTGCCTTTGTCTCTCACTTAGGTCTTTTCTAGCACGCCACAGGCGATACCATCTTGTGCTGCTTAGTTTTTTACACTCACCTGAACGGCAAATGATAAGAAAGCTCTAGTTTCAGATCCTGCCACAACTTCATTCATCTATGTCGACTTCACCTCCGTTTCTTTCTTTCCCCCCAAGATATTTAGGCTCGTCTTCGCAGAAGTTCCCCTTGATTGCGAATACAGATGGATTCTTTGCCATCAACAAACCGGCGGGAATGTCAGTAGCTATGGATAAATGGGCGGTGCGCACTCCTGATTTTTCAATGGCATTGCTTCGAGAAATGGAAGCAGAAAAGCCTCAGTTGAAACGATTGGGAATTGAGATCGTATCGCGCGTGAATGCGATTGATCCGGAATTGTCAGGGATCTCTCTTTTTGCAAAAAATAAGGAGGCAGAGGAATTTTTGCGAAACGCTCTGGGGTCTCGGAAAATGAGATTTGTTTATGATTTGTTGGTGGAGCCGGATATAAAGGAGAAATCAGTTGTTTGTGATTTGCCGATTGCTCGACATGATTCAGAACCTCGGGCATTGATTTCCCGAGCAACAGGACGAAAAACAGAGACGATGTTTCAACATCAGAAAAGTTATGGACGGTATCATTTGTGGGAGGCTTCGACCAATGTTTGCCGTCCCCATCAGATTCGTCTGCATGCCGCGGAAAGTGGCTTGCGGGTGGTTGGGGAGGGGTTATACGCCATTTCAAAACCGATTTTCTTATCGAGCTTGAAGCGGAATTATCGCCGAAGTAGTCAGGAAGAAAAACCATTGTACAGCAAAATTTGCATTCATCTTAGAGAGCTTTTGTTTGAAAATTCGGATGGGTCTTCTGTTTGCGTAAAGGCTGATTTGCCGAAAAGATTCGCAGTTTTACTCAAAAAGCTAGAGCAGTTTGGGTATTAAGATTTTGTTGCACAAAGAATTGGCAAGAAGAGGGTGTTTCTTCTAGGTCTATGGGTGTGAGTGAAAAGCCGAACAGATCTGACGTCCCCTACCAGATATTTTTGACTCAGAATTGGGACGCGGCTTGGAAGGAGGTTGTCTCACCTTGGTTGGCTTTCAAGGGAGAATGGGGCCGGAATTTTGTAGTTGTTCCGACTAGGGGGCAGGCTGAGGGGCTTAAGACACGAGCAGCTCTGGAAAAGAGAGCATTTCTGGGCGTCGAGTTTCTTTCACCGGATTTGGTGCGACGCAAGTGGTTGCGTCCCCATAAAGGCAGGGTATCTGAAGCAGCAGATAAGCGTATCCTTATTTATGGTTTACGCATGGTCTTGGAGAAGCGGTTACGTTATCTCCCCAAGGATCATCTTCACTCGGGTCTTATCAGGAGTCTATTAAGCTATCCTGAACAGGTCTTAGGGGATTGGGAGGCTCTTATTTCTGCAGGTTATGATGAGAGTTCCTTTCCATTGGATCTACTCAAAGGAGTCTTTACCGAATTGAGAGAATGGTGCGAGTTCATTGGCGTTGAGCCAATTGCTGCAGTGGCATTGGAGGCTGGGACGGATCGATCAGTCGAGAGTAGTATCATTGTGGATCGGCTGCTTATTTATGGTTTTTCAGCTGAAAGTTGGTTGGATTTTTTCAATTTGGCAGCATTGGCGCGTTGCGCAAAAGAGATTGTTGTGATTTTACCTTATCCTGAGTTTGAGGGTAAACCATTAGGAGAAGCCTGGATTGATTTATGGCAGGATTTGTTGGGGGTAGAAGCAAAGAGCCTTTTGAACAGTGAGGGAGGTGCATTGGGAGAGGTCGCGGAATTGTGGG
>JANQKU010000200.1 GCA_028280955.1 Opitutaceae bacterium
TCCGGAATCGAATAATCGACCGGTGAGGATGGCCTGTCTGCCCACAGGTTGCCCAGTAGCAGGACCGTGGCCAGGTAAGTAAGGATTTTGAATCGGATAATGTTCACAAAACTATTCTCCTAAGCGTGTTGTTTGACTCGAAAGAAGAGGGTGTAGAGCACGGGCACCACTACCAGAGTGAGGGCGGTGGCGAAGGTGAGGCCGGCCATGATGGTCACCGCCATGGCGGCGAAAAAGGGATCCCAGAGTAGTGGAATCATTCCCAATACCGTAGTTATGGCTGCCATGGCTACCGGTCTCATGCGGCTGACCGCAGCGTCAACCACGGCCTGGTATTGAGACTTCCCGTTGGCCAGTTCGATGTTGATTTGTTCGAGCAGGACGATCTCGTTTTTAATGAGCATACCCGAAAGGCTGAGAAAACCGAGGGTAGCCATGAAACCGAAGGGTTGCCCGGAAAAGAGCAGACCTGCGGTGACTCCGATGAGCGCCAGGGGCAGCCCAATAAAAATGATGACGGGAATGCGGAAGGAATTGAAGAGGGCGATGGAAATGAGAAACATGAGTGTCAGAGCCATGGGTACATTGGCGGCGAGCATTTGATTGGCTTCAGTGGAAGACTCGTATTCACCTCCCCACTCCAGCTCAAACCCATTGGGTAATGCCACCGCTTCTATTTGCGGTCTCAACTCATTGAACAGGGAGGCGGTGGTTCCTTCAATCTGCTTACAAGATACGGTGAGGGTACGTTTGCGGTTTTTCCTTTCGATGACCTCGGGACTCCAAGTCATGGTGATGTCGTTCACCACCTGTTGAATGGGCAGAAATTTACGGAAAGCGGATGACCACACCTGAATGTCTTCGACGCGATCAATGATCGGTCGGTCTGCATCATGCACTTTCATGATGATGGGCAAGAGGTCGTCGCCATCGCGATAAATGCCACCTTGTATTCCTTGGTTGTTCATAGCGATAGAACGAGCGATGTCCAAGCGCGCCACACCGGACTCACGTGAACGCGTTTCCGACATTTCGAAATTTAACGTGTGAACCGATCTTCCCCAATCCGAACGGATCGATTCGGTATTATCATGCTCGCGCATAATGGTCATGTATTGTTCGGCAATGCGGTACAGCTCTTTTTCATCCGGGCCTATAATTCTTGCTTCAATTTCCGGGTAGGGGGGTCCCAGTGTGAATGGTTTGATCTCATAGACTGCATCCGGGTGATTCTGACTGAGGTATTGCCGGATTTGCTCGATAAGGGGTGGTATCCTTTTGTAGTCAGAAACACTAATCAGGAGCTGCCCATAATGGGCTGCGGGCATTTCGGGTGAATAGATTAACATGAAACGCAAGCCACCGCCGCCGATAAAGGCGCTGACGTCGCTGATGTCGTCAAAACTACTCAGTTTGTCCCCAATGGTAAGGACTTCATCTTCTGTGATAGCTATATGGGTGCCTTCCGGATAATAGAGTGACACTGTGAACTGAGGGCGTGAAGAATCGGGGAAGAAGTTTTGCTTCACAAAACCAAATCCGACCATGGCCAGTGCCAGGAGCATTACGATCAATCCGGTCACTTTCCAGCGATGAACCAGGGCGTATTGCAAAAGCTTCTTATAGATTTGGTAGAGGAAAGAGTCGTAGAGATCTTTCTTTGTGTTGGATTTCTTCCCGTCGGTTTTAAGGAATCGGTCGCAGAGGAAAGGAGCGACGGTGACGGCCAGCAACCAGCTCAGTCCCAGAGAGATGGCAATAACTTGAAATAAGCTAACCAGATACTCACCTGTCTCGTCCCGGGATACTGAGATGGCGGCAAAAGCCAGAATGGCGATGAAGGTCGCACCTAAGAGCGGCCATTGTGTTTCCTTGAGGGTAACGATGGCGGCATCCATCTTTGTCTTGCCCTGCTGGAGCTTGATCATGATGCCTTCCACAATGACGATGGCATTATCGACCAACATACCAAGCGCGATAATGAGCGCTCCAAGTGAGATGCGCTGCAGGGCGATGCCCATGCCCTCCATCACTACAAAGGTTCCCAGGATGGTGAGGAGCAAAATCGTTCCGATTATCATGCCTTCTCTGAAGCCCATGAAGAGTATCAGTACAACCAATACGATTGCCAAGGCCTCAATGAGACTGAGGACAAAGCCATTGACCGCTTTAGACACGGTTTCGGACTGATAGGAAATGGCATGGAGCTCCACACCGATGGGCAGACGGTTTTGCAAATCCTTCAGTTTCTCGCTGACCGAATCTCCCATGGTAATGACGTTGCCGCCAGACACGGTGGAGATTCCTATACCCACTGCCGGTTTTCCATTGAAGTAAAGTAGCTGCGTTGGCGGATCCCAGTAACCACGTTCCACACTGGCTAGGTCTTCCAATCTTATCAGTTCTTCCGTGCTGCTTCCGGGAATCAGCAATTGTTCTATGGATTCGGGATCGGTGAAGGCGCCGCTGACTTCCAGGCGCAGGTTTTTTGAGCTCATGCGGGTGGCTCCGCCGGAGACCACGGTGTTCTGCTGTTCAATGATCCCGAAAATGGTTTCCGGTGAAATGCCCAGGGTGGCTAGTTTGTTTTGATTGAGGTTTACGTAGACAACCTCCTCCTGAATGCCCATGAAACTGACCTTCCCTACATCTTCGCAGAGCAGCAGTTCCAGCCGCATGTCTTTGGCCAGTTCCTCAAGATCGTGGGGGGAATAACCGTCGCCAGTCAGGGCAAAGAAGATGCCGTAGACATCGCCGAAGTCGTCATTGATTTCAGTTGCTACGACGCCCGGTGGTAACCGGGAGGCGGCAGCACCGACCTTGCGCCTCAGTTCATCCCAGACCTGGGGAAGGGTATCTTTATTATAGTGATCCTTTATCTCGGCGAACACAATGGATACCCCCGGACGTGAGATGGATCGCACCTCGTGTAGCTGTTTCAACTGTTGCACGGCTGATTCGATTGGCTCGGTAACCTCCTCTTCGACTTCGACGGCACTGGCTCCGGGGTAAAGGGAAGTGATGACCGCCTCCTTGATGGTGAATTCAGGGTCTTCGAGTCTTCCAAGGTCCTTGTAAGCCAATCCTCCGGCCAAAATAGTCAGAATAATAATAGCCCACATGACAGCCCGGTGGGTAATGGAATATTTAGCGAGATTCATTGCTCCAGTCCTTCCGTATTGGGTTTTGAAGGACGTATTTGAAGCTCAGTTGACAGGGAATGAATCCCGGCCACAGCGATATGCTCGCCTGCTTCCAGTCCTGACAGTACCTGAACCTGACTGCCCCTGGGCGAACCCAGGACGATGTTGCGTTTTTCAGGATGGCCTCCATTGACTGGAATTACCCAGACAAAGGATTTATTCTGCTCTGGAAAAATGGATTCAATGGGTATGCGGGTTGAGCCTTCAGTGGACCGGTTTAGGTGTTCAACTTTCACCGTGGCGGTCATTCCAGTGTAGGTATTCAGACCTTCAGGAGAGGGTAATTTAACCACCACATCGTACGTGCGAGTCACGGGGTTGGCGCTGGTTTCCCATTCGCTGATTTCAGCATCGTACCAATGTCCTCCATTGGCATGGAAGTTCACCAACACTGAAAGGAGATCTTCGTCACGGCCGGTAGCCATCAGAATTTCCGGGACCTGCACAGTCACTTCTATATCGGTGATATCCTGTAGAGAAACTACCATCACCTTAGCGTCTACCTGTTCGAGGTTTTCAAAGTGCCGTTTGGCAATGACCGCATTAAATGGTGCGTACAGCACCGTATCCTCAACGGCCTTAGTGGCACGGTCAAGTTGCGCTTTTGCAGCCAGGTAAATGGCCGTTGTCTGATCGAACTCCGCACTGGAAATAACCTTGGTTTCGTAAAGCTTCTTTTTCCGTTGGTAATTCGATTCGGCCTGTTGAAAATCTGCCTGGGCTGCATCGAGATTGTACTGGTAATCACGTGGATCCAAGCGGGCCAGTAGGTCCCCTTGCTTGACCTCTGTTCCCTCTACCGCCGAGAGAAACTCCAGTTGACCTGGAACGTTAAAGGCGAGGTCCACACGACGAAAAGCTCTGACCACGCCTGGAAATCTTCGCATCTCTATGTCAGTGTTAGCCTGGACTATCGCCGTGGGAACCGGACGCAGAGGAGTCTCCCCTTCTTTGGTCCGCCCGGAGGCCATACTGCCTAACAGGGCTAAAAAAAGGAGGAATCTGATTAAAGGTGATAGTATGAGGCTAGTTTTCATTGGAATAGACTATAGTCTTAAAAAAGTGAATTATGTTCATTTTTGAGTGCAAAAAAATTCAAGGCTTAGATTCGGCTCGAATGCCTCTAAGCACTATGGTTACTCCCTCATGCAGTTGATTCGCGAAGCTATCGGGTACTCCAAAGACGAGGAAGTCTTTTGCCATTTCCTTATACTTCTCAGAAGCGGAAGATTCTGCCCAGAGCCCATTTTTTAAGGCTTCAAAGTAGATTAAAAACCTTTCGACTTGAAAGAAAGTGAGCGAGGGAAGAGTCGTTTGAATTGCCTTACATGTTCTCAGGGTAGCCGCGTTTAATTGAGCGCGGCATTTGATAGCGAATTTATCTGAAATATTTCGAGTAAGTGTTGTGTTGAAAAGGGCGCTTAGATCATTAAAGCGACGGCGGGTTGTGATGATATCCACTACGATTTCAATGAGAGCCTCGTCATCATCGCTGCCATGGAGGGGAATCAGTTTACGCTCGAGTTCGGCAACGACATCTTCGATTTGAAGAAGAAATACTTCTTGGTAGAGCTGCTCCTTGGAATCGAAGTAATGGTAGAAGTTGGATTTTGTCGTTCCCAAACGATCTGCAAGAAGGTCCAGAGTAATGTCGTAATAGTTGTATTCCTTGAGTAAATCCGCCGCTATGAGCAAGATGTTCTGCCGTTTCTGCTCTCTTAAATTATTACTCTTTTTCATATAAAAGTGAACATTGTTCTCTTTTATATGAAAATCAAGCGCTAAATTAAAATTATTCAGAAATCTTTCCAGACAATGAATTGGCCTTCGTCACTGATCACGGTTACTCTCAGGTCGTATTCCAGAGGGAGGATCGTCCTCGTTCCATTCACGCGATTACGATGTAATTTTGATTATTTATTGGTATTTTAATCCGATTTGCTCGAAGACAGGGATACACTGCTTGCTCCGGAAATCTGAATCGAAAATCCACCATAAGTCGTTTGAAGCAATGATAAGAGAGCGTATACAAGCATGACCAAACCAGCCATTTCCAGGGTTTCTTCAAATGTGAAGAAAATATAGAAGAGGATATCTTCTTGATAGTTTGCTTGATCAAAACGCCATCCTCCGAGCATTTCGAACCCGATTGCTCCAGTGATAAATGTCATGGCGGATAAAATAAACCAAAACCGGATTTTCTTCTCAATTCTCCAGATGATAGGGATGACAAATATTGATAACAATAAGATAGCGATGCTGTAGGGGATTATCCATGCAAAAGTAAAAAAGCCTGAAGTCCCTAGTGCTGATCTGAGTGGATGAATTAGACGTTCGTGAAACGAGGATAATTCATCAAGAGCAAGAAAACAAAATAACCCAGACAAAATGATCCAAATCTTTTCCGACTTGTTCCTGGTACATTGAGCCTTCCACACCATAAGAAAGAGAAGCGCGTTTA
>JANQKU010000068.1 GCA_028280955.1 Opitutaceae bacterium
CGACTTGCTAGTGACGCAGGGCGACGAAGTCGAAGAAGGCCAAGCCCTCCTCATTCTCGAATCGATGAAGATGCACAATGAGTTTAAGTCCCCCCGCCAAGCCACTGTCAAAGACGTCCGCGTAGCCGTCGGCGACAACCTGAATCAAAAAGAAGTCATGGTGGTGTTGGAGTAGGGGGACTTTCGCTTTTGCTCGTTTCAGTCACACAGTAGTTTTTGACCTTGAAGAGCCTGAGGGGCGCTTGTTTCCTAGAGAGTATACTCCTCGTTCAAACCCCCTATCCTCAACCAAGTTATAGGTAACTACGTTACGTTCTGGATAGCTGTTAGATGAAAGAAATATTTGCAGCTTTGGATTTCATTGGACTGGTAGTTTCGATCTTTCTTTTTATTGGCTCATTTGCTATTATGGGGGTTGGTCGAGCAATTGGAAATGAAGACTACCTTTACATGCTGTATCCTCTATTTATTTCGACTTGGGGAATGTGGGGAGCAGGCAGCTTGGTATGGAAGAGAATTAAGGGAAACGAATTGAACATGGAGAATGATGAGAATACACACGAGTGAGCTTTGTTGTCCGAGGATTTACCTACCAAACCTTCCACTCTTGGACAGGACTAAAACAGCATCGAACATGGAAGGCGCGCCACGAAATGCGGATAGTTTCGCTCCCCGCATTCCTGTGCTAGACATTAGGTAAGTAAAATTTGAAATGCATACCAAACTTGAACACTGGAAAGACGGTTGGGTCGGAATCGAATTGGGAATAAGAGAAGAAGAAATTGATTCCCTGATAGGTTTGTTGACGATGCTGAAAAACGAACCTGATCAGCACTTCCATATCTCAAACGAATATAAAGAAGAGAGTGGAGTTGGAGACATCGAAATATACGTTCAGCCCGAGGATCAAAAAAGCAACATGGTCATTTTTGGAAAAGCAATTGCGCCTGATGATTCAATAAGTGACCCAAAATGAATATTTCCCCAATATCTTACAAGGCAGCTGGTCAAATCACCGGCACCGGGAGTGCTACCGCTGCGTCCGCTTAGACGTTCTTGGAGTATGAAAGTAATTCTCATACCCCTTTTCCTATGCGTTGCGCTAGGTGTATGGGGCAATCCCCCGACGATCTCGGAGCTAGAGGCCGAACTCGCCAACAATCCGAACAATCCCTTGACGTTGTATAACCTGGGACTTCTTTACTACCTCAACGAACAATTTAGCGAAGCAATTGAGCCATGGGAGAAGTTGAAATCACTTGAGCCCGATGACTGGCAACTTCGTACAAAGCTTATCCAAGCTTACTCTGCATCAGGAAAACTAGAGGAACGAGAGAATGAGATAAGAGAACTACACACTCTGCGAGGTAGCGAAAAGATACCGGAGTTGAGCGAAGCAACATTCTTTATAAGAGACCAATTCCACGTTGAGAATGTTAAAGTTTTCGCGATTGATTACTATGACATGGATGCGGGCTGGCGCATGGGTCCTTTGGTTTGGAGATTTCTCCTGTCAAAAGACGGAGAGACCTTAGATTGGTTTATCTCTGTTGGAAGCTACGACGTAACGACTGAGCTCATGCGAGCAGCGGGCGAAATTGGAAAGGATGAGAGAGCCTATCACCTTGATGGGTACTGGGATTCGGGCCGTCATCAGACCTATGGAATATTTAAGAAGAAACCGGATTATGATTGGGTTAGGAAAAGGGTGATTGAGATTATTAGTGGAAATTTGAACGCTACCTCATCCTTCAATCCATGAGCGCCGACAAATCCACTTATTCAACTCCGGGAAGCGAGGCTTCCCTGCGTGAGTAGATTCCGTGTTCTTTGGATTCTTTCATTAGGATTGGGAATTCAAAAAACCTGAGCTAAAGTCTCATTCTTGAATCCTATCTGAGATCGATGGAGACCGTGATTCAAACCTTGCCATTAAAACTTAGATTTACGTCAGCAATAACCTGTCTGCTGATGGCGGGATGTGGTGTGCAGGTAGTTACCTCTGTCAACGATGACGAATCGGAGACAGGGGAACGTGTGGTCCATATGGAAAACCTCTCCGTTGCCGATGTCTTTGAGATCACGAAGATGTATTTAAAGATGCCGAAGTTTATAATCGGCGATGAATCTTTCACGCGCGTCGGATCTACGAACGGCGAAGAAGACATCCGCGTAAAAGTGCAGCGTGGATGGGCCAAATCGGGGGAGTTAACGCCGGAAGAAAGATTAGAGGCTCTGATTGAACGGGTGCGTTTTTATGAACTGATGCTCGGTCTGGGTATTGATCTCGATCAAAGATACTCAGGAGACTTTGAGGATTTCTCGCTCAAGGAGGTTTTGGATATCATCACACCCGGATTGGAAGTTGAATATTCGAACTATGATCCTCAGAAAAGAATCAGCAACCTGTGCATAGAGGAAGCGCGCGTTGAGCATATTTTGCAAAATCTGGATGAGGTGGTGAGTGCGAGATTTTTGTTTTCGGATGGCAGGCTAATTGTGACGCCTCGTCAGTAGACAATGAGAAGGTTTCGATGATTTCTCAGGAAGTAGGCATAGTCGTTCTTCTCCTGTGTGTGTTTGTCAGTCGCATTGTTACGATGCGAGCGACCAAGGCGATGAGTCCTGAAAGTAAAGCTGAGATGGTGGATAAATTCTCAGGGTTTACGGCCTATGGGATGATTCCTTTAGTGGTGATCGTCCTCGCTTGTTTTCTGCTAGTGCGTTACACCGGGGTGGATACAGGTTTGTTAGCGTGGGGCTACTTTGGCCTGTTGATAGCCACGATCGTGGGTAGTCAGTTCTATTTGGTCAGGAAACTCAAAGAGATGGATTTGGATTCAAGTTACCTGAGACAAGTATACCTTTGCTAGGGTGATTAGCCTGAGTGGATTTGCTGTGTTTTTGGCTGCTGTCCTAACGTTGTAGTGGTTATAGGTGATAAGAAGGTATTCGGACTGTTAATTGATATACTTTTTTCGAGTACTGCCTTTTCGAGAACGGGCATCTGTTGGAGGGCCTGCGGGTATTGGTAGAGGTGGGTGGTCTTCGACCGGGGAGCGCGCGCTGATCTCGCTTTGTCCCGCACCACGGTTTCGATCAGGATGACATCTCGGCCGAAGGTGTCTCAGGCAAGAAGCGCTTCCCGGGATCTGTTGTCCAAGCCGCTCAGCTTTTTTGAACGTTTAGGCGAGTCTACCTTCTAAATGAAATGCACAATATGATTTTTATTGACGAAATAAAAAACAGGAAAAATATGTCGCCTATCTGGAGTGTTTGTACCCGCCAGATTCTTCCGCTGGTTTGAAAAGGCCCTTAGAGAAAAATAATCAACAACAGAGAACCATGGACAATAAAACTACAGTTTCCAGCAAACCAGCCGTTGAAGTTCCCTTCAACGTTCCCTCGGAGGCACGTGAAATTTTTAATGCAGCGCCTTCCGTCACATTCGCACGTTCTGTCAGTG
>JANQKU010000240.1 GCA_028280955.1 Opitutaceae bacterium
GCATCGCTCAGCTCCAACGCTTTGGCGAGACTCAAGAAACTTTTATCAAAGGCATTCGCAACGAACTTTCCGATGAGGAAAGCCAGATGCTATTCGAAAACAATTTTCTTTCCATTAACCACGACCCCATGGCCGTCGCAGCGACCCAGGCTCTTATTCACTTGAGAGACCAGATCCATTGGAAAATTCTTCCTACAAATTGCATCCACGAAATCTTTCTCACTTACGCATCTCAAATAGCTAAACTCGTTTCTCAAAAACCCATAGATGCAGAAAGCTTCCGCGATTTAATCGGAGACTGTCCTGTATCCATTGAAAACGAATCCTTCTTAAATCTCATCCATAAAGCTTTCGCCCTTGGGTTTTCCCAAAAATGGGAAAACCGATTTGAAGATTAAACTCAACTCACACATTCCATTTATGAAAGGTAATATTTCGACCAAAGCAGGTGACAAAGGAACGACCGGAATCGGCGGCGGACAACGTGTCGACAAAGACGATATCCGTATCGAATGCCTCGGTGAATTGGATGAAGCGAACAGCACTATAGGATTATTGCGAAGTAAGCTGGATGCCCAACACGATTGGGAAGAAGGATTACAACGGATACAAACTGAAATGATGAATCTCATGTCCCATGTCGCAACGCCCTCCACATCCGAAAGAAAGCCACAAGTCCCTCTGCCACTCGATTCTGCCGAATGGATGGAAACATGGCTCAACAAAATCGAGGAAAGTCTTTCCAGCACTACAGAATACTTCCTTCTTCCTGGAGGTAATGAAGTCGCTGCACTTTGCCATGTCTCCAGAACTCAAGTGCGACGTGCCGAAAGAAGACTCGTGACGCTTAATAAACTAGATCCCGTCGAGCCTTGCATTTTGAAATTCATCAACCGACTCTCCGACCTTCTCTTCAAACTCGCAAGGCAAGAACTCGAACGAAATGGTATCAGCGAAGAACGCTGGCGTCTTTTCAGACGCAATCGAAAACCAACCGATGGAGCAGAAAACTGACCACTCCATTCTTCTCTCTTGGTCCAGTGGAAAAGACAGCGCTATCGCCCTGAGAGAAATCAGAAAAAAGGGATACAAAGTATCATCTCTCATCACTGTTTTGTGCGATGATGATCGTGTCAGCGTTCATGGTGTGCAACGCGAACTCCTAAGGAGGCAAAGCCGAGCTCTCGACCTACCCCTCATCGAAGTGCAAGTTCCAGAAGGCGGTCAATATGAAACCATTGTGTCCCAAGCCCTCTTAGAACAGAAAGATCAAGGCATCCATCACATTGCTTATGGTGATCTTTTTCTTGAAGACATTAAAGCGTGGCGTGATCGTTTCCATGCTAAACTGGGCTTTGAATGTATCTACCCGGTTTGGCAATGCAATACCAAAACCTTTGCTCAAGACGTCATTAATTCTGGATACAAAGCAATCGTCACCTGTGTAAACCTCAAACAACTCGATCTTTCTTTTGCCGGTCGTGATTTTGATACCAATTTTCTAGAAGACCTTCCTGAAGATGTCGATCCATGTGGCGAAAACGGAGAATTCCATACTTTTGTTTACGACGGCCCTGAGTTTCATTTTCCCATCCCTTTCACTCGTTCCAAGCCACAACTCCGTGAATTTAATGACCCAGGTCATCACTTTAGCTTCGGCTTTTGCGATCTAACCTTACAAACCGATTAATTGTAACAACAACCATGTCAGATCATCGCATCATATCTCTTATTGCAAGCAGCACTGAAACTCTCTGCGCTCTGGGTTTCCAAAACAATATCGTCGGACGCTCTCACGAATGCGACTACCCTCCATCCATTCTCTCTCTACCACCATGTTCCGAAGCCAAATTTAACACCTCTGGAACCAGCAAAGGGATTGATGAACGAGTCATCAACACCCTCAAAGAGGCTCTTTCCGTTTACCGAGTAGATGTCGATCTCCTCGAAAAACTTCAGCCCACCCTCATCGTAACACAGGATCATTGTGAAGTCTGTGCCGTAAGCCTCAAAGATGTCGAAGCCGCAGCTCGCCAAGTTCTTACGACCAAACCCAAAATCATCTCTCTCGCTCCGAATTCCCTAAACGACCTGATACAGGGCATTCAAGAAATAGCCAATGCACTTAGAGCTCCCGAAAAAGGAGAAACTCTCATTGGCAAAATGAATCACCGTATGGATACTGTTAAAGAATCTGTTCAACAAGCGCAGAGTAAACCCAGTGTGGTCTGTGTGGAATGGATCGACCCTCTCATGGCGGCCGGCAACTGGGTGCCTGAACTAGTCGAAATGGCTGGTGGCACTGACCTATTGGGTATTCCCAAGGCACATACACCACGCTTACCTATCGAAAAACTCGTTGAAGCCGATCCTGACATGATCATCTCTATGCCCTGTGGCTGGGATATTGCCAAAACTCGTCAGGAAATGAATACCGCCTTGCAAACCGATACATGGCAATCTCTCCGAGCCGTTAAAAATGGCCACCTCTACCTGACAGATGGGAATCAATATTTTAACCGTCCGGGTCCCCGAGTCGTTGATTCTCTCGAAATTCTAGCCGAAATTCTCCATCCCAACCTCTGTTCCTATGGCTATGAAGGAAAAGGTTGGGAACGCTACTAGAATTTATTCATTGATGAAAGCCATTTCCATCCTCGGAACTTCTTCGAATGCGGGGAAAAGCTGGATAGCTACCGCTTTCTGCGCCTGGCTTCACTCCCAAGGGTATAACGTCGCTCCCTTCAAGGCCCAGAATATGGCCAACAATGCCTATGCCACAATCGAAGGTGGGGAAATAGGCGTAGCTCAGGCCATCCAGGCAGATGCCTGTGGTCGACGGCCTATCGTGGAGATGAATCCTATTCTCCTCAAACCCTCCTCTGCTTCTCGCTCACAAGTCGTTCGACTCGGCCAGCCCGGAGAACATCTGACTGCCCAAGAATACTACCTCTCTATTGAAGCCTCCTGGGAAGCCGCCAGCGCTACTCTCGACTATTGGAAAACTCATTGCGATGTTCTCGTTCTCGAAGGAGCCGGAAGTCCTGTCGAAATCAATCTAATGGATCGCGACATCGCCAATCTACGACCTGTTAATTACGTAAAAGGGAAGTGGATACTCGTCTCTGATATCGAAAGAGGCGGTTCCTTTGCTCAAGTTGTTGGCACCTGGAATCTCTTACCCGATGCCGACAAACAAAATGGTCTCGGCTTCATCGTTAATAAATTCCGAGGGGATACGGCTCTCTATGCTGAGGCTAAAGCACATTTCCAAAAGCATACTGAACTACCCTATCTCGGCGTGCTCCCTTTTCGCCCAGATTTACACATTGAAGATGAAGACAGCCTCAACGCACAAACTCAACCTCCCTCTCATAACAAACCTTATATCGCCTGGATTCGTTATCCTCATGTTTCTAACAGCCAGGACCAGATGCCCTGGCAAGATGATAAGGGTATCCAATCCTGCTGGGTAGATAAGCCTGCCGATCTCGAAAACGCCATAGCCATCATACTCCCCGGCTCTAAAGAGCCTTTCTCAGATCTCGCATGGCTTCGTAAAAATGGATTTGAAAATACTATCCTTCGTAAAGCCCAAAACAATACACCCATCGTTGGTATTTGCGGTGGTTACCAGATACTCGGACACCATTTAAAAGGAGAAACAGAAACCAAAGGCCTCGGTCTGCTGCCCATTTCAACTGAATTCCAGCCGGAGAAGGTGATCCAACGTCGACAGGCAAGCTGGAAAGATGACACCTGGGAAACCTTCGAAATCCACACCGGTCAAACGGAAATTATTGGAGAAACACCTGAAACACTGCTTTCGATCCATTCCAACGCCGGCAGTCTGGAGCCCGAAGGCATCCGTCTCGGTAAAATATGGGGAACCTATCAACATGGACTCTTTGAATCTCCCCAGATGCGAGAAAGACTTCTCCGTGAAGCTCAGTTTGACGGAGCAACCATCTCACCTCACCCCTGGCGTCAATCTAGACAGAGCATTTATCGGGAAATGGGCAAACTCCTCGAACAATGCCTGGATCTCGACCCCATCCGGAATTACCTGAACAACAAATAAAAATTTCCAATCTGAGTATCTTTTAGCCGGCAAACGAGAGCTGGACTTTCATTGCTCTCGATCGATCACAGGCCAACTCAAAGGCTTCGATGGCTTTTTCCATCGGCAAGACCTCAGTTAAAAGCGGTTCCACCTTAACACGCCCAGAAGCAAGTAATTGAACGGCTTCTGAAAATTCTTCATGAAAACGAAACGTCCCACATAATTCGAGTTCTTTTGCCACAATTCGGTTGATCGGCAAAGTCATTTCTCCTCCCAAGCCTATCTGTATCATACGCGCTTTGGGTTGAAGGCATTCTATCGCATCACATAAAGCACGTTCATTACCGGACGCTTCAAAGAGGCAATCAAAGCATCGTTCTTTCTTCACATAGTTCAAAAGACCTTCCATTTCACGTCTCACATTGATCACTAAATCGGCCCCCAAAGTTTGGGCCATAGCGAGTGGTTCATCCGCGACATCTGTTACCACAATCCGTTTAGCTCCTTTTGCTCTTGCCACCAAAACTGCTAATGACCCGATGGGCCCACAGCCTGTAACCAAAACATCCTTACTCTTTAGATCGCCAAATTGCTTAGCTGCGTGGAGAACGACCGAAAGCGGCTCCGCAAAAGCCGCAATGGATTCATCCGTTGTTTGTGGAAAGACAACACATTGTGTTGCCTCTGCTACCAGAATATCTCGAAAGGCTCCCTGAATATGAGGGAAAGGCATTGCACTGCCATAAAACCGCATATTCATACAATGGTTGCACATCTCCTTCTGGCAGTATTCACATGTATGACAAGGCCTGCTTGGATTCACAGCTATCTTATCACCCACTTTCAAATCTTTCACAGCTGCTCCAACAGCTTCAATCACCCCTGCCACCTCATGTCCCAATACCATGGGTTCACGCAATCTCACAGTACCAAATCCACCGTGTAGATAGTAATGTAAATCGGAACCACAAATGCCCCCAAATTTGATCCGGACTTTTACCTCTCCTTCTCCCAGAGAAGGGACAGCTACTTCCTGAACACGTAAATCTTTTTCCGAATGGATAAATAAGGCTCTTGTTGTCATTTTGGGCGTAAATTCTCAGCACAAAAGGCGATCGAAGGAGTGTATGATTGATCTCAGCAATCTTTCATGCAAGAACTCAATGCCTGTGATTATGAATAGAAAAGGAACCATCAGCATTCGCATCGCCCATGAAAAAAACCCTCTTTGATTTAAGCGGCTTACGCGCCTTAGTAACAGGCTCTTCTCAAGGGATTGGTTATGCTTTGGCTCAAGGACTGGCGGAGGCTGGAGCCGAAATTATTCTCAATGGACGAAATACGGAGAAACTTTCAGACGCGGCTCAAAAGCTCACTGAAAACGGTCATACTGTTCACCAATCATCCTTTGATGTGACAGATCACGAAATCGTTAAAACTCACATCGATCAGATCGAAAAAACCATTGGGGCCATCGACATTTTGGTCAACAACGCCGGCATCCAAAGGCGCACTCCTCTGGAAGATTTTTCCTCTTCGGACTGGAAGGAATTGATGGAAACCAATCTCGACGGTGTTTTCCATGTAGGGCAAGCTGTCGCTAACCATATGATCAAGCGAAACCGAGGAAAGATCATTAACATCTGTTCCGTGCAAAGCAGTGTGGCCCGCATTACCGTTGCACCTTATGCCGCCTCAAAAGGAGCTGTCGCCATGTTAACAAAGGGAATGTGCACCGACTGGGCCAAATACAATATCCAGATTAACGGAATCGCCCCTGGTTATTTTGAAACGGAATTAACGCAACCGCTGGTTGAAGATGAAACCTTTACGGCTTGGCTGAAAAGTCGCACACCGGCAAATCGCTGGGGAAAAGTAGACGAACTCATTGGTAGCGCTGTTTTCCTTTCCTCAGAAGCCTCAAGTTTCATTAACGGACACATTCTCTATGTTGACGGAGGACTCACCAGCAGCCTTTAAACAAGCCATTGTCATCTTTGGTGTTTGCGGTTGCGGGAAATCGACTGTCGGTAAAATTCTGGCAACCCGGCTTGAGTCGCCCTTCTTGGAAGGAGATGCGTTTCATCCAGAAACCAATATCCAGAAAATGACAGCCAATATTCCTCTTTCAGATGAAGATCGGATCCCCTGGTTACAGAATCTGGGCCAAGCCCTGGGAAAATCGACTCGTGCCAACGGAATCACCATCGCTGCCTGTTCTGCCTTAAAAAGATATTATCGGGATCAGTTGATCGAAGCAGCCCAAATGCCCATCCTCTTTTTTTACTTAGAAGGAAGTAAGGAACTCATTGCAAAGCGCATGGCAGAACGAACCGACCACTTTATGCCAGTAGGTTTATTGGAGAGCCAATTTGCCACTCTCGAGGCACCAGATTTGGATGAACGCGTTATTACCTGCTCTATCAATCAAACCCCAGAACAAATAGCAGAAGATGCCCTAGCCGCATTAAAGAAACCCCACTCGAGCTAATATTTTTCTAAAAACCCCATTTTCTAATGAATCTTACAGCACCTACTGATCATACAAAAGTACCGGGCACGGTCATTGCGCACTCTCCTAAAGAAACGGGACGTTATCTTGGATCGCCCAGCATTGTCATACTTCCAAACGGAAATTACGTAGCTAAACTCGACGTTTTTGGTTCGAAAACGACCTCTAACACAACCCAAGTCTTCCTTTCATCCAATCGAGGGAAAACATGGGAACAGCAGACAGAGATCGTCGGCCAATTTTGGTCAACACTGTTTGTCCATGAAAGAGACCTCTATCTCATCGGAACTGATCAGCTTTACGGCAATGTGACCATTCGCAAATCATTGGATGGAGGCAAATCCTGGACTAGACCAACAAAAAACACTTCGGGGCTCTTACTCTCTGAAGGTCACTTTCATTGCGCTCCCGTTCCGATCCTCAAACACAAGGATCGTATTTGGATGGCTTTAGAAAAACACGACCCTCATGAAGGCTGGTGCTGGAATATGAGACCATTTGTTATTTCAGCCTCCGTTAACACAGATCTTCTAAACGCCTCAAATTGGACAGTGAGTGAATACTATCCGATCTTTGATCAATCTTGGCGCAAATTACTTGTGACAGAGAAAGAGAAAGCCACTTCGAATGCCGAAGCACACCCTAATTTCATGTCTACAAGCGGATGGTTAGAAGGCAATGTCGTCGCATCTCCAACTGGAGAATTGGTAAATATTCTCCGAGTCCAAGAACCTTATAAGGGATGCTCTGCAGCTATCCTCCATATCTCTTCAGATGGGAAGGCTCTATCTTTTGATCCTACAAATGACTTCATCGATTTCCCTGGTGGATGTGTGAAGTTCACCATTCGATTTGATCCCATTTCTAAACATTATTGGTCTCTGACGAACTGGATTCACCCTGATGATGAAGGAAAAAACGCCGAACGAACTCGCAATACGTTAGCACTCACCAGTTCATCAGACCTACGAGAATGGACGGTTCGTTCCGTCATTCTACGCCATCCTGATTCTATCAATACCGGCTTCCAATATGTTGATTGGGTTTTCGAAAATAACGACATCATTGCAGCTTCTCGAACCGCTTTTGACGATGGGTTGGGAGGTGCTGATAATTCTCATAACGCCAATTATTTAACCTTTCATCGAATCAAAAATTTCCAAGAAAAATCCCTTATCCTCTAGTTTGTAAAATCCGGCCTCTCTTCCTCATTTTTCTTTATCTTTTCGACAGTTTTGAATCGCATTTTTTCACTCATTTCGCTCGATTCATCTAAGTCCTTTATACGCATATGACACTACCCCAAATCCAAACTTTCACGGTCAGCCGTGATGATTCTATTTATGAAGCCTGGCCAGACGTTTGCCAGACTCAAGCCGGAGATCTTCTCTGTCTTTTTAGCGAATGCACTCACCATGGAAACCGGGATTACACTCGGATCATGCTGGCTCGCTCGAGTAATCGAGGCCGCACCTGGTCACCTAAAATTCCTTTGACCGAGCCTACACGAGGCGATGTAAACAAAGTTCCTTATTGGAATTGCGGACGTTTAACTCAATTGGCTAACGGGCATATTGTTGCTGTTATCGATAAATGTACCAATGAAAATGAAGGGCGAATCGAAGAAAACTACCTCTTTATCAGCAATGATCATGGACATACCTGGACGGGACCTATCTCGACACCCATTGTGGGAATCGTTCCCGACCAATTGATTGAGCTCAAACAAGGACCACATAAAGGTCGTTGGTTGATCACGGCCCATTCCACTCACAATTTTGAACCTGGCATTATTTCTGGCCAAAGACTTTGGTACAGTGACGACGAGGGTAAAAATTGGAAAGGTCCCATCACCATCGCCAAATCCTCAGAATATTTCCTCTGTGAAGCCAGTATTGTGGAACTCCCTACTGGTGAACTGATTTGCTTCATGCGAGAAAACTCAGGACTCGGTCACAATGGTTTTAAATCAATCAGTCGTGATAGTGGGGATACCTGGAGTGAAGCCATCCAATTTCCGCTTCCCGGTTGTCACCGTCCAGTTTCCGGAATACTCAAGGATGGCCAAATCATGATTACTCACCGCTACATGCAGGGAGGCAAAGGTTGGACTGGTTGGTGGATGCAGAACACCCTTATCGGATTTACAGACGTAGAATCATGCCTGGCCGAAACCCGACAAGAAGCCCATACCCGCATCGTTCCACTGGATTACGATCGCAGCACAGCAGCAGATGGGGGCTACACCGGCTGGACCCAGTTCGATGATGGTGAAGTTTACGTCGTCAACTATGTTGTCGATGATGCTCCCAAAGCTCAAATCAGAGGATATGCCTTTCGTCCGGAAGATTTGATTATCGATGCTGCAGAACAATGGTCATAATTAAGTTTTCATTACCATTTCTTAGGTAAAACCCCCATTTATTTGGTCCTTGTTCCCACTCCATGAGTCGTTAACATGTTTTCATATAAATGTAGTATAAACTACATTTGTCATTCCATCTAAAATAACCCTTACCCCTAATCAATTATGAATATTGTACTGTTTCTTATTATTGGTGCAGTTGCTGGTTGGCTCGCTGGAGTCATTATGAAAGGAGGAGGATTTGGCATTCTCGGAAACATCATCGTCGGTATCATCGGCGCGGTTGTCGGAGGCTTCCTCTTCGATGTTCTTGGTTTTTCGACTGATAGCAGCGTTGTCGGTTCACTTGTGACCGCATTAGTAGGCGCCGTCGTTTTACTTTTCATTATTGGCCTGATCAAAAAGAAGTAGATCTTCGTTTAATCTCTATTTCTCTGAATATTCTGAACAGGATATTGTAAAAAGAGGAAACAAACTTAACCGAAGGCTTCTATCCAAGTGATAGAAGCCTTTGTTATTTTCAGTCGTTATTATCTTTCCAAAAAGAATCCCTTCGATCAAAACAAGACCAACCTTTTTTATCTACCTC
>JANQKU010000018.1 GCA_028280955.1 Opitutaceae bacterium
GTTTCGAGACGATGATCGCGTTCGCGGAATAATGGAAGGAAACAAGCATGCTATCAATGCACGATATGGCAGAGACCTGAATGATTATTCGCATGGTGAAGGATTTTTGACCTTCTTCAAATCAAGAATAGTTCCGGAAGGATTATATCTCATTGATGAACCTGAGGCTGCTCTTTCGCCTCAACGCCAGCTTGCCTTCATTCTTTTTGTGCACGAAATGGTTCAACAAGGCTGTCAATTTATCATCGCGACACACTCCCCCATTGTTTTGAGTTGTCCGAAATCTCAGATCTGGTTTTTTTCTGAAGATGGCATCACCGAAACCTGTTATGCCGACTTGGATCATGTGAAATTTATGAAAGGCTTTCTTGAATCTCCGGAACGATATTGGCGGCATCTACTCAAAGGCGATTCTTTTGATTGACCGTTAATAGACATAAGACTCTAAATTGGAGGGAAACTAAATGGTACATCAAGAAAACGAAGGCCTTTTATCTTCATATATTCGGGATATCCGGCTGAAAGCCGTTTCTTCTTACATTGAGAGTAATTCGACCGTATTAGACTTAGCCTGTGGACAAGGAAACTTATCAAAATTCCTTCCATCGAGCTGTAAATATTATGGAGTTGATCGAGTCCCTCCTTCAACAACCACTCATTTTACAGACTTCACTACCTTAGACTTGGCAAAAGACAATTCATTGGAAAGCTTGGAAACATGGTTGCCACAGAAACCCGATTATATTACATGTATTGCTTTTTTGGAACATATCACCAATCCTGAGCATTTCCTAAGTCAGTATTGCACCCTATTAGCTCCAAACGGAAAGATTGTCGGCACGACTCCACATCCACGCGGAAGATTACTTCATGAGTCTCTCTCCCGTATTTATCTGTGCAGTCGTCAGGGCGCCGAAGAGCATGAAGATTTTCTGAGAAAAGAAGATATAAAGAAAATGGCTCTCACTTCCCACGGGACGTTGACTGCATACAAACAATTTCTCTTCGGTTTGAATCAACTTTTTGTCATTCAATACCCTTCGGAATACCGTGAGCGGTAAAGGCATTCTTCTGCTTAATCTTCTATCCCTCGGTTTTAACCTCATCGAGGTATTGCAATTTGAGAAAAAAATTGTGCACCATCTCCACTTCATTAGGCAAAAACCTCGGTTTCTCAAGTTCTACACTCTCCTTGCACACTTATTTCATAAGTGGCGGAGAGAGAGGGATTCGAACCCTCGGTACCCTTTTGAGGTACGACGCTTTAGCAAAGCGTTGCTTTCGACCACTCAGCCATCTCTCCGGATATGCCTACTGGAAAAAGTAAGGACCGACACCGTTTATCATGATTTGCATTGTGACAAGTGAGAAATAATCGTTGGCGCACTTTCTTTCATCTTTCTTTGCGCACAATCCAGAATCGGCATTGGTCCGAAAATTCTCTGACTTCGGGTGGTTCATTGGCCAATTCTGAACGAAGGACCGTTTGATGGAGCACAAAACCAACTTCTTTGAGCAGATCTTTAATTTCTTTGACTGTAGGAATGTGCATGAAAATTTTCCCGTCTGGAGAATCGAATAAACGATCTCCGTATTCCTCCAATTCCGGATCCTGAACACCTTCCTTCCATCGTTTTTTTTCCTCAATCCAAAAAACCCGTCGCTTAAGCAGACCTCGATCATGCGTTGTAAAGACAAAATAACCCCCTTCTTTTAAGACACGTTTTATTTCTTTTAATGCCTTTTTTCGGTTTTCTGCCTTTGGGATTTGCATAAGACCGTTAAAGCCAAAAACAATTCCGTCAAATAGATCTGCCTCAAACTGAAGAGTAGTCGCATCTCCCAACCGAAAAGACAGCCCATATCCGAGTAATTGCGACAGACGTCGGGCCTCTACGATCATTTCTTTACAGAAATCAATGCCTAGCATTCTAGTATAGCCTAATTCCCATAGCCCAATGCTAATCCTACCGGCGCCACAACCGCATTCTAAAAGCGTGTCTTCTTTGTCAAAGATTTGCGTAAAAACAGCCTCTTCGGACTTCCACAAACCCACTTTAACAGCTGCATTTGTGTAGTGTTGTACGGCGACTGGATCACTGAAAAAGCCTTTTACTGTCTTGCCATCCATAAAGAAAAGAAAATTAAAGATGCACAAAAGCCTTGATTTCCACGCACGCAAGCATCTTATTGACCGGTTTATTTTCCATGAAAGCAACAATTCAAACACAGGGCAGACAGTTCACTGTTACGGAAGGAGACGTTCTTATCCTCAACAGATATCCTGAAACAGAAGCTGGATCTACCGTTGAGATCAACGAAATCATCTCAGCGGGTGAAGGTGATGACTTTAAAGTCGGTAATCCTCTTCTGGAAGGAGCCAGCGTTAAAGCCAAAGTCCTTGAAAATAAACGTGGCGACAAAGTTCTTGTTTTTAAGAAGAAGAAACGTAAGGGCTATCATAAACTGCGTGGACACCGGCAGGAACTTTCCGTTATCAAAATTGAATCAATTACAGTTTAATTACTTAAAATACTGAATAGGAGCTACTTCCAATGGCACATAAAAAAGGACAAGGAACCAGTAAGAACGGGCGCGATAGTAATGCACAACGCCTCGGGGTTAAGAAATTTGGTGGTGAGCACGTTGTTGCAGGAAATATCATCATTCGCCAACGCGGCACAAAATTCCATCCTGGAGCCAATGTTGGCTGTGGCAGAGACCATACCCTCTTCGCTTTAGCCGATGGAGTTGTCAAATTTGACAAGGCCCACCGGAAAGTGAATGTTGAAGCGCTTAATGCTTAAGCGAAAACTTTTTTAGAATTTACTGAAACCTCTTCATTTGGAGAGGTTTTTTTGTGCCTCCCCTTTAGAGAACCCTCTTAAAAACCGGTTCTGAGCTAAATATTTGCCTAGCAAAGACGTTTGAGAAAACATCTCCATGAAAAATCGGCTAGAATCTTTACGTGCTCAAAGAGCGTTGATTGCCCAGCATTTGTCCTGGATCGACAACGAAATCGCCTGTTGTGGAGAAACTCCTCCCAAGCCTGAGAACCCCATTATACCTATTCAGCAGGAACCTCTCATCGAACAGGAAAAGACAGAGGAAGCTCCCGATGTTACCCTGACTGAATTTGAAACCGAATTCGAAGTGCGTCAGCAGAGTATACACAATGAAGTGCGCAATGGTATTTTTCTCTATACTGGTATCGCTGCAGCCCTTTTAGCTTTGCTCGTGGTCTACGTTACTTTCTTTTACGGAGAATAGAATCATAGATCCTTACAAGGTTTTCCAAGTTCCACCTTCTTTGCTGGATAAATAGATCGCCTCGGTAAATCGCATATAGCGCAAACCATCTTCAAAAGATGTCAGTTCTACCGGTTTTCCTTTTCGGATACTCTCCACAAAATCAGCCTCCACTTGCCAACCCCTTCTGGCCCCTGGAGCGATGACCACTTCTATTTCATCCGAACTACCTACGGCACTACGCCACAGCCGTTCACTGGCAAAGTCGAGACGCAGACTCCCCTTTGATCCATTAAGCCGGATTTCATTGCGAGCAGCGCCATTTTCGATTCCGCTAAAATGCCCAACCAAACGAGTTTCATCTGGATAGATGCCAATAAACGAGATACTTTCGGGTATTTCAATTTTTACTCTACGTGAACCTTCGTCTGCCAGTCGTTCTTTCGTAAAGACAGTTCCGGATGCAAAAACTTTTTCTGGTTCTTTTTTCAGCCAGCGTAAAATGATCTCATAGTAGATCCCCATGGAAATAATATTGTAACCACTCAGCTCGGAATCCTGTCTCCAGCCATGCGGAGCCGTGCCATCTGCATATTGCGCACCTGTATGAGTCACACATACTTCCCTCAAATCCCCGATCACTCCCGATTCAAGAAGACCTATAATTGTTTCATCAAAATCAAGAGACATGGGAGCTGCTACTATCTGAGTCACCAGTTTAGGGTTTCGTTTCGAGGCATCGAGCATGGCTTCGGCTTCAGCAACA
>JANQKU010000026.1 GCA_028280955.1 Opitutaceae bacterium
CTACTTTTGAGCGGATTTCTTCTTTGGTTCTGGATGATTTATCGGCAGACTTACTCCTCCGGTTTCGGTGGTTGCTGGCTCGTTTATCAATTGATTCAGGTAAGCCGGAGCAAACTGTCGGCTTGGTTTCAGAGGTGGAGAACCTTGCTGAAACGTTGCCGGAGGATGCCGTAGAGGAAGGGGTTCTTCCACTGGTGTTGAGCTATTCTTTGCTGCTTCGGGCGGAAGCTGCGTTTGCGCTTGATCAGGCTGAAGAGGCAATCGTCACTTTGGAGGCGTTGCGGGAGCGCTATCCAGGGAGTGAAGCGGCTATCTTCTCTTATATAATACAGGCGAGATTTTTTTCAGAGACTAATCGGACAGTCGATGCCCAACAATTATTGATCTATATGGCAGATAATTTCAGTGAGAGTCCGTATGCGCCGATGGCTCTCTATGAAGCGGCTTTGAATGCAGAAAAAAGGGGAGCAGCCACTTATCTGATGGAGGCAAATCAATTGTTGCAAAGATTGGTGGAGGATTATCCCGAAGAGGAAGAATTTATCTTTTTCTCCCGATTGAAGCAGGCAGATGTTCTGCGCAAGTTGAATCAGTTCAGCGCTGCTCAGCGTATTTATGAATTTCTGGAGAATACATTTCCCAATCGGCCTGATCAAATTTTGGCTCAGTTGTCTTTGGCGGATTGTCTGTTGGCTCAGGTGGGCAGAGATCCCTCTAAATTAGGAGGGGCTATTTCCAGGTTGGAGAGATTAAGGGATCTCCCGGATGCTCCGGTCGATTTAAGAGTGGAAGCGGGTTATAAGTTGGCGATGGCCTGGCAGAACAATGGTGATCTGATGCGGGCAAAGCAGATCCACTGGGCTTTGTTTGTGGAGTTTGTTCAGGATGAGGCGAAATCCGAGCAGCTGAAGGCAACGGGGCGTTATTGGATAGCGCGTTCCTTACTGAATCTGGGAGAACTGGAGGAACAGGCTGATGAGTTGGAGAATGCCAGAAGCGCTTACCAATCGATTCTTCAATATAATCTTCCGGGAGCGACGTTGGCGAAAGCTCGCCTTACGGGTCTTCTGCAAAGTAATTTATAATCAAAATGAAATAAGTGATGAGTTGGGAAAAGATCAGTTTGCTGGAATTATTTAAGATGGGAGGACCCGTTATGTGGGTCTTTCTTTTTCTGAGTGTGGTTGGTCTGGTTCTCTTTATTGAGCGTGCGTTGTATTTACACCGGGGGCAGATTCGATCCTCCGAATTTTTGGAGGGTATCAAGAATATCATCCGAAAACGCCGATTAGTTGAGGCTTTGACGGTGGCAGAAGAAACGCCGGGGCCGGTGGCCGGGATTGTCAAGGCCGGGTTGCTGCAGTTTGAGGAGCCGGAGGAGAAGATTCGGTTTGCCATCCAGGAAACCGCTTTGGTGGAGATTCCGGCTTTGGAGCGTCGGGTAGGCTCGATTGCCGCGATTGCCCAAACGGCGCCAATGATTGGTTTGTTGGGGACGATCCTGGGAATGATACAGACGTTCTACCAGTTTGAGGTAGAGGGTGGCTATGCGGCGGCCGATGTTTTATCAGGTGGGATGTGGCAGGCGCTTCTGACGACAGCGGCCGGGCTTTCCGTTGGGATAGCGGCTCATTTGGCTTACCATTTTTTATCCGGCAGGGTGAAAGCGTTGGTCTACGATATGGAATGGGTGGGGAATGAAACGCTGCAGTTTCTTCTTTCGGAGAGGAAACGGCATCAGATGATTGATCAGGAGAAGCATTCTGGATGATAACCCGATCGTTTCAGTTTACCAACCATCTACGAACGAGACCACGGTCTTTTGATGTGGTGCCAATGATCGATGTGTGTCTGATCTTTATTTTCTTTTCCCTCTTGAGTTCGAAATTTGTTTTGGCGCCCGGAGTGTCACTGCATTTGCCGGATAGTCGATATGCCGATTTGGATGCATTGCCTGTTTACCAGGTGTTGACCATTGGAGAGGTAGGTGGAGAGGAAAGGATTATTTATGATGGAGCCATTCACAATCTGGCGTCTTTTGAGAGATCCTTGGAATCGGTTGCAGAGGAAATCAAAAATACGGTGTTGTTAATCCGTCTCGATGAACATATTTCGGTGCAGACTTTAGTTCGAGTATGTGATGTGGCCAGGGAGAAGGGATTTAAACAGGTGCAGATAGCTGCTGAGGTCGAGAATGAGACAATTTCTGATTTTCAGAATTAGGGTTTAAAGATGTCTGAATCAATGGAATCTGCCACAGTGATTGCAGGAGGAGAGAAGAGGCGTTGCCTACGAAGCCAAAAGAGGGCTTGGGTTATCGCTATTGTGATTGCAGTGGTTGTTCATGGTGTAGCCTTGAGTTTTTTTCAATTGTCCGAGCCGGAATCATCGGCCAAGCAAGAGATGCCTTCGAAGGTTCTTTTGGCTGGGATTGATCGGACGGTGGATCAGATGTTGAAGGAACAGCTGGAGTTTTCTGACCATAAGCCTCTTTTTTTACCGACAAAGTGGAATTATGCGAACTCAGAAAAATTCTCTGTTAAGAGTAATGAGTTGGTGGAGATTTTCGGGGATTATGAACCTTCCTTTTTGTCATCTGAGGGTGTTGCCGGAGATCTGGTTCAGATTTCTGAAGAGATGATAGAGGATCCAATAGACGCATTGGAAGGCGGAGATCAAGGTTATGCGGAGGCTTTGGGTCGACGGGATGATCCTATCAAACCGGTTTCTGCACGAATGGCGGCTTTTGCCGTCTACTCGGCTACCGGGGGAAATCTGGTCTTTTCAGCGGAGGTGATATTGCGGGAAGAAGTGGAGGGAAGTGTTCCTATTGAGGGTATTTGGTGGGAGCCGCTGGAGTTTTTGCTTTTGATTGATGTAACGGGTCCGGTTGGCCGACCTTTGTTGACGCTTGGTTCAGGGGTGGAAGAAGTCGATGATTTCTTCCGCAGTTTCGTTTCTTTTCAGTTGAATTTGAAAGGGAAATTAGGGCCCGGTTATTACCGGGTTCTCATAGGGCCATAAGGCGGCAGAATTTTTTAAAATAACAGTTGACGGCAAATTTTGGGTTATGCATGTTCTCCCTTCACTTTAAATTTACACAAGCACTGAACTATAGTGCCCTTGTAGCTCAGTTGGCAGAGCGCGTCCTTGGTAAGGACGAGGTCGGCGGTTCAAATCCGCTCGAGGGCTCCAGAAATGGAAGCCGGTTGTTTTCCCCGGCTTAAACCAACGGAGAGCAATAACAATATATTAATTAATCAAGCAGATGGCTAAAGGAACCTTCGAAAGAACCAAACCACATGTTAACGTAGGCACGATCGGTCACGTTGACCATGGGAAAACGACTCTTACCACGGCAATTTTGTCCGTTCAGGCTAGTAAAGGCCTGGCTGAGGTCAAAACGTACGCAGATATCGCTAAAGGCGGAACTGTGCGCGACGCCTCCAAAATTGTGACTATTTCCGTGGCTCACGTCGAATATGAATCAGACAAGCGTCACTACGCTCATGTGGATTGTCCAGGACATGCTGACTTCGTCAAAAACATGATCACAGGCGCTGCTCAGATGGATGGTGCCATTCTTGTGGTGAGTGCTTCTGATGGACCTATGCCTCAAACCCGTGAGCATATCTTGTTGGCTCGTCAGGTGGGTGTTCCTAATATTGTCGTTTTCCTCAATAAGGTTGATCTTATTGATGATGAAGAGCTGCTCGAGCTCGTTGAAATGGAAATCCGTGAGTTGCTCACCAAGTATGATTTCCCTGGTGATGATGCAACGATTGTTCGTGGATCGGCAACCGCCGCTTTGGAAGGTAAAGATGAAGGTAAAGCATCTGTTCAGGCTCTTATGGAAGCGATTGATGCTGAAATTCCTGAGCCAGATCGCGAAGTCGACAAGCCATTCCTTATGTCTGTTGAAGACGTTTTCTCCATTACAGGTCGTGGTACTGTGGCAACTGGTCGTATTGAGCGTGGTGTCGTAAAAGTTGGCGACACTGTTGAGATCGTTGGGATCAAAGATACTGCCTCAACCACTGTAACCGGTGTGGAAATGTTCCGTAAAATGCTGGACCAAGGTCAGGCTGGGGACAATGTTGGGTTACTTCTTCGCGGTGTTGAAAAGGAAGCGATTGAGCGTGGCCAGGTATTGGCTGCTCCGAAATCCATCACTCCTCACAAGCGTGCGAAGGCAGAGATCTATGTTTTATCCAAGGATGAAGGCGGTCGCCACACTCCATTCTTTAAAGGGTATCGCCCGCAGTTCTACTTTAGAACAACGGATGTTACCGGGATCGTAACACTACCTGCGGATGTCGAAATGGTTATGCCTGGCGACAATGTCAGCATCGAAATCGACCTGATCGTTCCGATCGCTATGGAAGCAACCCAGCGATTTGCCATTCGCGAAGGTGGCCGCACCGTCGGTGCCGGTCGTATTACCGAAATCATCGAATAATAACCCGCTTATTGCATTTCATTGATCAGCCGGGATTCCTCTTTCAGGGTTTCCCGGCAATTTCGTTTTTAACTCATGCCTGGAGGACAGTAGCTCAATTGGTAGAGTAGCGGTCTCCAAAACCGACGGTTGGGGGTTCGATTCCCTCCTGTCCTGCCATTTTTCCCCGAAACATATGAAAAACCCATTTCGCAGTATTCGTGTCTTTTTTGGTGAGACAGTTGCTGAGCTGAAGAAGGCCACTTGGCCGACTTTAGTGGAGCTGCGTGACTCGACAATTGTGGTCCTTGTTGCCATCGCGATTCTTGGGGTATTTATTATGATAACCGATTTTTCCCTGTTCCAAGTGGTTGACCTCTTTTCTTCGTGGGTTCGCTAGTTTTTATTTAACTTCATGTCCGGCCAAACACAGACCCCCAGTGGCGCACAATGGTTTGCGTTGCACACTCTCTCTAATAAAGAGGGGAGAGTTAAGCAGTACATTGAACGGTACAAAACGATCGAAGAACTGGATGATTATATTTTTGAAGTTCTTTTGCCAACAGAGGTTGTTTCCGAAGTAAAACAGGGTAAGAAAAAAAGCCAGGAACGGAAATTAATGCCCGGTTACGTTTTCATTCACATGAAATTGTACGATGAAAACGGCAAAATTCTAAACAAGCCATGGTACTTTGTGAAAGAAACTTCCGGAGTGATTTCGTTTGTTGGCGGGGAAAAGCCATCGCCTCTGAGAGAAGCGGAGATCTCGGATATCCGTGCCCGAATGGAAGCTGCTTCCGGTAAAGAGACACCCAAGGTTCAGTATGAGATCGCTGAAGAGGTTAAAATTACCGATGGACCCTTTCTCAATCTTAACGGAAGGATTGATGAAATCGATCCCGAGAGGGGTAAACTTAAAGTTTCTGTTTCGATATTCGGACGTTTCACTCCTGTGGAACTAGAATATTGGCAGGTTGAACGCATTACGGAATAACGTTTTATGGCCAAGAAAATAACAGGCTACATTCGACTACAACTTCCTGCTGGCGCAGCGAATCCGGCTCCTCCTGTGGGACCCGCATTAGGTGCTCAAGGCGTCAATATCATGGCGTTTTGTAAGGAGTTTAACGCAAAAACAAAGGATCAGGCAGGGATGATTCTTCCTACAGTGATTACTGTTTATGCAGATAAGTCTTTCACTTTTATCCTGAAATCTCCCCCTGCTGCTGTGCTTTTGAAAAAAGCTGCCGGGATTGCCAAGGGGTCCGGTGTTCCGAATCGTGACAAGGTCGGAACGGTGACACGGAAACAGCTCCTGGAAATTGTAAATACCAAACGAAAAGATTTAAATGCCAATACGGATGAGGCCGCTATCGAGATCATAGCTGGAACAGCTCGGAGTATGGGTATTGATGTTGTTGACTAGAAGAAAAACCCTCAAGCAGGAGCTTCACGGCGTTGGAACTGCAAGGAAATAAAAATGAGTAAACCCACTAAGAAATATCGCGCTTCTCTCGAAGTTGCCGATTTGAGTAAAGAATACTCAATTGCGGAAGCAGTTGATATTCTTTATAAATTCCCCAAGGCCAAGTTTGATGAAACGATCGAGGTTTCTCTGCGCTTGGCTGCAGACCCTCGCCAGGGTGAACAAATGGTGCGGGGGACAGTGACCCTTCCTCATGGAAGTGGAAAAAAAGTAACGGTCCTAGCTTTTACCAATGATGCAGAAGCAGCTCTGGCTGCCGGGGCAGATCATGCCGGACTGAAGGACTACATGGAAAAGATTTCCGATGGGTGGCTCGATTTTGATGTCGCTGTGGCAACTCCGGAAGCGATGAAAGAGGTTCGCACGATCGCACGTGTGCTGGGTCCCAAGGGTTTGATGCCCAATCCAAAATCCGGAACAGTCAGTGATAATATTGCCGAAGCGATCAAGGCAGTGAAAGCCGGTCGTGTTGAATTTAAAATGGATAAGACTGCCAATATAGGTGTTGGCGTTGGGAAATGCTCCTTTTCACAAGAGCAGGTTTCTGAAAACGTCAAGGCACTGATTACGGCTGTGGGCAATGCTCGTCCAGCTGGCGTAAAGGGCCGATACATCCTCAACGTGGCGGTTGCTGCTACCATGACTCCGAGTGTTTCTTTGGCCTCGGGTGAATACATTAACTTTTGATCGGAGACACTATCGATGAGACAAGAAAAAGAATTACTTGTAGATGAGGTTTCAAGTCATCTAACAAAATCTGACTACGTTTATCTTGCGAACTACGACCGCATAACTGTTAGTGAGGTATCTGATCTGCGCAAAGAACTGGCTGCACAAGAGGCAGAGTTTCATGTTGTTAAGAACAATATTTTAAGAGTCGCCGCCAAGAAGTTGGAGTTACCTGATCTGGATGAATGGTTGACTGGTCCGACTGCTATCATTGTAGGAGGAGAAAATCCCAGTGGCGTGGCCAAGGTGCTCAAGACATTTTCGAAAAAAGTCGAGAAACCTGAAGTAAAGGTGGGAGTCCTCAGTAAGAAAACGATGTCTTCTGATGAGGTGAGCCAGTTGGCTGAACTGCCATCGATTGAAGCACTTCGGGCTCAACTGCTCGGTCTTTTGCAACAACCAGCCCAGAGCATGTTGTTTATTCTCAATGGCGTGCCGACCAGTTTCTTGAATGTCTTACAGGCTAAGGCGGACAAGGCGTAAATCATAAAATAGATCGTTACTTAAATGAAAATTTCCGAAATGTAGACTGATTCAGCCTTCGTTTCAAAACAGACAAATAACCATTAATCCAAAGAACCAGGCTAGGGGAGATTCCCTTAAAAATTCCTTTATGGAATACTAGTCATTCAAGGAATCAAAATGTCAGATATAACAAAAGAACAAGTAATCGACTGGTTGAGTAATCAGTCTGTCATCGAAGTTGCAGGTCTTGTAAAAGACTTGGAAGAAAAATGGGGCGTGAGTGCTGCTGCACCCGTCGCTGTCGCTGCTGCTCCAGCAGGTGGTGGTGATGCTGCTCCTGCTGAAGAGAAAACCGAGTTTGATGTCATCTTTGCCGCTGCCGGAGACAACAAGATCGCTTCTATCAAGGAAGTTCGCGCGATCACTGGTCTCGGACTGAAGGAAGCAAAGGACTTGGTTGAAGGTGCTCCGAAGCCGGTTAAGGAAGGTGTTTCCAAGGAAGAGGCTGATAGTATCAAGGAAAAACTCGAAGCCGCTGGCGCAAAAGTCGAAGTCAAGTAACATTGCTGCTTACTGTTTGTTTCATAACTTCTATTTCAGAGGACAGATCCGGGAAAAAGCCGAATCTGTCTTCTCTGTTTTCATTTCAGGGCGAAATCAGGCCGGGTTTCGCCTCAAAGTTCGTACCGTTTTCTCATATATTTAGACCCCCTCCACTTGAAAGGTAAGACTCATGGCAGATCGCATTAATTATGGTAAGTTAAAGGAGGTTATTGTACCTCCCAATTTGATCGAAATACAGATCAACTCCTATCTGGAGTTTTTGCAGAGAGATACGCCGATTAATCAGCGGAAACCTTTCGGTCTGGAATCTGTTTTCAAGGATGTTTTCCCCATCGAAAGCTACGATGGTCGGCTCGTGTTGGAGTATGTTTCCTATACGATCGGAGACTCTAAGAATTCGGAGATTGAGTGCATGCGTGAGGGGATCACCTATGCGGTGCCTCTTTATGTGAAACTACGTTTGCGTGAAGAAGATTTTATTAAGGATGAAGAAATCTACATGGGTGAAATCCCCATGGTGACAGAACGCGGCTCTTTCATTATCAATGGCGCTGAGCGCGTTGTCGTCAGTCAACTCCATCGTTCTCCCGGTATCTGTTTTGAAGTAACTCCTCATACGAATGGGAAACCTCTCCATTCATTCAGGATCATTCCCGATCGTGGGACCTGGCTGGAAACTCAATTTGATAACAATGACCTTCTCTATGTCTATCTGGATCGTCGCCGCCGGAGAAGAAAATTCCTGATCACTACTTTACTTCGGGCTGTCGGCTATAGCTCGGATGTCGATATTTTGGATCTATTCTATAAAATCGAGAGTATCAAAACGAGTACCGCTCTCAAGATGGAGAATGTGAGTTCTCTTGTTTTGGTGGAAGATGCGGTCGATGCACAGGAAGGTGTTGTGCTGGCCCGTGCCTTTGAACCGTTGACCAAAGCAATCGTCCGCCAATTCGAAACACATGGCATTACCTCCTTGCGGGCGATTGATACCACGATTGATGATGGGGCGATTATCCGTGCCCTTAAAAAGGATCCCACTCGAAATGAAGAGGAGGCTTTAAAAGAAATTTATAAGCGTTTGCGGCCGGGTGAGCCGCCCACAATCGCCAATGCGAAAGCTTTGTTAAAACGTCTGTTTTTTGATCCCAAAAGATATGATCTGGGAAGGGTCGGACGTTATAAGATCAATCAGAAACTCCATCTTGAGATCGATCTGGAGACGCGTATTCTGGATGGGCAGGACATCATCGAAGCCACAAAATATCTGATTCAGTTGAAGAAGGGTGAAGGTTTCGTCGATGATATTGATCATCTCGGTAGTCGTCGGGTCCGAACAGTTGGTGAGCTCTTAGCCAACCAGTGTCGAGTCGGTTTGGCCCGGACAGAACGTCTGGTCCGTGAACGCATGACGTTGTATGATCAGAGTGTTGATTCAATCACACCACAGAAACTGATTAATCCAAAAGCGTTGACAACAGTCATTCGTGATTTCTTTGCCCGTAGCCAGTTATCTCAATTCATGGATCAAATTAATCCGTTGGCTGAGTTAACTCATAAACGTAGGCTGTCTGCGCTGGGGCCAGGTGGATTGAATCGTGAGCGTGCCGGTTTTGAGGTGCGTGATGTTCATCCCTCTCATTATGGTCGTATTTGTCCGATTGAGACACCGGAGGGGCCTAATATCGGTCTGATTAATTCTCTTTCCACTTATGCTCGGGTAAATGAGTTTGGTTTTATCGAAACACCTTACCGAATCTGTAAAAACGGAAAAGTGACTGAAGAGGTGGATTATCTCACCGCTGACCAGGAAGAGGGTAAGATTATTGCCCAGGCGAATTCCGAAATTGGCGAGAAGGGCAACTTTATTGGCAAGGTGACCGTAAGATGTCGGGGGGAATTCCTCGAAGTTGAATCGACGGATGTTGATTATATGGATGTTTCGCCGAAACAGCTTGTCTCGGTGGCTGCGGGTATCATCCCATTCCTGGAGCATGATGATGCCAATCGTGCTTTGATGGGATCGAACATGCAGCGGCAAGGAGTGCCCCTGCTAAAGACAGAGGCTCCCTTTGTTGGCACAGGCATTGAAGAGAGAGTGGCCCGTGATTCAAAGACGGTAGCTGTCAGTGAGGCTGATGGCATTGTCGCGATGGTAGATGCAAAAAAAGTTGTTGTTTCACCAGATGGAACATTGCCGGCTAGATTTGAAAAAAATCCAAAATCTGATCCTAAAAATGGAATCTATGTCCATGAACTGAGGAAGTTCATGCGTTCAAATAATGGCACCTGTTTTAATCAGAAGCCTATTGTTGAAAAAGGACAGAAGGTTACTAAGAACCAGATCATAGCAGATGGGCCTTCAACAGATCGTGGTGAACTTGCGCTAGGACGTAATGTTCTGGTCGCTTTCATGCCTTGGAATGGTTATAACTTTGAAGATGCTATCCTGATTTCGGAGAAGGTTCTCAAGGATGATATCTTTACCTCTATTCATATTCAGGAGTTTGAAGTAACAGCCCGTGACACAAAGCTCGGACCTGAAGAAATTACCAGAGATATTCCCAATATCGGGGAAGAAGCTCTTGGTAATCTGAATCATGACGGGGTTATCCGGGTGGGCGCTGAAGTAAAGCCAGGTGACATTCTCGTGGGTAAGATTACTCCCAAAAGTGAAACCGAACTTGCGCCAGAAGAAAAGCTGCTGCGGGCCATTTTTGGTGAAAAAGCTGCTGATGTTAAAGACTCTTCCTTAGTGGTGCCGTCTGGAGCGACAGGTATCGTGATGGATGTAAAAGTCTCCAGCCGGATTGATTTTGAAAGAGAGAGACTCAGCCCTTCTGATCGTCGTCGTCAGGTCAAACAGATCAATGAGGACTATAAGACTCAGATGGAAAAGCTTCGTGAGGGCCTAACAGAAGCGCTTTCCAATATTTTGCTCGGTGAAAAGATTCCTCTCGATGTGGTCAATGGAGCGTCTGGCGAGATCATTATCCCAGCGAATCGTAAGATCACTAAGACACTGCTGCGTAAACTGGCCGCTGTTTCTAAGCATGTAGAGATTGATCCATCTCCTGTGCGTATCAAGATTATGGAGATTATCGGCTCCTATCAGGGTAAGTTTGAGGAATTGGAAAATGATCGTGAGCGCAAAACTGAAAATATTGAAGCCGGTGATGAATCCCAGCAGGGAGTTATCAAGCAGGTAAAGGTTTACGTCGCGACAAAACAGAAGCTCGAAGTCGGCGACAAAATGGCTGGTCGTCATGGTAATAAGGGTGTTGTGGCCAAGATTGTTCCAGAAGAAGATATGCCTTATCTACCGGATGGAACTCCGATCGAGATTTGTTTGAATCCTTTGGGTGTGCCTTCCCGTATGAATGTGGGGCAGGTTCTTGAGACGCACATGGGCTGGGCTTGTAAAAAACTCGGCATCAAGATCGCGACTCCAGTGTTTGACGGTATTTCGGAGAAAAAAGTTCGTGAATACTTGGCTGAAGCCCAATTACCTGTTTCGGGTAAGAGTGTTCTTTATGAAGGTCGGACGGGTGAGCGTCTCGACCAGGAAGTGGTTGTTGGATACATTTATATGATGAAGCTCAATCACTTGGTCGCGCATAAAATTCACGCGCGTGCGGTTGGTCCCTATTCTCTAGTCACTCAGCAACCGTTGGGCGGCAAGGCCCAATACGGTGGCCAACGTTTCGGAGAGATGGAAGTCTGGGCGCTCGAAGCGTACGGAGCGGCTTACACATTGCAGGAACTTCTGACGGTTAAGTCCGATGATGTTCAAGGTCGAACCAAGATTTATGAGTCGTTGGTGAAAGGAGATAACTCCTTGAGCGCAGGCACTCCTGAATCCTTTAATGTTCTTATTAAGGAAATTCAAAGTTTGGGTCTGGATATTCGTCTGGGACGCCAAAATTCACTCGATTTCGATTTAAAATAAACCATCAGGGAATAAAATAAAATGAGTACTGAAGAAGCACAGCAGGCGCTCGGCCTTGAGAAAGAAGATAACTTTGATTGCGTAACGATCTCAGTTGCCTCCCCCGATACGATTCGTTCTTGGTCTTGCGGCGAAGTTAAGAATCCCGAAACAATTAATTATAGAACTTTTAAGCCGGAACCCGGTGGTTTATTTTGTCAGCGTATCTTTGGGCCTGTTCGCGATTACGAGTGCGCTTGTGGAAAATATAAACGTATCAAGTATAAGGGTGTTGTCTGTGATCGATGCGGAGTGGAGGTAACCATTTCCCGAGTTCGCCGTGAACGTATGGGGCATATCGATCTCGCGGTTCCCGTTACTCATATTTGGTTCCTTAAGAGTATGCCATCACGCCTGGGATTATTGCTCGATATGACTGCGCGTAGTCTGGAACGGGTGATTTACTATGAAAATTATCTCGTGGTTGATCCCGGCAAGACTCCTCTGGAGGAGAAGCAGCTTTTGACAGAATCGGAGTATCTCCAGGCCATGGATGAATATGGAGATGATTCCTTTGTTGCTAGGATGGGAGCTGAAGCTCTTCGCGATGTCTTAATGAACATGGATCTGGGAGCAACGGTCCTTGAGCTGCAGGAAACGATGCGCAGCACACGTTCCAAGCAGATAAAGAAAAAGCTTTCCAAACGTTTGAAGGTGATCCTGGGCTTCATTAAATCCAAATCCCGGCCTGAGTGGATGGTGTTGGAGGTATTGCCGGTTATTCCTCCCGATCTTCGTCCTCTGGTTCCTCTCGAAGGCGGTCGTTTTGCCACCTCGGACTTGAATGACTTGTATCGTCGTGTGATTAATCGCAACAATCGACTGAAGAATCTTCTGCAGTTGAAGACACCAGATGTGATTATTCACAATGAAAAGAGAATGCTGCAGGAAGCGGTGGATGCGCTCTTTGATAATGGTCGCCATGGCCGACCCGTTTCCGGTGCTGGCAATCGTCCACTCAAATCTTTGAGCGATATGCTCAAGGGTAAGCAGGGGCGCTTTAGACAAAATCTCCTGGGTAAACGAGTCGATTACTCGGGCCGTTCGGTCATTGTGATCGGTCCTGAGCTCAAGCTGAACCAGTGTGGTTTGCCCAAGAAAATGGCCTTAATCCTGTTTGAGCCTTTTATTATTCGTCGATTAAAGGAACTTGGGTTTGTGCATACCGTTCGCGGTGCACGTAAAATGATCGAAAAGCGTTCTCCGGAAGTTTGGGATATTTTGGAAGAAGTGACCAAGGGGCATCCAGTTCTTCTCAACCGTGCTCCCACATTGCATCGTCTTTCGATTCAAGCGTTTGAACCTGTTTTGATTGAAGGTGAAGCTATTCGTGTTCATCCGTTGGTTTGTTCTGCCTACAATGCAGATTTTGACGGAGACCAGATGGCGGTGCATGTCCCTCTTTCTCTGGAGGCGATCATGGAATGTAAACTCTTGATGATGGCTACGGGCAATATTTTCTCCCCGTCCAGTGGAGCTCCTGTCTTAACGCCATCGCAAGATATTGTTTTGGGATCGTATTACCTCACTTTAGAACCTAAGAAACAACCTGTAGAGGGTGAACGTGTTTCCCTTTATGCGTCATCTCAAGAGGTCTTGTTTGCTGAATTGGATGGAGCCGTTTCAATCCATGACTGGGTTCGCATTCCAAACCCTGACTACGGTACGCAAAATGTATTTGGAAACAAAAAGAAGAAGGTGCTTTTAACCACAGTTGGACGTGTTATGTTCAACGAGGTTTGGCCAGATGAAATTGGATTCGTTGATTTTGCCGTTCCCAAAGGTAAATTGGGTGATATTATTCTGAATACGTATAAGTCCGCAGGTCAGGAAACGACCATTAAGTCTTTGGATGCTCTCAAGGAACTCGGGTTCAAAGTCGCTACTCGTGCGGGTATCTCGATTGGTATTGATGATATGATCATTCCCGAGAGTAAGGCCGATATCGTTGCGAATGCTCGGAAACGTATTTCGGAGGTTGAAGGTCAATACAATAAGGGAATTATTACCTCCGGAGAACGCTACAATAAGATCATTGATATCTGGACCAGCGCAACGGATCAGATCGCGAAAGCTGTTTTTGCGAAACTGGAGACCAATGATGATAAACCTGGAATTAATCCGGTGTTCCTCATGATGGACTCGGGGGCTCGTGGTAGTCCACCACAGGTGCGTCAACTTTGCGGAACGCGTGGTCTTATGGCCAAGCCTTCCGGTGAGATTATTGAAAGACCTATTCTTTCGTCCTTCCGCGAAGGTTTGACCATGTTGGAATACTTTATCTCAACTCACGGAGCCCGTAAGGGATTGGCAGATACGGCTCTCAAGACGGCTGATGCTGGATACCTTACCCGCAAACTTTGTGATGTGGCTATGGACGCTGTCATCGTAGAGGATGATTGCGGAACACGTGATGGTCTTTGGAAGAAGGCTATTTATGAGGGTGATGATGAGATGGTCAGCCTGGCTGAACGTATTGTCGGTCGCTATACCAGTGATGATGTCTTCAACCCATTGGATCCATCGGAGTTGATCATAGGTTCTGGTGAATTGATCACTGAAGAAATTGGCAATAAAATTGATGAATGTGGCATTGAACGGATCAAAGTCATGTCTCCTTTGACCTCAACTTCTGTCGGTGGAATTGATGCAAAATCCTACGGGATTAATCCGGCAACCAGTAAAGTCGCCCAAACCGGTGATTCTGTCGGGATCATTGCGGCACAGTCGATTGGTGAACCGGGGACTCAGTTGACCATGCGTACTTTCCATATTGGCGGGATTGCCAGTAAGATCTTCAAAACACCTGAGATCCGAGTTCGTAATACCGGTAAGGTTGTCTATCGCGGATTGAGGATGGTTTCGACCATCGAAGGCGCAAATATTGTTCTTAACAAAACAGGTTCCGTTCAGGTGGTAGACGAGAATGATCGTGAGTTGGAGTCCTACAATATTGTGGTGGGATCGGTTCTGACTGTTGCGGATGGCGAAACCATTGAGAAAGGTAAGGTTTTGGCCATGTGGGATCCATACAATATTCCGGTTCTGTCTGAGAAGGCTGGTAAGATTGTTTTCCGTGACATGATCCCTGGGGTAACGGTTAAGCGGGAGCTGGATGAAAGCTCTGGCCGTATTGCCACATTGGTGATTGAACACAAAGAGGATTTGAATCCTCAGGTCGAAATTCACAATGAGAAGGGTAAGGCAGTGGCCGCTTACTCCATTCCCACGGGTGCGCAAGTAGTCGTAGCCGAAGGTGATACGATTTCTCCGGGTGCTTTGTTGGCAAAGACACCACGACAGGCCTCCAAGACAAGGGATATCACAGGTGGTCTTCCTCGGATTGCTGAGCTTTTTGAAGCCCGAAGACCCAAAGATGCCGCTGAAATGGCTCGAATCGATGGTATGGTTTCTTTTGGTGGAACAGTCCGTGGTAAAAAGAAATTAATCGTCACCAAGCAGGAGGCCGATCAGGAAGAAGAGCATCTGATTCCACACGGTAAGCAGATCATTGTTCAGGAGGGTGATATGGTCTATAAAGGACAACATTTGACGGATGGATCTCCCGATCCTCATGAAATTCTCGATATCCTTGGTCCGAGCGCTCTCTATGATTTCCTTATTTCGGAAGTTCAGGAAGTTTATCGTCTTCAAGGAGTGCCCATTAACGATAAGCACATTGAGGTGATCATTCGTCAGATGCTTCGTAAAGTCCGCATTGCAGATCCAGGTGATACCGATTGGTTCTGGGGAGAGCAGATCGAAAAGAGTGGTTTCTTGGCTGAAAACATGCGGATACTTGAGGCGGGTGGAAAGCCGGCTGAAGGTGAACCCATTCTATTGGGTATCACCAAGGCTTCGTTGGAAACCGAAAGTTTCATTTCAGCTGCTTCCTTCCAGGAAACAACACGGGTTCTCACGGATGCTTCCACATTAGGAAAGGTCGACACCTTGAAGGGTTTCAAGGAAAACGTCATTATGGGGCACTTGATTCCTGCGGGAACAGGTCTTCCCGCCTATCGAAATGTAAAGATTACGCTTCCGTTTGGCAGTGAATTAGTAGAATCGGAAGAAGTCGAAGGAGAAGCTAGTTAGTCCGATTTCGAAGTTTTCGTTTTCAAGAGCTGCTAATCCTCTGGATTCGCAGCTCTTCTGTTTTCAGGGATCATGTGATTTCAAGAGAGAAATAAGCTTGATCATCGAAAGCGGCGGGTTTTTAGTGGTCGCTTCCTCTGATTCCTCCTGGTTTCCAATTTGCCAGGTTCAAGGAATTTGAGCCCCTTTTTTTAACTTTTTCCCCACTTGGTCGGTGGTGCTACGGTTTTTTTCTCTAAAAGCCATAGATTATACTTGCGGACCATGCCATGGGCACTAGTTTCCCCTCCTTTTCTCTAATTTTCACCAGTAACTATGCCTACAATTAATCAACTCGTCCGCAAGGGACGCCGTGTGATCAAAGCCAAGTCAAAATCTCCGGCTTTGGACTCCAATCCTTTTAGGCGTGGTGTCTGTGTTCAAGTGATGACACGTACGCCAAAGAAGCCAAATTCTGCCATTCGCAAAGTGGCAAAGGTTCGTCTTACAAATGGGAATGAAGTGATTTCATACATACCGGATGAAGGCCATAATTTACAGGAACATAGCATTGTGCTGGTTCGGGGTGGTCGAGTCAAAGATTTGCCGGGTGTTCGTTACCATGTCGTCCGTGGTGCACTTGATGCAGTGGGAGTTGAAAAACGTCGACGCAGCCGCTCAAAATACGGAGTAAAACGTCCTAAAACCAAATAATTAAATGTCACGTCGTCGCAGAGCAACAAAGAGGGCGGTAAAGCCCGATGTCCGTTATAATAGTCCTTTGGTCGCCCATTTGATTAATACGGTGATGGAAAAAGGGAAAAAAAGTGTCGCAGAACGCATTGTATATGGTGCGTTCGAACGCGTTTCAGAGAAGCTTGAAAAGGGAGATCCCATCGACTTGCTCCTCGGTGCATTGGAAAATGCGCGTCCTCGTCTAGAGGTAAAGAGTCGCCGTGTGGGCGGTGCCACCTATCAGGTGCCTCAGGAAGTTTCTCATGAACGCCAGGAAAGTCTGGCGTTCCGTTGGATGGTTGGTTCGGCTTCTTCCAAAAAAGGAGTTCCGATGCGTGAGGCTCTCGCTCAAGAGATCATAGATGCCTATAATAATACCGGTTCCGTGGTTAAGAAAAAGGAAGATGTCCATAAGATGGCACAGGCAAACCGAGCATTTGCCCACTTCCGCTGGTAAGTAACGATGTCTGTAGCCGCCAAAGATCAGATTTCTGCAGTGAACTCCTCGGAACGTGAATATCCGATGGAGTTAACGCGGAACATTGGGATTGCGGCTCATATTGATGCGGGAAAAACCACGACGACTGAGCGGATACTTTATTATACTGGAGTCGTTCACAAAATGGGGGAAGTGCATGAAGGAACAGCTGTTACTGATTGGATGGAACAGGAGAGGGAACGGGGGATTACTATTACATCTGCGGCAATTTCCTGTTCCTGGATGACGAAAGAGGGCCCTTTTGCCGATATTAAGCATCGCATTAACATTATTGATACTCCAGGGCATGTTGATTTTACCGCTGAAGTTGAGAGATCGCTACGAGTGCTTGATGGCGCAGTAGCGGTTTTTTGTGCAGTGGCCGGGGTTCAGCCCCAATCTGAAACTGTTTGGCGGCAGGCCACAAAGTACAACGTTCCACGTATCGCCTTTGTCAATAAAATGGACCGGGTCGGAGCGGATTTTTTCAACGCGGTCGATGATATGCGCAATAAATTGAAGGCCAATGCGCATCCACTGTGTTTGCCGATTGGCGCGGAAGAAAATTTTGCCGGGCTGGTCGATGTCGTCAGAATGTCTGCCTTTCTCTTTGATGAATCAGATCCCACCGGTATCGCGGTTAAGGAGATTGAGATTCCGGAAGACCTCAAACAATCTGCTGCGGAGTATCGTGAATCACTGCTCGAAGCTGTTTCCGACTTTGACGATACGGTCGCTGAAAAATACCTAAGTGGCGAAGAATTATCAGAGAATGAACTGAAGCAGGCGATCCGCAAAGCGACTGTTTCTTTGGATTTTGTCGGTGTTATTCCCGGTTCAGCCTTTAAAAATAAAGCTGTGCAAAGTCTTCTCGATGCTGTCATCGATTATTTGCCCAGTCCTTTGGACCTTCCGGCGATCAACGGGGAAGATTCCCAGGAAGAACCTGTTAGTATTTTGCCGGATGATAAGGCGAAACCGACGGCTTTGGCCTTCAAATTGTGGAGTGATCCGTTTGTCGGAAAATTGGTTTTTATCCGGGTTTACAGTGGAACGATTAAGAAAGGGATGCCTCTCTATAATCCACGGACTCGTCGAACAGAGCGCATAAGCCGTTTGATGGTGATGAAAGCTGATAGTCGTGAAGACGTGGAGGCGGTATACTCTGGGGATATCTGCGCGGTTGTCGGGGTGAAAGGAGTCATTACCGGAGACACTCTTTGTGCGGTGGGGCAGGATGTTCGACTGGAGCCTCCCAGTTTTCCGGAGCCGGTTATTTCAATGTCTATTGAACCGAAGACAAAGGCTGACCAGGAAAAGATGTCCGTTGGGCTAGGCCGTTTGTCGGAAGAAGACCCCACTTTTAGAGTGACTTCTAACGAGGAAACCGGGCAAACTTTGATTGCGGGGATGGGTGAGCTTCACCTGGAAATTATTCGCGACCGCCTTTTTCGTGAATTCAAAGTGGGAGCTGACGCAGGTAAGCCACAGATTGCTTATCGTGAAACGATTTCGAAACCGGCGGAAGGTGTTGGTAAGTTTGTTCGCCAAAGTGGTGGTCGTGGTCAGTATGGGCATGCGATTATTAAGCTTGAGCCGAATGAAAAAGGGAAGGGTATCGAAGTCCTTAATGAGATTGTCGGTGGTGCTATACCCAAGGAGTATATCAAACCGACGATTGATGGGATTATGGAAGCCGCTAATAACGGGGTTGTGGCAGGGCATCCGGTGATTGATTTCAAAGTCCGCATTGTGGATGGAAGTTTCCATGAAGTGGATTCCTCTGAGATGGCTTTCAAAATGGCAGGCATTTTTGCCTTTAAAGAGGGAATGAAGGCTGCAGCGCCGTTTCTTCTTGAGCCAATAATGAAAGTCGAAGTCACAACACCGGAGGAATATCAGGGAGATCTTCTGGGCGATATTAATCGCCGTCGTGGCAGAATTCAGAATATGGAGACGAAGACGGAGGTTTGTATTATCACAGCCAATATTCCACTTGAAACAATGTTTGGATACGCCACGGATGTTCGTTCCCTGAGCAAGGGTAGGGCGAGTTACTCGATGGAGCCTTCTCATTTTGAACAAGTACCTGCACAGGTCCTATCACAGATTGTTGAAACAACTGCTATCTAAGAAACGAAAAGAATTTTTATTTAAACAATGAAAGGTCAACGCATTCGCATTAAACTCCAGGGCTTCGATTATCGAGTCATTGATCAATCTGCATTGGAGATTGTTGATACTGCCAAGCGCTCAGGTGCTCGTGTCTCGGGTCCTGTTCCCTTACCCACTCGTATCGAAAAGCTTTCTGTCAACCGTTCGCCACACGTGGATAAAAAGTCCATGGAGCAGTTTGAACTTCGTACTCATAAACGTCTTCTCGATATTTTCGAACCGACTGCTCAGACGGTAGATGAACTGAAAAAACTCAACCTCCCTTCTGGAGTCGATATAACCATTAACGTATGATTTTTTAAAAAGGAAATAGGATTGGACATGAAGAGCCGCTAGAGCGGTTTCCAAATGTGCTAATGTAGGCCTACTTAAAACGGAATGAAAATTCCTCCTACCGCTTAGATCTATGATTACATCAATTTTAGGAAAAAAACTGGGGATGACCCAAATTTATAACAGTGAGAACCAACTGGTTCCCGTCACTGTTGTGGAGGCAGGCCCTTGTCCTGTTGTTCAGGTCAAAACCGAAGCAACGGATGGCTATAATGCCGTCCAAATTGGCTTTTGTAAAAACAAGGAGTCACGTCTGAGTAAAGGCGAAGTCGGTCATACCCGTAAGGCGGGTGTTGATCCACATGCGAAACTCTCTGAAGTGAGATTGTCTGAAGAACCAACCGTAAAACCCGGTGAAGAAATCACGGTTGAAGCATTCCAGGAAGGTCAAACCATTGACGTTGTGGGCATCACCAAGGGGAAAGGGTTTCAAGGTGTTGTGAAACGTTTCCGTGTCCGTGGTGGACCGGCCAGTCATGGATCGATGTTTCACCGTCGAATTGGATCGATTGGTCTCTGTCAGACTCCAGGTCATGTTTTCAAAAATCAGAAGATGCCCGGGCGTATGGGAGGTAAACGCCGGACCGTCCAGAATTTAACTATCGTAAAGATTCTCGCCGACAAAAACTTACTTTTGATTCGGGGAAATCTTCCAGGAGCCAATGGTGACGTTGTGCTCGTTCGTTCCGGTATCAAAGCCTAACTCCTGTGTCTGTCATGAAGCTCAAAGTATTTACACCAGATGGCTCTTCGAGCCAGGAAAAGGAATTTGCAGACCTTCCCACGTTTGAAGGTAATAAAGGATTGCAGTCACTTAAAGAAGTGATCGTAGCTCAGGCAGCGAATGCTCGCCAGGGAACTCGGTCCACCAAGACCCGTGCAGAAGTAAGCGGTGGAGGAAAGAAACCGTGGAGACAGAAGGGAACTGGTCGGGCTCGTGCCGGATCGACACGTTCTCCCATCTGGGTTGGTGGTGGTGTTGCCTTTGGCCCACGCCCACAAGATTTTTCGAAGAAAACGAATCGAAAGGTGAAGTCATTGGCTTTTCGCAGAGCTTTCTTCGACCGCGTTGTCAGCGATTCAATACAGCTCATCGAGGCCTTTGAAGTGAATCCGGTCAAAACCAGAGTCTTCAATGAAATTCTTGAGAAGATCGCACCTAATGGAAGTGTCTTGATTGTTGATCAGGAACATTCTTCCGATGTGATTCGTGCTGCTAGGAATATTCATCGTGTGATCCTTGCGGAAACTCAACAACTCAGCACCACAGACCTCTGCCTTTGTGATCATGTCATCATTACCAGTAGAGGATTGGAATCCTTGCTCCCTCGCTTAACCAATGGAGGTAACTCATGATTAGCTCAGATAAAGTTCTCAAAGGGTTTCGCCTGACAGAGAAGTCAAATAGGGCTTCCTCGGAAGTCGGACAGTACACTTTTGAAGTGTTTCCGGATGCCACCAAATACACTATTCGTGAAGCCATTGAACAGAGATTTGAAGTTACGGTTCGACGAGTAAACGTTATCAATGTGAAGGGGAAGCGGACACGAAATCGTCGGGGCCAAATTTCTTATAAACCTGGTTTCAAGAAGGCTCTCGTTACCTTGAAAGAGGGTGACCAGATCGAAATGATCTAATGGACCTTAGGAGAATACTAACCAATGCCTATCAAATCTTACAATCCACTCACCCCGACGCAGCGCTTCTTTCAGCAGAATAAGCAACCGCATCTGGCAAAAAAACGTCCGGAAAAGAAACTTTCGGAATCTTCCTCTAAGACAGCCGGTCGTAATTGTTATGGCCGTGTGACTTCCCGCCGTCGTGGAGGCGGTCATAAAAGATTATTCCGTCGTATTGATTTTAAGCGGACAAAGTTAGACATTCCGGCAAAGGTTCAAACGATTGAGTACGATCCGAATCGCTCAGCTAATATCGCTTTGATCGCATATGCTGACGGTGAAAAGGCTTATATTATTGCGCCTCGTGGAATTCGAAAAGGTGATACCGTTATTTCAGCGGAGAAGAAGGCAGCGATTAATCCGGGTAATAATATGCCTTTGTCATCGATTCCCCTTTCCACTCGAATCCATGCCGTTGAATTGTATCCAGGGCGAGGAGCGCAGATTGGACGTTCTGCCGGTAATGCCGCAGAACTGGTTAACCTTGATGGTGATCAAGCAACCCTTAAAATGCCCAGTGGAGAAATCCGTTTGGTGAGCTCCCGGTGTCGTGCGACGATTGGTGAAGTGGGCAATGGTGAACATCGCAATATTTCTCTCGGGAAAGCTGGTCGTAATCGTTGGCTAGGGCGTCGTCCACGCGTTCGTGGTATGGTAATGAATCCGATTGATCACCCGAATGGTGGTGGACAAGGGAAAAGTAAGGGTGGCGGTGGCCGCCAACATCTAACGTCTCCTTGGGGTCAGTTGGCCAAAGGTTTCCCGACACGGCGTAAGTCGAAAGAATCAAACAACCTCATTTTGGTCCGTCGCAACGGACATAAACTCAAATCGAATTAAGATATGGCCCGCTCAATTAAAAAAGGTTTTTTTGTAGACCCACATTTGATGGACAAGATCGAAGCGGCTACGAAGAGCAGTCAGCGTAAACCGATTACGACCTGGTCTCGCCGTTCAACTATTACACCCGATTTTGTCGGTCTCAATTTCAATGTGCACAATGGGAAAAGTTTTATAGCGGTTTATGTCACTGAAAATATGGTGGGCCATAAATTAGGTGAATTTGCGCCAACGCGCAGCTTCCGAACCCATGGCTCTCATACCGCTAAGTAATTAAATCCTGCCTGAACAAAAAACTCACCTATGGAAGTCCAAGCTCTTACAAAATATGCTCGCATGTCCCCGAAGAAAGTTCGGGAGGTTGCGCGTGTTATCCAAGGTCGCAAGGCATCGGAAGCACTTGATTTAATCCGGTTTATCCCACGGAAATCCGCCCGTCTTTTGACCAAAACATTAAAGTCCGCCATCGCAAATGCAGAAAATAACAGCGATCTTTCGGTTGAAAATTTGATTATTGAGAAGGCTATTATCGAACAAGGCCCCGTATTGAAGCGTTACAAGGCCTCGGCTCGCGGGTCGGCGGCTCCTCGAAAAAAACGGATGTCGCATATCCGAATCGTCCTGTCAGACCAACCTTCAACTAACTAATATTTATGGGACAGAAAACACATCCAATAGGTTTCCGCTTAGCTGTCCGCCGCAATTGGCAGTCACGTTGGTTTGCGAGCAGAAAAGATTATGCTAAAACGTTGCACGAAGATTATGTCATTCGTGACATTCTCTTTAAGAAACTGAAGTTGGCATCGGTACCTCGTATCTTCATCGAACGTGCTTCAAATAGAGTCCGGGTAAAGATTTTTACCGCAAGACCTGGTATTGTGATTGGTCGTAAGGGTCAAGAGATCGAAAAGATCAAAGATGATATTTCCAAGATGACAGGTAAGGAAGTGCTTCTCGATATTCAAGAGGTCAAAAAACCTGAGATTGAAGCCAAGCTGGTTGCGGACAATATTGCGCTGCAACTCGAACGTCGTATTTCTTTCCGTCGTGCCATGAAGAAAGCTGTCCAAATGGCAATGAGTCTTGGCGCAGAGGGGATTAAGATTCAGATTGGTGGTCGTTTGAATGGTGCAGATATTGCCCGGACAGAGGTCCAACGTCAGGGTCGTGTTCCCCTTCATACACTACGTGAAGAAATTGATTACGGTACTGCTGAAGCCAATACTGTTTATGGAATCATAGGGATTAAATGCTGGGTCTGTAAGATTGATTCAGACACCCAATAATTAGAGATATCCGACATGCCATTAACACCTTCTAGAACAAAATACAGAAAAAGACAAAAGGGGTCTCTCAAGGGTAATGCCAAAGGGGGAGACACACTTGCCTTTGGTGAGTTTGGAATACAGGCTCTTGGTCGAGGTTATTTCACTTCGTCTCAAATTGAGGCGGCTCGTGTGGCGATCAACCGTCACTTGAAACGAAAAGGGAAAATGTGGATTCGGGTGTTCCCTCATCGTCCTGTGACAAAAAAACCTCAGGAAACTCGTATGGGTAAGGGCAAAGGCCCTGTTGAATACTATGCTGCTGAGATTAAGCCGGGAGTCGTCCTGTTTGAAGTGTCCGGTGTTTCGCTCACGCTTGCTCGTGAAGCGATGCGACTTGCCGATAACAAAATTCCGTTTCGTTGCCGTTTCTTGGCTCGTGAGGATCACGCCTAATTAGAAATTGAGATTGAAAGACGACTATGACTGTTAAGGAAATCAGAGAACTTTCTCCCCTGGAAATAGAAAAGAAAATCCGCGAAATTCGTCAGGAATTATTGGGGCTTCGATTGCACAAGCAAACAGGGCAGGTAGAAAAAACCCACGAGCTAAAGTCGCTTCGCCGCGATATTGCGCGTTTGGAAACGATTAACCGAGAAAAGAAAGCTGCCGCTTAAGTAAGCCAGAATTATAAACATGGAAAAGCAAGTCCGCAATAATCGGAAAACCCTTAATGGGACTGTCACCAGTCGTATGGGAGACAAGTCGATCAAGGTAACCGTCTCTTACAAGATTCCTCATCCACGGTATCAAAAAGTGATTAACCGGAAGACCGTTCTTCATGTGCATGATGAAAAGAATGAGACGAAACCGGGCGACCGTGTTGAAATTATGGAGACTCGCCCTATCAGTCGACTGAAGTGCTGGAGAATCGTAAAAGTGCTGGAGGTTGCACCTGATCTTTCAGTGATAGCTGCGCCAGCAGCAGAAACCTCTGAACTTGAAAGTGAGGCGTAAAATTTTACTATGATACAACTACTTTCAGTTTTAGAAGTCGCTGATAATACCGGAGCACGTAAGGTTGCGATGATTCGGCGGCTTGGTCAAAAGAAGAAAACCGCTAGCGTTGGAGATGTTATTGTCGTCAATGTGAAAGAAAGTAATACTGAGGCGAGTGTTAAAAAGGGCGAAGTCGCTCGTGCTGTCGTCGTAAGAACCAAGGCCCCTATTCGGCGTGCAGATGGTAGTTACTTGAGGTTTGATAGCAACGCGGTCGTGATTATTGATGCAACGGGAAATCCCCGGGGTACCAGAATCTTTGGACCGGTCGCCCGTGAATTGAGGAAACAATTCATGAAGATTGTATCATTAGCCCCGGAGGTTCTTTAAAATGAAGACACATGTAAAACGTGGCGACGAAGTCGTTGTAATCAGTGGTGCTGCCCAAGGTAAGAGAGGTAAACTGCTCGAAATTCTCTCGAAAAAAAATCGTGGTGTAGTGGAAGGTGTAGCCATGATCAAACGCCATGAAAAGAAAACTCAAGAAAACCCGGAAGGAGCCATTGTTGAGCGCGAAGGCTCCATCCATCTATCCAATTTGATGCTCGCATCCACCTTTGACGCTCGTCAGCAGAAAAGTGGTTTGGCAAAAAAATAAGACAGCAACTCGATCCTATAGATACAATTGTCAGGCCGGAAATCTGACTTCGAAAAATGAGTGCACCATATTTAAAAACATTTTATAAAGAAGAGACGCTTCCGGCTCTTATGAAGAGCCGAAAGTATAAGAATGCCCATCAGGTTCCTAAGATTGAAAAGATTGTGATCAATAGTGGGATCAGTGCAACGGCTGACAAGAGTGTTTTGACAGACACCATTCGCGAAATGAGTATGATTGCCGGTCAGCAGGCTGTTGCGACAAAAGCAAAAAAGAGCATCGCGAATTTTAAACTGCGGGAAGGAATGCCGATTGGATGCAAAGTCACTTTGCGAGGAGATCGGATGTATGATTTCCTTTATCGTTTGGTTAGTATTTCACTGCCGACAATCCGAGATTTCCGAGGTCTTTCTCCCAAAATGGATGGGAACGGAAATTACTCGATTGGTATCGCGGACATTACCATTTTTCCGGAAATTGCGTTTGAATCTCACAAACAGCGTATTGCCGGGTTGGATATAAGCATTGTAACAACAGCTAAAACAGATGAGGAAGCTCATGAGCTTTTGAGTCATTTAGGGATGCCATTCCGGCGCCCTGAAAGTAGCGCTGCATAAAAAAACAAAATGGCCAAAAAATCAGCTATACAAAAAAATATTCGCCGTCGTCGTCTGGTCGAAAAATATGCGGCTCAGCGTTCGGAATTAAAGGCGATTCTTGCGAATCCTGAGACATCGGACAAGGAATTCTTTACGGCTCAACGTAAACTCTCCAAGTTGCCTCGCAATTCATCGGCTATCCGTGTACGTAATCGTTGTGCTGTCACAGGTCGCCCCCGGGCTTATATCGGACGTTTTGGCCTTTCGCGGCTTACCTTCCGTGAGCTTGCTCTGGATGGGAAAATTCCCGGTGTCACTAAATCTTCTTGGTAACGATAAACAAAAATTTGAAAGAAACTAAAGATGGCAGAAGTTTGGATATCATCTGCCTTGATACAAAAAGAACGAAACAATGACAGATCCTATCAGTGATTTTCTTACTCGGGTACGTAATGCTTCCAGGGCAGTACGAGATGAATGCGTCTGCCCGCACTCTAAAATGAAGCATGCCATGGCTTTGATCCTTAAGGAGGAGGGCTTTGTCAGTGATGTTTCTGAAGGAACGGACAAGAGAGGTCATAAAACCCTAGTGCTGACACTTAAGTACATCGATGGTGTTTCGGCGATCAATGGGATTGATCGTGTCAGCAAACCTGGTCGCCGACTCTATACCAATTCGACAGAAATCCCACGTGTTCTTAATGGCTTGGGTATAAATATTCTTTCAACCTCCAAAGGGTTGATGATTGGAAGCAAGGCCCGTCGAAATAAGTTGGGCGGCGAAATTCTTTGTAACGTTTGGTAAGGAGACAATCGAGATGAGTCGAATTGGAAAAAATCCCGTGGCCATCCCGGCCAATGTTAAAATTACCATCGATGGTACTACTGTCAGTGTCGAAGGACCAAAGGGAAAGAATGCAAAGTCATTCCCACCCGTTGTCAGCTTTGAAGTAAAAGATGAGACAATTGTGGTCAGCCCGATTGGAAATTCACGCTTAGCCCGTGCTATGTATGGAACTTCTCGTTCTATTATTGCATCTTTAGTTCATGGAGTTTCAGAAGGCTATTCCAAAGAATTGGAAATTCATGGAGTCGGTTTTCGCGCAGCTTTGAAAGGATCGATTCTCGATCTAAGCCTGGGATATTCTCATCCCATAGAATATAAGATTCCTGAAGGTATTCAGGTAATAGTCACAGAAAATACCAAGCTGAAGGTCGAAGGGATCGATAAGCAAAAGGTTGGGGCTGTTGCTGCTGATATCAGAAGTTTCTATCCTCCGGAGCCGTATAAGGGTAAGGGAGTCAGAATCGTAGGTGAATACGTTCGCCGGAAGGAAGGTAAGACTGTTGCATAGTCTATTCTCCTGTTCATAACTCAAATTAAGTTTACTAAAAATACAGAATTTCGGCATGAAGATAGAGCATAAAAATAAACTGCTGCAAAAGCGTCGCTGGCGCATTCGCAAAAAGGTTTCGGGCACCTCGGAACGTCCACGCCTTTCTGTTTGCTTCACCAACAAACATATCTACGCGCAGTGCATTGACGATACTGAAGGGAAGACACTGGTCTTTCTTTCCAGCCTAAATGGTGACTTGAAAGCCAAAAAAATCTCTGCAAATATTGAAGGTGCCAAAGCATTTGGTGAAGCGTTTGCAGACAAAGCGAAAGCAGCTGGCATTGCAAAAGTCGTTTTTGACCGTAATGGTCGTCTTTACCACGGAAGTGTGAAAACTTTTGCAGACACCGTTCGTTCAGCTGGCCTGGAGTTCTAATAGCCCATGAATAATTCAAGAAGAAATAGAAATACAAAGAATCCAGTTGAAGAAACGGAGTCTGAATTCCTCGAAAAAGTTGTTTTCATCAATCGATGTGCGAAGGTCGTGAAAGGTGGACGACGTTTCAGTTTTTCATCCCTCGTTGTCACAGGTGACCAAAAAGGCCGAGTCGGCGTTGGTTATGGTAAGGCAAATGAAGTTCCTGAAGCGATTCGCAAAGGATCTGAACAAGCTCGCAAGAACATGATTGAAGTCCGGATCAAACCGGAGACGATCCCGCATGAAGTCATCGGTCAAGCTGATGGCGGCCGGGTGCTTTTACGTCCGGCGACTAATGGAACGGGCATCATTGCCGGTGGTGGTGTGCGCGCTGTCCTTGAGGCTGCAGGGGTAAAGAATGTTCTTTCGAAATCTCTCGGTTCGAACAACCATATCGCGGTTGTTCACGCTACTCTTAACGGATTGAAAAAACTTCGTTTGGCAGAAGATTTCCGGAAGATCCGGAAAAACAGTTAATTAAAAAGAGGAAGTCTGATATAATGAGATTACACGAACTTACAAATGTAGCTGGAGCTACCCACCGTCGCAAGCGTGTTGGCTGCGGAGAAGGTGGTGGACATGGTAAGACTTCCGGGCGTGGAGGTAAGGGCCAGACTGCTCGTTCCGGTGGAGGAATCCGCATTGGATTTGAAGGTGGGCAAATGCCTCTCTATCGGAAACTGCCTAAGAGAGGTTTCAACAATTACCAATTCAGGACTAACTATGAAACGGTTAATTTGAGTGATTTCGAAAAACTGGATCCTTCGATCACCGAAGTTGATGCAGCAGTATTGAAATCAGCCCGTCTCATCCGCTCTACGGATAGTTTGATTAAAATTCTGGGAAACGGAGAGATCAACCGTGGCTTAAAAATCACAGCTGCTAAATTTTCTGCTTCTGCCAAAGCCAAAATCGAAAAGGCTGGAGGAGAGGCTATTATTCCTTCATCCGAGGAATCTTAGTATTCACAAAATATAATGCTTTCTGCTTTTACTAACTGTCTCAAGATTCCAGACCTTCGGGCGAGGATCTTTTATTCTCTGGCTCTCCTTTTCATCGCTAGGGTAGGGGCCAGTATCCCTTTGCCGGGATTGGACTCGGGTCCACTGCAGGAATACTTTCAAGCGACAACAGCTGCGGGGGGAGGCAGCATTGTCGGATTATATAATATGTTTACGGGTGGGGCTCTACTCAAAGGAGCTGTCTGCGCGTTGGGTGTGATGCCCTATATCAGTGCGTCCATTATTTTCCAGTTGATGACTGCGGTCGTTCCATCACTCAGTCGCCTTCAGCAGGAGGGCGATGTCGGTCGCCAGAAAATCACTCAGTACACCCGTTATGCTACGTTGGGGCTTTGCCTGGTGCAGGGCATTATGTTGATTGTCGCCTTGGGAAATCCAGCACAACTTTTCCCCGGGTATGATATAAATGTCTATGGGCCAATAGTGATCAGCGGACAGTTATCTTTTCTGATCAATTCGACGATTATCCTGACAGCTGGAACAATGCTACTCATGTGGTTGGGTGAGCAAATCACTAAAAGTGGTCTCGGAAATGGAATCTCTATTTTGATCACTGTGGGTATTTTGGCTGATTTACCTGGTGCGGCGGCGGCTACTTACCGTTTATTTTTTGCTCCGGTTGGGGTGGACCGTTTGGATGCTCCTACAGCGGTTTTGATGTTGCTATTGCTCTTTGTGGTTACTGCTGGAATCGTTGCTGTGACTCAGGCTCAGAGAAAGATTCCGGTCCAATACGCCAAGCGGGTTGTCGGGCGTAAGGTCTTCGGCGGACAGAGTTCTTTTATTCCGTTGAAGGTTAATTACTCCGGAGTCATGCCCGTCATTTTTGCCAGCGCTATTTTAATGTTTCCTCAGCAGATCCTTTCTCAGCTTGGCGCCGCTTTTGATCTGAGGTTTTTGACTGAGTTTTCGTCGATTTTTGTGAGAGGAAGCATCACTTACTATGCTGTTTTTGGAGGGATGATCCTCTTTTTCAGTTATTTCTGGGTCTCCGTTATGTTTAAACCCATCCAGATGGCTGATGATTTGAAGAAATACGGCGGCTATATCCCGGGGATTCGCCCAGGCGAACCAACAGCTCGGTTCCTCGATTTCACCATGACTCGCCTCACCTTGGCTGGAGCTATCTTTTTGACAGCTGTCGCGATTTTCCCGGATGTCCTTCTTTTTTCGCTCAATGTCCCCATGCGTATCGCGATTTTCTTTGGTGGAACGGGTATGTTGATCACAGTTGGGGTGTTATTGGATACGATGCGTCAAATTGAAACGTTTCTCCTGCAACGTCATTATGATGGGTTCCTGAAAAAGGGCAGAATGCGTGGGCGGAGTGCTGCTCCTGCGGGGAATACTCTGGCAGAAGCGACAGAGTTCAAGAATGTTGGAGCTCTTTATCTGGTTGTTGGAATTATCTTTTTAGTGGGAATCTTGGCATGGGTTTTGAAAGGAATCTAACTTTCGGTCTTTACATGGAGGGAAATGCGTGACATTCCCCAAACCCTTTCGGCTCATGAGTTCTCACGAGCCAAAATACTTATCATAGGATCGTCAGGGCCTTTCCGAGGTTCCCTGGTCGATTCTTTTCGTTCTTTGAATTGTCATTTTATTTCTTCAGATACCGTTTATCGAGCTGAAGCTGAGAAAAAGACGCCCTTGGGTGCAATTTGCCAAAGGAGTCTTGATTCGGGCCTTACTGTCCCAGATGAAACAGCATTAGCAATTTGGCGGCGATGGTTCTGGTCAAGTAAAGTTAACCAGGGGTTTGTTCTCGAAGGGTTTCCTTCAAATGTCTCTCAAGCACAGGTTTTAGATGAATGGCTTGAGGCGCGTGAACAGACGTTTGACATCATTTTCGTTCTGGAGGCCTCCGAGGCGTCAGACGAAACAGATTCCCCCTGGAAAACATTATCTGGCTATTACCGTAATCAGGGTGCTTTAGTTGAAGTTGTGTCGAAGGAGGCTCTGCTCGCTTTCCTTCAGGAGAAGAGTGAAAGGTTCCAGTTTGCCTCATGATTCCAATTAAATCAGACTCTGAGATCGAAAAAATGCGTGCAGCTTGCCGAATCGCCGCAGAGGTGTTGGCCGAATTGAAGCCGCATGTTCAAGAAGGTGCTAATACCTTTGAGATCGATCAAATCGCCAAAAGTTTGTTGATGGAAAAAGGAGCAAAGAGCGCTTGTTATCAATATCAGGTTGGTTCCCGCCGTTTCCCTTCGTACACTTGCATTTCTGTCAATGACGAGGTTGTCCATGGAATTGGTCGGGTAGACAGAATCATCCAGAATGGTGATATTGTTGTCTTAGATGTGGTTGTTTCTTATAAAGGTTACATCGGAGATAATGCCTATACCGTCTCAGTGGGAAAGCTGTCCCAGGAAAAAGAAGAGCTTTTGAAAGTCACAGAAGAATCACTCTATAGAGGCATTGAACAGGCTCGAGTTGGTTCTCGAGTGGGTGATATTTCTCATGCGATTCAAAAGTATGTGGAATCTCATGGTTTTTCTATCGTTCGGGATTTTGTCGGGCACGGAGTAGGAGTGAGTATGCATGAGGAGCCTCAAATTCCAAATTTTGGCCGAAAAAAGACTGGGCCACGTTTGAAACCAGGAATGACTTTGGCCATAGAGCCAATGGTTAACTTGGGTCGCCCGGAGGTGAAAATCCTTGATGATGGCTGGACTGTTGTCACCCGAGACAGGAAAGCATCTGCCCATTTTGAACACACTGTTCTGGTGACAGATGGTGATCCGGAAGTCCTCACAGTTGCTGCGGTAGGCTCGAAAATTTCTAAACTGAAGAAGTAAGAACAATTAATTTTATCAAATCTAACCAATCCATTAACTTTAAACATTACAGACTGTGCCACGACTACTCGGTGTAGACATTCCAGGAAATAAGAAAATCGAATACTCCCTTAGATATATTTACGGGATCGGCCCCACACGCTCAGTTGAATTACTCGAAGCGGCCGGGATAAACCCTGCTATGAAGGCGAATGACATTACGGAAGAACAGATCAATCAATTGATGGAAGCTGTTGCCGAGCGTAAGATTGCTCTCGAAGGAGATCTTCGTCGAGAAGTCGCCGGGAATTTGAAAAGGCTTCAAGCAGTTAATTGCTATAGAGGCATTCGCCATCGTCGAGGTTTACCTGTTCGTGGTCAACGTACCAGTACAAACTCCCGAACCCGTAAAGGTGCACGTCGCACTGTCGGGATCGTTCGGAAATAATACTTTAAAGATACATGTCCGAAGAAAAACCAACTGCAAAACCCGCTACCGAACCAGAAGTAGAGGAAACTCCCCAAGCTCCAGCAGAGACTGTTGCAGAAGCTTCAGAAGAAGTGTCTGCTGAAGAGCAAGCTCCTACCATTAAAAAAGCTCCCACCGCAGAAGATCTTTTAAAAGAAGAACTGGGCGCTGTCAAAATCCGCAAGGCAAAGGGAAGCAAAAATATCACCACAGGTATCGTCAATATCGTAGCGACTTTTAATAATACGATTGTCACGATTTCTGATGAAAAAGGTAATGTTATTTCCTGGTCGAGTGGAGGTAAGATGAACTTTCGTGGATCGCGTAAGTCCACGGCTTATGCCGGCCAGGTTGTCTCACAGGATGCTGCTCGTGCAGCGATGGCCCATGGATTAAAAGAGGTCATTGTGAAAGTGAAGGGCCCTGGGATGGGACGTGATTCTGCAATTCGTGCTCTTCAGGCAGTTGGTCTGGAAATTCTTTCTCTCATTGATGTCACCCCGATCCCTCATAATGGATGCCGTCCGCCAAAACGCCGGAGGGTTTAATTTAACTTAAAACTACTAGTTTCCTTTTTTCTTATGGCTCGTTATACTGGTCCCACTTCTCGAATTAGTCGCCGCTTTGGTCAACCGATCTTCGGTCCTTGCAAAGCGCTTGAAAAACGCGACTACAAACCAGGTGTTCATGGTCCCCGTGCACGGCGTGGCAAACAAAGCGAATACGCTGTTGGATTGGCCGAAAAGCAAAAGTTGCGTTATATGTACGGTTTATTGGAACGTCAATTTCGGCGTACTTTTGAGGCTGCTAAACGTGAACGTGGCGTTACCGGTGAACGTTTTATGCAGATGTTAGAAACACGACTGGACAGTGTTGTCTATCTTTTGGGATACGGACGTACTCGTCAGGCAGCCCGTCAATTTGTGAACCATGGTCATGTTCGTGTAAATGGTCACAAAGTAGATATTCCAAGTTGTGCCATTAAAGCCGGAGATGAAATTGAAATTAGAGAAGCAACATCTTCCCGCCAGTTGGCCACTCGAAGTCTCGAAGAAACTCGTCTACGCAACGTACCCGAATGGATGACCCGTCACGATGACACGTTCAAGGGAGTCGTAAACAGGCTTCCGACTCGTGAAGAAATGGATCAGAGCATTAATGAACAGCTGATTGTTGAATTTTATAGCCGATTCTAATCGTTTACTCTTTTAAAAAACACACCGAAGTGGACTGCTAGACCCCTCGGATACCAGTAATACTTCAAGCCCGAAAAAATAACCTGCCATGCCAAAACGTATAGGAAAATTCGAATTGCCCAACCGTCTGGTCAAAGTCGAAGAAGGAGCCACCGACACATATGCCACATTTATCGCTGAGCCTTTTGAGGCTGGCTATGGGCATACCATAGGAAATTCACTTCGCCGAGTCCTTTTGAGCTCAATCGAAGGAGCAGCTATCTCCTCGGTAAAGATTGAAGGAGTCGACCATGAATTTCAAAGCGTAGATGGGATCGCGGAAGATGTTACGGATATCGTTCTCAATCTGAAGAAGATCCTTTTCATCTCGAGTAAACGCGAGCCGGTAAAGCTGTTGATCGATGTCACTCGTCAGGGGACTGTCACGGCTGCGGATATCCAAGAGGATGCCAATATTCAGGTAATTAATCCTGAGCAAATAATCTGCACTTTGGATAGTGAACAGCGTTTTACGGCTGAAGTGGAAATCGGCATTGGTCGTGGTTATTGCCCGGGGAGCAATAACAAGAAGGAAGATCAGGCAATTGGTGTGATTCCGATCGATTCGCTTTATAGTCCTGTTTCGATGGTTAAGTACGTGGTCGAGAATACCCGTGTTGGACAGATAACGGACTATGATAAGTTACTTTTGGAGATTTGGACTGATGGCCGGATTACTCCCGATGATGCTCTCAAACAAGCTGGGTCGATTCTGAAACATCACCTCGATGTCTTTGATCGCGTGAGCGAAGAACAATTTGAATTTGAAGATGAAGGCGCTGAAGTCAGCGAGGAACAGAATAAGCTACGTAAGCTGCTCAATATGAGCGTGAATGAAATCGAACTGTCCGTTCGTGCGGCTAACTGTTTGAACAACGCGAATATTACCACTGTTGGTGAATTGGCGATGAAGAGTGAGCAGGAAATGCTCAAATACCGTAACTTCGGAAAGAAATCTCTCAATGAAATCAAGGACAAGTTAGAAGATCTCGGTCTCTCTCTTGGAATGAAGTTCGATGAGCGCTTGATCGACCTTAAAAAAGAAATTTAACGGAAAGCAGATTTTGCAATGCGTCATAGAAAACACAGTAACCAACTGGGTGTAACCAAAGAGCACCGAAGTGCTCTTTTGGCGAATCTGGCATCCTCTCTTATTCAATCAGGTCGCATTCGGACTACTCTTAAGAAGGCGAAGGCTTTGCGCCCGTTTATCGAGAAAATCATTACCTTGGCCAAAAGAGGTGATTTACACGCTCGTCGTATTGCCATGGCACGCCTTCGTAATAAGGAAGCACTCAACATTCTCTTTGATGAAAAGGCTTCTGATTTTGTGAATCGTAACGGTGGTTACACCCGTATCTACAAATTAGGCGATAGGCGAATTGGAGATGCGGCTGAAATGGCTTTGATTGAATTTGTAGGCGCAGATGACGAAGGTTATCGTAAATCACGTCGTAGTCGCGGAAAAGCTAAGGCGACGACGAAAGCGAAGTCGGAGGCTCCGGTCGCGAAAGAAGAAGTGGTTGAAGAGGTTGAAGTCGTCGAAGCCGAAACTTCCGAGGAAACTGAAGAGAACGCTCCTGAAAAATAGTTTATAATTGCTTTTCAAACCAGCTTAGCGCGTTCAGAATAGCTTCTGACGCGCTAATTTTTTTGTGTTTACGCTTAACCTTACTTTAGGAGCCATTATTTATACCGTCAGTGCCTTTGTTTTGGTCTTCGGTTTATGGCTATACTATGATATCCGCGATCGTAGACTCTACGATGCTGAGAGACGGAAGGTGATTTTTCACTGTATCCGGTGTGATAAACTATACAGTGCAAAGATAGGCACTGAGGAATGTAAATGTCCTCAATGTAAATTTAATAACCAAAAGCTGAAATTCTAAACTGCTTCTATCGTTTGGCAGTAAAATCATACTCTTTGGCGATGGTCCTTCTTGCCAAAAAACTAATTTTTTATATTTTTCATCTGCTTTATGCACCAGACAATAGCCGTTCTCGACTTTGGGTCACAGTACACGCAGGTAATTGCTCGCCGGATTAGGGAGTGTTCCGTTTATTCGAAGATCTATCATTATTCGACACCTGCAAAAGTTTTGAAGGCGGACGGTGTCGTGGGAATTATCCTATCAGGTGGGCCATCAAGTGTTCTTTCACCTAAGGCACCCGTTCCGGATAAGGGAATTTTCAAGTTAGGTGTTCCGGTAATGGGGATCTGTTATGGCTTGCAACTTATGGCTCATTGTCTGGGGGGAAAAGTAGCCAATAGCACTCACCGAGAATATGGGCATGGGTATTTAAAGATCAAAAGTGCAAATGCTCTGTTCAAGGGATTGCCTCGAAAGCTCAAAGTCTGGAATTCGCATGGCGATCGTGTGATCAAACTGCCGAAAGGCTTCAAGATAATTGCTGAAACGGAAAACTCAGAGTTTGCGGTAGTCGAGGACGTGGATCGCAGATTTTACGGGCTTCAGTTTCACCCTGAAGTGCATCATACGGATAAGGGGATAGAGATTGTTAACAATTTTTTGAAGAAGGTATGTAGATGTAAGGGAGACTGGTCGATGTCTGATCTTATTTCTCAGATTGTGGAGAATATCCGGAAAACAGTGGGAGATAGCCGGGTAATACTTGGATTGAGTGGCGGAGTGGATTCTTCTGTTGCGGCCGCTCTAATTCACCGAGCGATAGGATCCCAGTTGACGTGTATATTTGTGGATAACGGTTTGTTGCGGTTGAATGAACGAGAATACGTGATCGATCTATACAAAAGGAACTTTAAGATCGATTTACGGGTCGAAAAAGCAGGAGCCCTTTTTTTGCGGAAACTGCGTGGTGTGACAAATCCTGAAACAAAACGAAAGATTATTGGAAGAACTTTTGTGGAGGTTTTCTATAAGTCGATTAAGTCGATTGGTTCGGCCGATTTTCTGGCTCAGGGAACGTTGTATCCAGATGTTATTGAGAGTGTGGCCATTGGAGGAAATCAGGCCGCCCTTATTAAAAGTCACCATAATGTTGGAGGGCTTCCCAAAAAAATGAAACTCAAGCTTCTCGAACCGTTGCGTGAACTGTTCAAAGACGAAGTTCGTGTCTTGGGCGCTGCTTTGGGGCTTCCGAAAGAGGTTGTTTGGCGTCAGCCGTTTCCAGGCCCAGGATTGGGTGTTCGTGTCTTGGGTGAGATTACCCGAGCGAAACTCAGAATTTTGAGAAATGCAGATGCAGTGCTCCAGGAAGAGATGATGAAGTCGGGCTATTACTATAAACTGTGGCAATCTTTCTGTGTTTTATTGCCAGTTCGTTCGGTGGGAGTGATGGGAGACGAACGCACTTATGATTATGCAATTGCCATCAGAGCTGTTGAAAGTGCTGATGCAATGACAGCCGATTGGGCTCGATTGCCTAATGATTTGCTTCGCACCATTTCAAGTCGTATTATCAATGAGGTAAAAGGGGTTAATCGAGTTTGTCTCGATTTGAGTTCGAAGCCCCCCAGTACGATTGAGTGGGAGTGATTTTGAAGATGAGTGAAATGGGTTCTATGAATACATGGGCTATCGTTCTGACTTTTTTGAGCCGGTTTCGATTTTGGGCGATACTCATTGGACTGGTAGGAAGCAGTGGTGTGGCCGATGCTAGAGAATCAGTCGACGAGATAATCACGAAGGCCAGAGCATTTGTCGGGGAGGAAATAGCCTTACAAGCGGTCCAGTCCATTCATTTTCAAGGAACTTTTAAAACTGAAACGGAGGATGGGATGATAGGTAAGGTAACTATTGTCGTCATGCAGCCAGCTTTGCAGAAAATTACTATCCAGGTGGGTGAGGTGAAAGAGATCACTGCTTTAAGCTACTATGACGGTTGGAAGAAAGTTGAAGAAGTAGGTAATGAGTCGCATCAGTATGCCACGATGTTGAATGCGAATCAGATTCGACGATTACAGGCGAATACCTGGGAGGCCTTGAATTTTTTTAAAGGAATTGAGAAAAAGGGCGGCCGGGTTGAATGGTTGGGTGAGGAAGAGGTGGAAGGAAGACTCTGTTCGAAATTGGCATTCATACACAGTCCTTCGATTTCATTTATTCGTTTCTTTGATATTGATACGGGTTGTTTAGTCATGACGAAAACTGAAGCAGGTGGGTTGATCTACGAAGAAGGTGAGATAATGGTTGAAGGTATTCGATTTCCGAAAAAGATTATTACGGTGGTCGAAGGAACCAGCAGCACGATAGAATTTGACCGGATTACCTTGAACGAAACGTTTGACGAAGATTTCTTTGAGGTACCGATGTTCTCATCCAGGAAATCTCCTTGATCACCTGTGTCTAAAGACAAAATTAAAAGAGGGATTAAGAGGTTATCTTTTGGGATTGAAGGGAGTACCTGGTTTTTATCATAAGAGAGGGGCTCAAGCTGATGTGCCTTCGTTTAAATTTGGATACATGAAAAAGATTTTATTTTCATCTCGTCGTTTTTGGCAGACTCTCAAGACGTTTTGCGCGGCTGCTGAGGTTCCATCTACTTTACGTAACAGTGTTTCGACGGTTATCGAGGAAGTTCGATCTGATGGAGACAAAGCTGTTTGTAAGTTTATAAAGAAATTTGATCGGGCTAATTTGCAACCGGCGCATTTTCAAGTCTCACCTGAGGAATTGGAAAAGGCTGCTCGCCGATTGAATCAATCGGCCCGCGCGGCTATCCGAGAATCATTGAAATGTGTGAAAAACTTTCATAAAGAGTGTTTGCCCAAAGACTGGACAACTCGAAACATTCATGGCGCTCAAGTAGGAGAAAATTATTATCCGTTAGGAAGAGTCGGTATCTACATCCCCAATGGATTAGTTTCCACAGTTGTTATGACTTGTGGTTTGGCGCGAGTAGCGAAAGTTCCCGAAATAGCTGTTTTCACCCCTTGTGATAAGAAGGGAAATGTAAGTGATGGCGTTTTGGGAGCATTGCATATCGCTGGTGTCAATGAAGTCTATCGTGTGGGTGGAATCCCCGCTGTGGCAGCGATGGCTTATGGTACTGCTTCGATCAAACCAGTTGTAAAAATATTTGGTCCAGGTAATGCGTATGTGGTGGAGGCCAAGCGTCAGGTTTATGGGCGAGTGGGGGTCGATTTGTTACCCGGCCCAAGTGAAGTTATGATCATTGCGGATGATTCGGCAGATCCTTCGTTTATAGCTGCTGATCTCCTGGCCCAGGCTGAACACGGTTCAGGCCGGGAAAAGATTTATTTCATTGGACTTTCAGTATCGATCGTAAACGAGGTGCAGAAATGCCTCCGTGAGCAATTGAAAATATTACCGAGGAAAGCACTTATTTCATCTGTTCTGAAAAATGGATTTCTTACAATTTTGGTGGATTCGTTGGAACAGGCGGCTGAGGTGGCCAATTATGTTGCTCCAGAGCACTTGGAGCTAGAAGTAAAAGAGAAAGATCAAAAGGTTTTGACGCAATTGATTACCACCGCAGGCGCAATCATGCAGGGGAAATGGTCTGCCACGGCGCTAGGAGATTTTACGGCAGGCCCCAGTCATGAGCTGCCGACTGGAGGCGCAGGTCGTTTTTCCAGTGGCTTGCGTGTCGAAGATTTTATGCGTCGTTCGAGTGTGATCCGTTATGATAAAACGAGTCTTTCCAAAGCGGCCTCTGTTGTCAGAGCGTTCAGTAAGCTCGAGGATTTGGAAGCGCACGGGCGATCTGTCGAAATTCGTCTTGGGAAAAATGAATGAGGTAAGAATATCAGATTTGGTGCAGCCTCATATCCGCAAGCTCGAAGCGTATACGCCAGGGCATCAACCGAGTGGTGAGGAATGGATAAAGCTTAATACCAATGAAAATCCGTATCCTCCGAGCCCAAAGGTTACCGAAGCGATACAAGAATTGGCTGGCAGCACCTTACGATTGTATCCTGATCCGACGAGTTCTCGATTGAGAGAGGCAGTTGCGGCGCTTCATTCTTTGGACTCGAATCAGGTAATCATAGGCAACGGCTCGGATGATATTCTGAATTTGCTTATTCGAGCCTTTGGAGGCGTTGGTGGAGCAGTGGGACTAAGCTTCCCCAGCTATTCATTGTACCCTGTTCTGGTTGGAATCGAAAATGGAAAGACTGAAGTCATCGAATTTCAGCGAGAAATGGCTTTGCCGATTGAGCAGATCAAAAACTGCTCTTCAGGATTGTTTCTGTTGACCTCCCCAAATGCTCCAACAGGCGTCGGGTTTGGAAATGAGAAAATCGAAAAAATTCTGAAAATTCATTCAGGTCTTCTAGTAGTGGATGAAGCATACGTAGACTTTGCTCATGAAAGCGCCATAGATTTGCTTAGGCGTTATCCTCGATTAGTCATCACGAGAACTTTTTCAAAATCATATAGTCTGGCAGGCATCAGAGTGGGTTATGCGTTGGCATCACCAGAAACTATCGGTTTTCTCGATCGGGTCCGGGACAGCTACAATGTCAGTCGTCTTTCGCAGACGGCTGCTCTTGCTGCGATTGAAGATCAAACCTATTTCCAAAGCACGGTCGGAAAGATAAAAGAAACTCGGAATAAATATCAGGTGAAATTTCAGGAAAAAGATTGGTTTGTGTATCCTTCTCAGACGAATTTCTTTTTTCTGGAGCCGAAAAATGTAAAAGGAGAAGCCAATGAAGAGGTAGCGAAATCTTTGTTTGACTACCTTTATTCCCATAAAATTCTGGTTCGACACTTCGGGAGTCACGTCTTGACCTCTTCTTTTTTGAGGATCACTGTGGGCACAGAATCTGAAATGCAGATTCTCAACGAAGTACTAAATTCATGGCAAACGACCGTATAGCATCTGTCAGTCGCAAGACTGCGGAAACTGAAATATCTCTCCAAATAAATCTGGATGGACCGGGTGAGTCGTCGATTCAAACAGGTATCCCTTTTTTTGATCACTTGCTCGAGCTTTTTGCCAGACATGGCCTCTTTGCCCTTCAGGTAGAGGCGAAAGGTGATCTTGGAGTTGATTATCACCATACCGTTGAGGATGTTGGCCTGGTTTTGGGTGAAGCTATTAAAAAAGCTCTCGGAGATAAACTGGGTATCCGCCGTTATGGGTTTTTTATTTTACCAATGGACGAATGTTTGGCTCGAATTGCAGTCGATTTGGGTAACCGGCCTTTATTGCTTTACAGGGTGGAAGTGAAGAATTCCTACGTTCGCGATTTCAACATTTTGCTGATCAAAGAATTCTGCCGTGCGCTGGCCAACAGCCTGGGAGCGAATCTCCATGTAAATCTTGAGTATGGAGAAGAGCCTCACCATGCCGTTGAGTGTGTGATGAAGTGTCTTGGGCGTGCGATAGATCATGCCAGTCAGATTGATCCGAGGACGAGTGGCGAACTGCCTTCGACCAAAGGTCTTTTGACCTGAGTGTTTTTTGTGAGCGAAACAGTATTCACTGAGGTTGATATGAAAAATATCTACCGGAGGATTAGGTATGGCTTTAAAAATTGCATTAATAAATTATGGAATGGGTAATCTCAAAAGTGTTTCCAAGGCTCTTGAGTCTGTCGGCGCACAGGTTGAGATTGTCACTGACAGTTCTGGTTTTGATGGAGCCGATGGAGTCGTTTTACCCGGAGTTGGCGCTCTGGGTGACTGTGTCGGACCCCTGAGATTGGCAGGACTGGATGTCGCAATCCGTAAATGGATTGGATCTGGACGACCTTTTCTGGGTGTGTGTATCGGCTTGCAGGCGTTATTTGAAACTTCGGAAGAAGGTGGCGTTTCCGGGCTTGGTATTTTCCCCGGTAAGGTTGTTCGTTTTGATCGACCGAAAGAATACAAGATTCCTCATATGGGTTGGAATCAGATTCGTTTTGAACAGAAAGACAGCCCTCTTAGTAAAGGGTTATCCTCTGGGAAGGATCAATTTTACTTCGTTCACAGTTATTATGTGGTTCCGGAAGACCCGGATTTGATTCTAGCGACTACGGATTATGGAGGTCGCTTTGTCAGTGCCATAGGAAGTGGAAAATGTTTTGCCACGCAGTTTCACCCGGAAAAGAGCCAGGCGAAAGGTCTCCAACTTTACCGCAATTTTGCAGAGCTTTGTCTATGAGTTTAAATTAAGATAGATATTAGGTAGCTTAATTTGGAGTGCAAAAATGATCTTTTCCGCATGTGAAAGGCCACATCCTCTTTACAACACCCAAACTTACACTCAAAGTGTATAGTTTGAGTGATTAGCGGTTTTAATCGGTTTGATAGCCGATTCTTGTTCTTCATTCGCTCAGCCCTCTCCAGATTTTTTGATTATGTCGAATGATGCTATTTTAAAAATAAAAGATAAGGAATATTCTCTGCCAATGATTGTTGGTTCGGAAGGTGAAACAGCTGTTGATGCGAGAAAACTTCGCAACCAAAGTGGCTGTATCACCTATGATGAAGGTTACGGGAACACTGGTTCTTGCCAAAGCGATGTCACATATATCGATGGAGAGCAGGGCATTCTTCGCTACCGTGGCTATCCCATTGATCAGTTGGCGCTCGATTCAGATTTTGTCGAAACAGCCTTCCTCATTATATATGGGGATCTGCCGACATCTGAAGAAAGAGCTGTATTTGCCAAATCACTTAATGAGAATGCCAGTGTCCATGCCCGTATGCTGCACCTTTTTGAAGGTTATCCACGGGATGCCCATCCGATGGCTATCCTCAGTGCTATGGTGAATTCTCTCGGATGCTATGATCCTCATCTTGCGACAAATGATCATAAACGTGATCTGGAAAACTTTTCAGAAGCTGCGGCTATTGCCATTTCCAAAGTTAGAACGATTGCTGCCGTTTCCTATCGAATGAGCCAAGGACTCCCGATTATATATCCTAAGATAGAGCTACCCTATTGTGACAATTTTCTGCATATGATGTTTTCTGATCCTTATCGGGAGTACCTGGCGACACCGGAAGTATCACGTGCCTTAAATCTGCTCTTACTGCTTCACGCCGATCACGAGCAAAATTGCAGCACTTCAACTGTTAGAATGGTCGCATCCAGCGGCGCTAATTTGTTTGCGTCTACTGCTGCTGGAATCTGTGCCTTGTGGGGACCTCTTCATGGTGGAGCCAATATGGCGGTTATTCAGATGTTGGAAAGCATCCATGCCGAAGGAGACGATGGCTCTCGCTTTATTGAAGCTGCTAAATCGGGGACAGGAGGAAAACGGTTGATGGGATTTGGTCATCGAGTTTATAAGAATTTTGATCCACGGGCCAAAATTATTGGAAAGGCTTGTGAGGAACTTTTGGATAGTTTGGGCATTGAAGATCCCTGTCTCGATATTGCCCGTCATCTGGAGAGTGCGGCATTGAAGGATGATTACTTTATTGAACGGAAGCTTTATCCGAATGTTGATTTCTACAGTGGCATTGTCATGCGGGCCATAGGTATTCCTCTTAATATGTTTACTGTTATGTTTGCCATCGGACGTATGCCCGGGTGGATTGCGAATTGGAAGGAAGTTGCTTCCAACCCTAAGGGGAAAATATATCGCCCTAGACAGATTTATACAGGCCCAGTCAAACGTGACTATGTCTCAATGGAAAAACGGTAGCATTCCGGTAAGCTGACTTTTTGCCGATTTTCCGATTGTGAAAATCGGCATTTTTTTTGGCGATGTTTTATGTCTTTTTAGGTGGCGGTGTTTTAAAAACATCTTCCATACTGAGGCCTGTTAGTCGCTTTATTCCGGCGAAGAGTCTCCAGAGGGCATAGGCCATGACGATTGTTGATGGAATGACAATCACGGGCCAACTGAGAGCCGTCATTTTTCCCAGTTCTTGTGTAAATTCGACACTACCCGACGGGCTTGTGAGGATCACTCGCGCCAGAATAAAATTGAGAATGGCACTGAGGAAAAACGAAAATGCGAGAACGTAAGTGGAGGAAACCAACAGTTTATCAAAAGCGTTTTCATTGTTCCTGATGACTAAAGTGCGGTGAACTTTTTCAACGTCGATGATTTTATCGTTGTAGAGAAATGTGCGGATCAGCGGATACTTTGTTTTAAGGGAGCCGATAACAGCAATTCCCAGTAGTAAAGGTATCGCGGCCTCTTTGACGGCGAACCAGATCCCATCGACTTTGAGAAGACCAAGTCCGCCGGTCAGTAGAATGCTGATAAAACCAAGAATAGAGAAAAAATTCCATTTTTGGCGAGTTACGAGATCATAAATGCCATATATGAATGGAAGACTTAACCCGAGAATGAGTGCATAGACTGGACCAAGGCGGTCTTCAGGGCTGAGTTTGGATAAAATAATGGCGGGCAGAACAATATTGAAAACCAGGTTGATGAGCATGTTCTCCTGCTTTTCTGGTTGGGTCTTTAGTTGGGTCTCTGAGGTCATATGGCAATTTTGTGATCGGCAGGATCTGTCATTTTTTGAGACTATTCAAATGTGAAGTTTTGCTATATTGAAGGAGTATGTTTAAAAACTCACTTTTTCTTAGCATTGACGTAGATGATGTTGCGACTGTGCCGCAAACTCGGTGCCGGGGAAATGGGCATTCGTATGATTATAAAATGATAAGCCAAGGAGAAAAACAAGCCACCTTGTGCAATAGAAGGTAGAATGAATCGATAATGAAAGTGGAAGACATCAATCTATCGGGAAAGGGTAAAGCTCTTGGAGTAGGGGTTGATTTGGTCGAAGTGGGTCGTATTGCGAATATGCTGGAGCAACATGGGGAGAGATTTTTAGAAAAAGTTTATACTGAAGAGGAGAGGGAGTATTGTATGGGAAAAAAACATCCCCCGATACATCTGGCGGCTCGTTTTGCGGCTAAAGAAGCTGTATCCAAGTGTTTTGGCACTGGAATTGGTTCCGAGTTGTCCTGGCATTCTGTTTCTGTCATCAACGGATCGAACGGACAACCTCAGGTTCGCCTGGATGACCAAGGTTCTAAACTCTTATCTCGAAAGAGGGGAGAGTCTGTTTTGATCAGTCTTTCGCATACTGAATCTATGGCCACGGCATTTGCTGTGTTGGTAGCTGAAAAATAAAGTGAAATGAATGGACTACACCCAATCTTAACTTGTGGAGAAGCGGTTTCCTGGGAAAAAGAGATTCTTGGTGATGTGGAATCTTTGGAATGGCCTGCTATGCAACTGGCTGGAGAATCTCTGGCAGAGTCAGTTCTAGATGATTTTGCAGAGATAGGTTCCATTCATGATAATACGCGTCTTCTTCTTCTCGTTGGCAAGGGGCACAATGGTGGCGATGCTCTTATCGCCTTAAGGCATTTGTTGAGGACGATGGAAAATGCCTCGGCCGTTATCGCATTTTCCTGCGGATTTGAAGCCTTGAAACTTTTGAGCCAAAGAGCCTTTGAGGAATTGTGGGCTGAACATGGCCCTCGGATAGAATATCAGCTGCCTTATCGGCAGAATGGGAGTGAAGTTGGAGAGAAAATGGCTCAATCTTTGGAGCTTTCTTATGATATTTGCCTAGATGGTCTTGTAGGAATGCAGTTTAAGCCCCCATTGCGTGGCTATGCTGCAGCAATGGTTTCCTTGGTAAATGATAATCCGTCGATCAAATTTCGAGCAGCGATTGATCTACCCAGTGGCATTGGAGATAAGTCCGGTGATCTTTCGTTTCGAGCAGATTTTACCTATTCGACCGGCATTGTGAAATACCCCTTAATAGAGCCGGAGAATGCAGATGTAGTTGGACGTATTCGATATTTGGATCTTGGGTTTTTCTCTCGAGAGTATGAATCAACTCAAGATGAATTCGTCATCACAAAAGACATTCTGGAGCCATTGCGACAATTGAGGCCAGCTGTTTCTGATAAACGATCGAATGGTCATTTATTTATTTTGAGTGGTTCTCGGACAATGCCAGGGGCTGTTTTGATGTCTGTGCAGGCGGCATTGAAATCGGGAGTTGGATTGGTGACAGGGTTTGTGCCCGAGTCGTTAGCTGTTTATTTCGCAACTCAAGCACCTGAAGCGATGTGGGTTCCCTGGCCGGAAACACCCAATGGGTCACTGGCTTTGGAAGGCAGACACTTGTTGCTTTCTCGTGTCGACCGATCTACGGGATTGCTGATCGGGCCGGGGCTCGGCCAGGAAGAAGAAACACTTGCCCTGGTGGCAGATCTTGCTTCTCTCGTCTCCCGTCCTTTGGTTTTGGATGCGGATGCGCTTATGCCTGAGGTAGTCGAGGTTGTTGCTGAAAAACGAAAAGGGGCGGAGATTGTTTGCACGCCGCATGTGGGAGAATTTAAGCGATTATCGGGAGAACCTGCTTCGACAGAAGCCTTGAAGCGATATTGCAACCAATGGGGTGTTGTGACGTGCCTTAAAGGACCGATTACCAGAGTTTCTGATGGAGCTGTGGTTTATCATAATGTTTTTGGGGGGCCGGTATTGGCTCGCGGTGGAAGTGGTGATTTATTGGCAGGTTTGTTGGGAGGGCTGATGGCTCGTCGGGAGAGCAAGGCTTTACCATCTGCTCTTCAAGCAGTCGCCTGGCATGGAAGGGCAGCTGATAAACTTGCTCGAGATTGCGGCCAGGTGGCAGTAAAAACCACTGACCTTCTCTCCCATTTGCCGAACGCCATTTGAGCAGTTAAAATGAAGACAAGAGGGGAATTAACCAAGAAACAAGCATTTATGGTACTGAATGGTTTGCCGTCCATCGGACCGGTCACCCTAAAACGTTTAATGGAGGCTTTTGATGAAGACCCTCTGGCTATTCTGGAAGCAAGCTCCTCTGCCTTAGAGTCAGTTCAGAAAATTGGGCCGACAATTAGTGCTACATTACATAATTGGCGTGAAAATTTTGATTTGAAGGGAGAAGAAAAAAAAGTAGAGCAATCCGGAGTAGAGTTTGTTTCCTGTGGGGATGAAGAATATCCTTCTCTTTTGAGAGAAATGTATGACCCGCCTATTGGACTGTATTGTATGGGCAAATACAGGATGGATCATCCAGCGATAGCCATTGTGGGAAGTCGTCGCATGACATTATATGGTCAGTCCATTGCTAAAAAAATGGGAGCAGAATTAGCCCGTGCGGGGTTTTGCGTGGTAAGTGGATTGGCTCGAGGGATTGACACCGCGGCACACGAAGGAGCTCTTTCGGTTGGAGGAAAAACGGTGGCTGTTGTCGGATGTGGTTTGGATATTATTTATCCTCCGGAAAACCTTGATCTCTATCGGCGAATCAGTGAAGAGGGTGCAGTTTTCTCAGAATTCCCGTTTGGAAGGCGAGCTGACCGCCAAACATTTCCAATGAGAAACAGGGTTGTTGCAGGTTTATCGCTAGCGACTGTAGTGGTTGAATCTGCTGCCAATGGCGGCGCGATGATAACGGCAAGGTTCGCAGGTGAACAGGGTCGACAAGTCTTTGCTGTGCCTGGTAGGATTGACCAAACCAGCAGTAGCGGGTGTCATGTTCTCATCCGAGATGGAGCGGTGTTGGTCTCATGCGTGGATGATATTCTAGAAGAGCTGGCCTATCTTTCTCCTGTATCAAGAGCCTCTTTGGCACAGAGGAATGATCAGAGTGAGGAGGGAAGTGAAAATTTTAATGAGATGGAGGAGCAAGTGATGGAGTGTTTCAGAGGTGGAAACGTTCTAAGCCCAGATCAATTGGTCTCGATGCTTTCTATTTCGATTAGTGAAGTTTCCTCGACTTTGATGCTTCTGGAATTGAAGAAACGGATTCAAAAGCGAGTTGATGGATGCTTTGAGCAAGTTTGAAATCTTAGCCTGGAGGCCATGTCATTTTTCGTTTTCCTAGCAGGTGAACATGTAAATGAGGTACGGTCTCTCCACCATCAGGACCATGGTTAATGACGAGGCGGAAACCGTTGTCCAATCCGAGCTTTTTAGCTATCTGGCCTGCAATCAGGAGAAGGTGTCCCAAGGTGGATTGATCGCTTTCATCTGCCAATCCAATGCGAGGGATTACTTTTTTGGGTATAATAATAAGATGAATCGGAGCTTGTGGGTCGATATCATGAATAGCGATGCAGAGATCGTCTTCATGCTCAATGTTAGCCGGGATCTCTCGGTCAATGATTTTGCTGAAGATAGTTTTTTCGGACATAATAAGTTTGGTTGAATCAGTAGAAGAGAAGAGTGAGTTGGGTCTGTGATGGAATACGGGCACAAGTGAAAGTTCTTAAATACACGAGAGTATCGTTGTATTCTTGCTGGCGTTTTTGTGTCCATCGTCTCCCTTTTGGGCAGATAGCCTTTTTCAAGTTCGTAACAATCAATGTGGCTTTTTTGAAATGGATAAGATGTTTTATTTGTTGAAACACTTCCGCTCTCAGCCAAAGGAGGTTGAGGGGATTATCATCGGGGGAAGCATTGCAGAAACAAAAGCCATGAGAAGATCTCGTATCATCCAGATGATGATTTGTTAGTTTGTGGACTGCTTGAGTGAAAGAAGTTTTAAGAGAAGAGCGATTTTCATTTTCCAGCAAAAAAGTGTCGATGGCATCTTTGATTTGTTTTGCTAGATAGAGATCTGAACCGGTGAGATCGGCGAACAAGGTATTCAAAAAATGAAGGTTTGTGAGATCCTGCTGTGATATTTTTTCCATCTATTTTTTCAGATTGCTGATTTCGTCGGCCAGTTCGGAAACATCACGAAAGTCCTTATAAACACTGGCGAAGCGGATGTAGGCAATAGCATCTATCTTACGAATCCTTTCCATGATGCTTTCGCCGATAGCGATGCTGGGGATTTCGTAGTCGTATTTTCTTTCCAATGTATCGATGACATCTTCGATCAACATATTGAGTTGTTCGATATCGATGGGTCGTTTTTCACAAGCGGTACGAAGTCCGGAGAGAATCTTAGTGTGATCAAAATCTTCACGACGTCCATCTCGTTTGATGACAAAAAGTCCTTCATGAATCACTTGTTCTGTTGTTGTGAAACGAGTGCCACATTCAATACACTCGCGTCGTCTCCGGGTGTTTAGGCCGTCTTTGCTGACTCGTGAATCAATGACTTTGTCTTCGAGTGAAGAACATTTAGGGCAACGCATGGTGTCTGCTAAAGAGATAGAAAATTTTTAAGGATGATCATTCCATTTTCGGTGGCGATAGATTCTGGGTGAAATTGAACTCCGAAGAGTGGCAACTCTTTATGGCGGACTCCCATTATTTCACCTTCGACCGTCTCAGCTGTGATCTCTAAACACTCCGGTATTGTCTCACGTTTAATCAATAGTGAGTGATAGCGGGTAGCTGAAAAAGGAGAGGGGAGCCCTTGGAATAGATCTGTGTTTGAATGTGTAACAGGAGATGTTTTTCCATGCATCAATCGATCGGCTCGAACGATATCTCCTCCAAAATGCTGTCCGATGCACTGGTGGCCAAGGCACACACCAAAGAGAGGTTTCAACCCAGCGAAAGCTTTTACGATTTGGAGGCTTACGCCGGCTTCGTTTGGTGAACATGAACCTGGTGAAATCAGAACACGATCGGGGTTCAAGGCGAGTGCCTCTTCAGGTGTGATTTCGTTATTGCGAACGACCTTTTGTTTCACTCCCAGTTCACCAAAGTATTGAACAAGGTTGAATGTAAATGAATCGAAATTATCGATAACCAGCAGCATAAGCCCTCCATTAAATGCTCAGACGAGAATTAGGTCAAGTGTAGGTAACACAATGCCTTTAAATTAACTCTGTCCAGGACAAAACTTTCTGGGATTGCCTTCGAAGTTTTGTTGGCGAAGTTTCTCTTTCAGACAAAAAGAATGGCTGCGCATTTCCAACTGATAAAAACAAGTGAGACGACTTCGGCCCGGAGAGGTCGTCTGAAGACGTTGCATGGGATGGTTGAGACACCTATTTTTATGCCTGTGGGTACCCAGGCTACGGTTAAGGCGATGACGCCTCGTCATTTGGATGAAGTGGGTGCACAGATTATATTGGGAAATACCTATCATCTTGGGCTGCGCCCAGGTTCTGACTTGATTCAGGAAATGGGAGGGTTGCACCGGTTTATGGGATGGGATGGTCCGATTTTGACCGATAGTGGCGGTTTTCAGGTTTTCAGTCTGGCGAAGTTACGTAAGATTGAGAAGGACGGTATCCGTTTCCAGTCGCATATCGACGGAAAAGAGGTCTTTCTCGGGCCCCGAGAAGTCATGAAACTGCAGGCGGATTTTAGTTCAGATATTGCGATGGTAATTGATGAATGTCCGCCTTTCCCTTGTGAAAGGAAGGCGTGTCAGAGGGCGGTTGATCGAAGCTACCGTTGGGCAAAGGAATGCTTGGTTATCGGTAGGGAATCAGGTTTTCTAGAGAGCGGTCATCATCTGTTTGCCATTGTCCAAGGGTCTACCTTTGAGGATATGAGAAAAGCGGCGGCAGAATCTCTCGGAATACTGGATTTCCCCGGTTATGCTGTTGGTGGGGTGAGTGTCGGTGAACCGGAGCCCGAAATGCTACACCAGGTAGGTGCATCGATACCGTATTTGCCTGAGGATAAACCACGTTATACAATGGGACTTGGAACACCTCCACAACTATTGAAAATGGTGGCTTTGGGAGTGGATATGTTCGATTGTGTTCTACCAACACGCTTGGCCAGAAATGGAAGTGTTTATACTCCATATGGAATTCTCAATTTGCGCAATGAACGTTATCGCAATGTAGAGGCTCCTCTGGTTGAAGGTCTGGATAATTACACCTGCCAAAATTTTTCGATTGCCTATTTGCGCCATCTTGTGGTGACCGGTGAGATTTTAGGATGCACTCTACTTTCCATTCACAATGTCCATTTCTATCTCGATCTGATGCGACAGGCTCGTGAACATATCGAGACGGGTGATTTTGATTCTTGGCATCGTCAGTGGATCCAGACATATGAAGAGGGTATGAAAAACCGTTGAATCCGTAACGATTCAGAAATGTCTTAGTTTTTAGGAAATCAATTTGTACAATCAATAACCACAAAAATGCGTATTTTAGTCACAGGCGGAGCCGGTTTTTTAGGAAGCCATCTTTGTGAGCGATTGCTTACGCAGGGGCATGATGTCATCTGCATAGATAATTTTTTCACTGGAAGAAAAGAAAATGTGATGGGATTTCTGGATCATCCAAAATTTGAATTTATCCGGCACGATGTAGTGGATCCTTTTAAAGTAGAGGTTGACCAGATCTACAATCTGGCTTGTCCCGCATCCCCCGTGCATTATCAATACAATCCCATCAAAACGACTAAGACATCGGTGATGGGCGCCATTAATTCATTGGGTTTGGCCAAACGCGTGAGAGCCCGGGTTCTGCAAGCTTCTACTTCAGAGGTTTACGGGGATCCTGTTGAACATCCTCAAACTGAGACATACTGGGGGCATGTGAATCCCATCGGTGTGCGTTCTTGTTATGACGAGGGGAAACGCTGTGCGGAGACTTTGTTTTTTGATTATCACCGTGAAAATTGGGTGGATATCCGAGTCGTTCGAATCTTTAATACCTATGGCCCTCGCATGTTGAGCAATGATGGAAGAGTGGTTTCAAATTTTATTGTTCAGGCTCTAAAGGGTGAGGATATTACGATTTATGGAGATGGAAGCCAATCGCGTTCTTTTTGTTATGTCGATGACTTGATCGATGGATTGATCCGATTTATGAATCAGGAAAAGATTATCGGGCCGATGAATTTAGGTAATCCAGTGGAATTCACAATGAGCGAATTGGCGCAACAGGTGGTTACTCTTACCGGGACAACCTCGAAAATCGTCCATAAACCCTTGCCACATGATGATCCTAAGCAACGTCAACCGGATATTTCATTGGCAAAAAAGCACCTAAATTGGGAGCCCTCGATTCCTTTGAAGGAAGGATTGAAGCGGACGATAGACTATTTCAAAAAATCTTCTTAGACCTTTTTTAGGAAAATAGTAGTGGTGTTGATAGAAAACTGCTGGCTAAAAGTCCATCAGCTTCAGCCTTAAAAGAGGCTAGTGGAACAGAAGTGTTGCCTTATTTGTCCATTGCCAAGAGACCCAAATCACTGCTAATTGTCCTCTTTTTCTATGATTTCGTTTCTGCTCAAAAAATTTTCCGGCCGTCATTACCGTAAATTCATCAAAGAATGTGAACCGGTTGTTGACCGTATTAATCAACTGGAAAGTGAGTATCAGGCGCTTTCGGATGAGCAACTGAAGGCGAAGACTGAGGAGTTTCGCGGTCGTTTTCGAGAAGGTGAAACACTGGATGAACTACTTCCTGAAGCGTTTGCTGCAGTGAAGAATGCTGCTCGTCGCATGGTTGGGCGAAAAATTGACGTATGTGACCATGAATTGATTTGGGATATGGTTCATTTTGATGTCCAGTTGATGGGGGGTATCGCCCTGCACAGTGGACGAATAGCTGAAATGAGTACGGGTGAAGGGAAGACTCTAGTTGCGACGCTTCCTTTGTACCTCAATGCGCTAACCTCACGGAATGTTCAGTTGGTTACCGTTAATGATTATCTGGCTCGTCGAGACTCGGAATGGATGGGGCATTTGTATCGGTTTCTTGGTTTGACGGTTGGGTGTATCCAGAACCAGATGCAGCCTGATGAACGTCGGGAAATGTATTCGTGTGGTA
>JANQKU010000053.1 GCA_028280955.1 Opitutaceae bacterium
TTGTATTTTTCATAAGCTCCAACTTAGCATTACTTTTTTAGATTTTATATCCCATTTAGTCTCAATTAATTGACATTTCGTCCAAAACTTTGGTTTTTGTGCTCATGAGCCAAAAAACTCCCGAATACGCCTGGCAGCCAGTCGACCCCCTGGGAGAAGCGCTCCATTCCCTCCGTATGAGCGGGACCTTTTACTGTCGTTCGGAATTAACCGCTCCCTGGGGAATCGATCTCCCGCCAATGCCGGAATGCCTGATGTTTCACGTAGTAACATCGGGAAGCTGCTGGGTCGAGTTCGAGGGAAGAGAAAAAAACTATCTCGGCCGCGGAGACTTCGCCTTAATCCCTCATGGACGCGGCCATATGCTAAAGAACGAACCCGAGGCGGAAAGCATAAATATCTTCGACCTGCCACGTGAGCTCATCAGCCCGCGCTACGAATTGCTCAACTATGGGGGAGGAGGAACCGAAACACATGTGATTTGCGGAGCCGTGCGGGTGGAAGATCCGGCCGCCCAACGCATTATCAACATGCTTCCGGAGATCATTGTAACACAAGCTAACACCCCGGATAACGAATGGTTCCTCAGCACCATCCGCCTCATGATGATCGAGGCACAAACCATGCGACCGGGGGGTGATACCGTGATCACACGGATCTCTGATATTCTCGTGGTTCAGGCCATTCGCTCTTGGCTCGAAAATGACCCCTTGGCCAAAACTGGCTGGCTCGGCGCCTTGCAGGACAGCCAGATCGGACAAGCCATCGCACTGATCCACCGCTACCCCACTCACCCATGGTCGGTGGAGACCTTAGCGGAGCGAATCGGTATGTCCCGTTCAGCTTTCGCCGCCCGCTTTATGACTCTCGTGGGAGAACCGCCCATGCACTATGTTCGACAGTGGCGCTTTAATGTAGCCATCGGCTGGCTTCAAGAAAGCGATCTACCCATCGCCGAGATCGCCGATCAACTGGGATATCAATCCGAAGCCGCCTTTAGCCGGGCCTTTAAAAAGTTCGTCGGACAAACCCCGGGCTCTCTCCGACGAAGCGTTAGCGGATCATCAGCCGCCTAAAGCAGGCCCGCATACAGAAAAAGAAAAATCGGTGAATGTATTTAGATTTTGGATTCCTATTAAATGCACGATTGAAGAAGTGACTTCTCTTTTTAAAAAATAATCTCAAGAATCATACACTTACTCTTTTGATTCTTCTGTTGGCTGCAGCAATCCATTCAGCAAGATGATTTCTCAAAGTTGCCATAAGTGTGACAGATATCATCGTATATGGCAAAATGCTCCAGTGGGATTTCAGGGCTGATGGAATGAGTTCCAATGACAACCCCTCCATCTCGACCCAAATCGATCAACTCCTTGGCTTCTTTTTCGATACGCTCCACCGGGCCCTTGACAAGTGTGACCGTGTTACACATTCCTCCGGTCAAAATCAGATTCGGATAGCGACTGCGGATAGTCGCAACATCCATCCCGGCTCGCTTCTCCAATGGATTAAGGCCGTCGATTCCTGCATCAACCAGCATATCAAGTATCGGCATGATATTGCCATCCGAATGCAATAAGACATACTTTGCCCCAGCTGCCTTATACTCTTTTATCATTCTGCGGTAGGCAGGGAGAAAAATTTTCTCAAAAGATTCAGGGCTGAACATCGGGCTGCGATTGTAAGCCATATCATCATAAATCCAAACACCGGTATCCCTCAGTGACCATCGCTGAATTTGCTCTCGCGCTATTCCGATAAGGTGATCTGCCATCTTATCCACCAACACACGGGCAAGCTCTGGATCTCCAGCGATATCCATCAGGAACTGCTCTTCTCCCCGCACATAGGTCGTTCGCAGGTAGGGGCCACCGGTCTTTCCGAACACGCAATACTTCGCCTTATCTCGCTCCAGATTCCTCTGTGTCTGTTCTTCGCTCTCCGCTTTTACATAACGCTCCTCGATATCTGCTGGATCAAAATGCACCAATGCGGGATCGGTGCCCACAGGTATCGGGACCTCCAAAGTCTCCACAAAATACGTCCCAGGTTTTTCCCGGATGGTCCTGCCCCAATGATCGACACTGTATATCCAGCCATCTTGTTCACTCATCATCCGGGAACGTGTCGGAAACGTTCCTTCATTGGGCACCCAAATCAAAATATCGCTCATATCCTCACACGGACCAAACTGTTGAGCCCATTCCTCGGTAAATTCCCAGAAACTTTCGAACCGAGGAATACGATCCGGACGCTTGAACTCAAAAGCAGCGAGAACCCGTTCCTGCGATGTCATGATATCTGGTCTCTTTTCATTGTCCGTTTAGTTTGCTGAACAACTTTTCGGCTTTTTTTATTCATTGAAAACCTTTCAGGATAACGAAGTCTCAGCATCTTCTGCCACACAGGTTTCGCCCTCGTATTCAATATCTACTGTCAAGTGATCGATGGAATACCCGTGCAGGAGTTTCTTTAGTTCAGACTTAACCTTTACCACCTCTGCTCTAGTCGATTTCGCTTCCATCACCACATGAGTGGACAGCACATGGTCCTCTCCATCAAGTGACCAGATATGGGTATGGTGAACCGAAACAACTTTGGAAAGTTCCAGCACTTTTTCCTCAAAAACACTTACCTCGAATGAATCCGGTGTTGCCTGCAGAAACACGAGAAAGACCCGCTTCAAATTCTTAAGCACATTCCATAGAACATAAAGGGTAACCAAAACTGATAAGATAGGATCCAGCACTGGCAAATCGACATAAAGTAAAACCACACCGACAATCAATACTGCCACCCAACCCAAAACATCTTCCAATAGATGCCAGCTGACCATGCGCTCGTTCAGGCTCTTTCCACTCTTCAATTTTAGAACAGCGGCCCCATTCACCAAAATGCCGATAATGGCAAAGAAGATCATTCCCGGGACATGAACGGCTTCCGGATTCAACAAACGGGGTACTGCTTTGGATAAGATAAACAGAGAACCCCCGAGTAGGATGATTCCGTTTAGCAAAGCTCCCACCAATGAGAGACGTTGATAGCCGTAAGTAAAAGTTGGGTCCTTCCCCTTTTTGGAGAACTTTTCTAATGCCCAGGCCATGCCGAGAGCAAAACTGTCCCCCAGATCATGCAAGGCGTCCGCCAAAATGGCCATACTGTTAGTCAACAGCCCACCAACAATCTCCAACAAGGTGAAAGATAGATTCAGAAAGAAGGCAACTTTCAGATTGCTACCGGCACCAGGAGAATGATGGCCGTGAGAATGTCCATGATGGTCGTGTCCACTCATTTGACGGGACGATCTACCACAAAAAGACTCAAATGACTATCCCGTAGAATGATCAGAGAAAATTTCAGACAGTTTTTGCCTCCTAGAGAACAACTAAAAGGCATCCATGAAAACGACAGAAGGTATTTTATTCATTCAGCAAGGCGCATCTGAGCAGATCGAGCTAAAGGCCCCTCTGCTTGGATGGAACAAAGCTGATGGATAAAAGAACTCTGTCGTTCAACGACTGATCAACCAATCCGTCACAGGCCCCTGGAAAAAGCCCAGAACAACAGTGGCAACAGCCAGACCGATCATGGTCAGCTTTCCATAAAACGTAATACGGGGAAAAGCCGTAGGAGTCGGAGCCGCTTCCTGACCGGGAGTTTTCCAGGAATCAAAGAAAGCTGCCTTTATCCAACCAAAGTAATAATAAATGGAGAGAACCACTCCCACAATCGCGATGCCCAACAGCCAGTAAAGTTCCGCCTGAAAAGCCGCGATAAAGAGGAGAAGTTTTCCGATAAACCCTGCCAGAGGGGGGACCCCCGCCATCGAACCAATTCCAATGGCCAGGATGACTCCCAAAAACGGACGTTGTTTGGCCAGATCGGCAAAATGGTCAATCTCCAGATCAGAATCCTCCGGTGACGCCAGATGCGTCATCACCGCAAAGACCGCCATGGCAGCCAACAGGTAAGTAAAGAGGTAAAAGAGGACAGCTCCCTCTGCCCAGGGAATCGAGACAGAAGCGACAACGCCCAATAGTAAATAACCGGCATGTGAAATCCCCGATAATCCCATCAATCGTTTGGTATTGCGCTGATTGAGAGCCGTCAAATTTCCAAAGAGAATGGTCGCTGCCGTCATCACTGCGAGAAGAGGCAACAAAATCGAAGTGAGAGGCACAAAAACCCGGTCAATCAAAACGAGCAAAATCCCAAAACCGGCTGCCTTTGATCCCACTGCCAAAAAGGCTGTAATCGGAGTTGGAGCTCCTTGATACACATCGGGAATCCAGATCTGAAAAGGCACAGCTCCAATTTTAAAAGCAATACCGCTGATCACTAATAACATCCCGGCAATCGCCACAACATTATCCGGATTATTCTGGAGGAAAGTCAGCAGAGAAGGAAAATTCATCGACTGCGCTGTCGATCCAATCAAAGCCGGATTTCCCGCTGCTCCATAAAGGAGGGCTATCCCAAAAAGAAGAATGGCCGAACTCAATCCACCCAAAATCAAATACTTTAACCCTGCCTCCAGAGTCAGTGGATTTTTGCGGAAGTAACTGACCAGAATATAAAAACCCACCGTTATCGTCTCCAGGGCGACAAAAAGCATGACAAAGTGATTACTTTGCACCAAGAGCATCATCGCTCCCGTGATCACCAACACGATATGGAAAAACTCTATCCGTGGGAGTGACTGCTTCTTCAGCGCAACCATACCAAGGTAGCAAACCAGAATCGACGTCAGTAAAAAGAAAATACGAAAAACCTGGGTGGAAGATCCCTGTAACAACAGTCCTCCAAAAAGCTCCTTCCCATAAAAAGCTGAACAGGAACCACAGGTAACCAAACCAGCCAGCAGACCAATCTGAACCAAAACGGCAATGCGTGGAATCAAGGTATGCCAGCGCTTGGGGAAAAGAAGTTCTAGAACGAGCAGACCTAATGCCAGAACACCGAGCATTACCTCCGGATAAATGGCGGACCACTGATTTGTTTTTGCGATTTCGCTTAACGTCTGAAGATCCATGGGAAAATTCTTTGTAGCTTTAGAGTTCTCTTATTCTTCACTCGACTGTTCTGACAGGGAAACCACTTGCTCAATTTGAGTAAACTCAGGTTGTAAAGCGGCATTAACATTATCACTGACCAATCGTGGCCAAATGCCAACGATCAACAGCACCACAATAAGAAGGAGAGCCGGGATCCGTTCGTTCCAGCTCATATCCTGGATATCAGAATCCAATCGCTCTCTAAAGGATTCCGTCGGCCCTCCGAAAAAGATACGACCAATCGCTCGCAAACCGTAGACAGCAGATAAGATCACACCGAGAACCGCCGGAACCACCATCCAACTGCGGAAATCCCAAACGGCCAGGAAAATGGTAAACTCACCCCAGAAGTTAGCCAACCCGGGGCCAGGTGTGCCGATACTTGCCAGGATGGCGAACGAAAAGAAAGCGGCCAGAACCGGTGTCTTTTTTACCAGCCCACCAATCTCCAGCATGTCAAAAGTCTGACTGCGGTGGTAGATACAAGTGGCCAGCATAAAGAGAAGCGCCACCGTCAATCCATGGGCTACCATCAAAATGACCACACCTGAAGATCCGATCAACGAAACACAAGCCACTCCGAGGAAACAATAACCCATGTGCATGACCGAACTGTAACCGAGCATCTGCTTCAGGTCTCGTTGAACCAATGTGATCAAGCCGATGATCACCACATTACCCAAAGCTAACCAAGCCAGTAAAGGAGCCAGCTCTTTCCCTCCGGAAGGCAACAGTGGCAATCCGATCTGGATCAATCCATAGAGACCGAATTTCTTGAGAACACCGGCATGCAGCATGGCAGCCGATGAAGGCGCTGCTCCATAACCCAGCGGCGCCCAGGTATGAAACGGCCAGAGGGAAACCAGAATACCAAAGCCAAAGAGCAACAGCGCAAAAACATTCCGTTGGGCTATTTCCGACAACGGTTGTGCCGCCAGAATTTCTCTCAATGTAAGTAGATCAAACGAAGTAGCGCCACTCTTCACATAAAGCACGATCAAACCCGCCAGCGACAACATCGCCCCCAGAGTAAGATAAATCGTCACTTTCATAGCAGCAAAATGCCGATCCCGACCACCCCATACTCCAATCATAATAAAAGTGGGAATCAAAGCCAACTCATGGAAGAAGTAGAAGAAAAAGACATCTACCGAGGCAAAGACACCCATCAATCCGGCCTGCATGACCAATAACAGGAGGAGGTACTGCGAGAGCCTCTCCGCCTTTGAATTCATCGCATAGAAACCAGCGGCCAGACCGACTACTCCGGCTAAGATAAAAAGCGGAAGGGAAACGCCATTCAATCCAAGGTGCAGGACAATCCCAAAAGACTGTAACCCAGTGGACGTCTTGGAGATGAAATCATATCCTCCAGGAATTTCAGGTGCATACTGTGTCCATAACCAAAAGCTGATCACGGCCGGCGCCAGAAATCCGACAAAGGCAATTCCTTTGACCAAAGAATTTCCCAAAGACTTCCCGGCAAACAAAAAAACTGCACAAAGCAGAGGACAACCAATGGCCGCAAAAAGAAGGATGGCATTGATATCATTCATAATGAGAAAAACTATAATCGATTGGAAAAAGATGCATTAGAAGCCGAACGTGATAAGCCAAAGAACGAGCACACCCGCAAAGAACCAGTAAACATATCCATGAATACTACCGGCATGCAGTGAACGCCCGCTCCAGCCAAGAAGCGAAGCCAATCCTCCCACTCCTCGGACCATTAAGCCCGAGATAATCAACTGCTCAAAGAAGGACAACAGCTGGGCCAGTCGCTGTTGCACTTTGGCCACATACCAATTGTAGAGTTGGTCAAACCACAATCTCTTGGCCAATAAGCTATAAATCGCAGGCAGTTTTCGTTGCAGATTATCCTGATGCGCACCCGGTTTGTAGAAAGCAACTGAGAAGGCAAATCCGACAATGACTGCCAGCACACTCAAAATGACGATCAACCAATACTCGCCTCCTTCCGGATGAGGAATCGCGTGAACAAAATCGTAGAAAACACCGGGATAAAAACTCGTATAGCCCGCCACAATAGAACCGACCGCCAAGACAATCAACGGCACAATCATGACTGGTCCACTCTCATTGGCCCCTTCCGCTTTGCCCGTTTTTGGCTTACCCCAGAAAACCACACACCAGAGCCGCGTCATATAAAGAGCTGTCAACAAAGCACCGAACACCAACAAGACAAAAACCAGTTTATTGTGTTCAAGGGCCAAATACAAAATGGCATCTTTACTGAAAAACCCGGCCAACAACGGAAATCCGATCAATGCCAGGTAACCAGTGGTAAAGGTAAGAAAAGTGATCGGCATCTTCGCGGCCAAACCACCCATGTTGAAAATATTCTGTTCATGATGACAGGAATGGATGATCGATCCGGAACCAAGGAACAACAAAGCCTTGAAAAAGGCATGTGTTGTCAGGTGAAACATCGCGGCCGCGACTCCACCTGTCATCGCGCCAACCAATGCGTCTGCTCCATTTTCAATCGCAAGGAGTGAACCGAGACCATAGGCCGCTACCATATAACCCAATTGTGACACCGTTGAATACGCCAGAATCTTCTTGATATCCCTCTGCGCGATCGCACAGAGACCGGCATAAACAGCCGTTAACGTGCCAACCCACATGATAACCGTTAACGCATCGATTGTCATTACAGCGCTAACTCGACAGAGCAGATAGATCCCTGCAGCCACCATGGTCGCGGCATGGATGAGAGCTGAAACCGGAGTTGGACCTTCCATCGCATCCGGAAGCCATACATGCAACGGCATCTGACCGGATTTACCCACTGCGCCACAGAAAAGAAGCAAGGCAATCGGCGTGATGGCCAAGGACGGATCTGCAGCAATCGCTACTTGAATCTCAGATAGATTGGTCGTTCCAAAGGACCAGTAAGCCCAGACGATTCCGAGAATGAACCCAAAATCTCCAATCCGGTTCACGATGAAAGCCTTGTTGCCGGCAGCCACTGCCGAAGGACGGGAGTGATAAAAACTGATCAGCAAATAAGAACACAGCCCAACCATTTCCCAGAAGATGAAAAGCATGATCAGATCGCTTGCCATGGTCAGCCCGATCATAGAAAACATAAACAAGGACATCGCCCCAAAGAAACGGGCGACATGTGGATCTCCCTTCATATAACCGAGACTGAAAACATGAATAAAGAACCCGACAAAAGCGACCACCAGTAGCATTAACTGGGCAATGGGTGTCATGGAAAAACCCATACTGACAGAGAAACTCCCCAGCGTCAGCCACTCAAAGGTCTTCTCAAACGGTCCGGCCTGAAAAACAAGCAGATAGGCCAATACTCCAATCAGACCGGCAGCGCCAACAGACAGGACGGAGGCAATCTTTTCTGACCGGCGGAAAAACAAAGCAATAAGAGCTGCTGCGGTTAACGGCGTGAGTAAGAGTAAAAAAGCGATAACTTCAGGTTGCATGCGAAAAATTCCTCCGAAAACTTTGTATCATAAACATCATATTCCTCATCAGTTCCGTAGTGCATTCAAT
>JANQKU010000087.1 GCA_028280955.1 Opitutaceae bacterium
CAAGCCCATATTCGACACCTGTATCAACAGAGGCAATGTACCTTCCCGTTCGAATACTGGGCGATACATCGGAATCACTAACCGAAAAAAAGACTCCAATATCTTTCCTCACTTTAACTAATCGGCCTTCCACTTTGATCAGAGGCCTTTTGCCCTTTACTCCCACAACCGGATAAAATCCGTTTTCGTAAAAAACAATCGGGATATAGGAATGAAGAGTTTCAGCTTCTTCACCAGAAGATGGATCCTCTTCCGGATAAGCGAAAAAGGGTAACAAAATCACCCCCAAAAAAATTATGACAATTGTTAAAAGTTTTGAGTTTGAGTTCATTTTTACCAAATGTTCTTGATAAACGATACAGTATCTGCCCCTGAATGCGCAACAGTCACTTCATCAAGCATCCTATCCACTTCATAAACAGTCAAAACATAGGTTTTTCAGAAGATCATATCCGATTGTCTTTCTGCTTTCCTCTGGGAAGCAGTCTTAAAACTGCAGCGGTATGATGACTTCTTGTGTGACTAGCTTACCTTCCCTTTTTGCGGGAAAAAACTTCCACAAACGGACCGTGTTCGCTATTTCGTTAGCAATCGATCTGGGGATATTCACATCGATGGTTACATCCGAAATGATTCCCATTTGATTAATCACAACAGTCACTGGAATTACTTTCCCTTCGAGCTCCTGGTAGTCTGATTGACTTAGATTGAATTTAAGCCCAAAAGCAAGAGACGGCTCTGCTTCGTCCTCTGGTGTTACTTTGGCATAGGAACTTGAAATCTGGGCCATCGATAGGGCTTCCAGCCATTTGAGCAAATTCTCCCGCTGAAAATGATCTACCGGAACCAATTCCTCTCCATCCTGAAAGGTTAAAAATAAATATCTCGGGTTTTTATGTTTTTTGAGAGCTTCTTTACTGGTATAGGGGATTTTTACAGACAGCTTTTCACCTTCGGGAATATCCTTTAGATTTATCCAATGCAGTTCCGCCACACCTCTTTCACTATAAAAGATAAAAACGCCATAGGCATTCCTTAAAGAGCCACTTATCGGCGTAATCTCCTCCCGTAGCGTAAGCATATCCTTAGTTTTTGTTCTTCCATTGTTATTTCGTGAATCCTCAACTGCAATCGATCGAGTAAAACCACCCAATCCCCATCCCATCTCACTTTGGCCATCTGAGGTAAATTGACTCTCAACATCTGATTCATAATTGGAAATGAGCCTTCCTGCTTTAATACGGGGCGACACATCTGAACCACTAGCCGAAAAAAAGACTCTAGTATCTTCCTTTATCGGAACCAATCGTCCCTTAACATTGATAAGTGGCATCTTGTTCTCCACACCTACAATCGGATAAAATCCATCCTTGTAAAAAACGATTGGAATATAGGAGTGATGAGCCCTACCAACTCCATCCATGAATTGGTCTTCCTCTGCATGAGAAGAAACAGATAAAGCCATCATCCAAAAAAGTACACACACAATCGAAACTATGTGTGGCCTTGAGCCCATTTTCACTGGATGTTTCTTTGTTAACAAATCGGATTATACTTTAATCAGGTAACCGAAGGAATTCCACCCTTACGGCCAGCTTATTTATCAATTCAGAAAGATTTTTATATAAATTCTATGCGAGGAAATCCTATCTAATTTTTTCTTATACTCATGTAAGTGTACGATACATACGCCTGAGAGGACAAGTTTATGTCCATAAAATGTCCCATTTACTTGATGAACGACCCAATTATAAGAATGACTCTGTCATCTTTTTGCTCATAATAAGTTTATGCAAAAAATACTGAAGCCCATTCTTTCATGGATTACGGTCAGTATTGCAGCCACAATTTTAATCCTGGTCGTTTTAAGTGTTTATTTCTCCGGACACTCAAAGAATGATTACAGGCCCCACTATACCTTTCTGGAAAGCACATTCAAATCCGGAGATAATCTTCGTTGGGCTGACCCTAAGTGGGACGACTCCTCCTGGATTATAGACTCTCCAGTAACCCCTCTGAGCCCTCTAATCAAAAACACAGAGGGCATGTATTGGTTAAGGTACAAGATCGTCATTGAATCCGATGAACACCCTCTTCGCGCCAAAACACTACTCGTAGCCCTCAATGGAGCCTTTGAACTATATTGGGATGGTCATCTCCTGATGACAAATGGCAATCCTGCTCACTCTCGCCAGGAGGAACAACCTGGGCAACTCATAAGCAGCGTGGTTATTCCAAACTCACTTTATACGGTAGACACTCATCTTCTGGCTTTTCGAATTTCAAGCCACTATAGAGGCCCTCATGCCCGACTATACCCGACTATCTCTTTTCACGATCACGAAACACAGTTTTCCCAGTACCAGTTGGGATTGATGAAGCAAACCCTGCCACATGGGACACTATTGATCATCGCTCTTTTTTACCTATTCCTTTATACCTTCTACCAACGCAAAATAGCACTGCTTCTCTTCAGCCTGCTTTGCTTGAGCGAATCTTTGCCCTTTTGGAATGACTGGCTACGCCTCTTCTACCGCTACACCTATGACTGGCATTCCTTCTTTATCTGGGGAAGCACTGTTAATTATTATATCCTCAGCCTACTCCTCCCGGCCTTCCTTCTGCAACGGTTTGAAGTTCCTCACAAATGTAAATGGAGTGGCCTTCTCTTATGTATGGGAATCATTTCATGGTTTCTCGACCCCTTTCCGGTAAACCGTGCGCTCTATATGCTTGGAGGTAGTGTTCTCATATCCCAAATTATCTCTATTTGGGCTCTCTTGAAAAAAGCTAAAGGAAGCGCCCTAAGTCTAATTGGGATATCCTGCTATACTTTGGTCTATCTTGAAAATACCATTAACGGAGAAGAAAACATCATCCCCTACACTTTCGGCTTTGTCGCCCTCATCCTCTGCCTGCTGGGTTCTTTAACCTGGCAGATGCGACAAGAACGTAAAAGTCGCGAAAAAATCATCCGGGATAATGCCCAATTGGAAGCCAACAAGTCCCGACTGCAGGCTGAATTGTTAAAGAACAAGATCCAACCGCACTTTCTCATGAACACATTGACTGCTTTGATGGAGTGGTTTGAAACCGACCCTCAGATTGGCTCAAAGTTTGTCGATGCTTTAGCCCGTGAATTTCGAATGCTCTCAGAAGTAGCCGAGCAAACCCTCATTCCAATCTCTAAAGAAATTGAGATATGCCGTTCCTTTATGGAAATTATGAACTATCAGCAAAAGACTCAGTATGAGCTCTCGGTCAGCGGTTTTAACGAGACCGACAGAGTGCCTCCCTTGCTCTTTCACACCTTAGTCGAAAACGGTATTACCCATAATATATATTTATCCAACAAGATTACCTTCTCTCTTAAAAAAGAGTACCTCGGAAATAGCCAACGCTATGTCCTGATCGTTCCCATGGAAGAGACTGCGACCAACGGAAAAAACAGAAACGAACCCCATAAGACAGGGACCGGTCTCTCCTATGTTAAAGCACGTCTTGAGGAAAGTTTTCCCGGTAAATGGAATTTTCATCATGGACCCTGTAAAGAAGGATGGAAAACCATCATCACCATTACATAACCTTTTCAACTTATGCGCATACTCATCGTGGAAGACGCCAATACGGTGGCTAAAAGAATCATCCGTCTCACACACGAAATACTCGATACAGAGATAACAGACATACAGTGGGTCGACACACTTACCGAAGCAAAAGACCTGATCGAAAAATCACCGCCCGACCTGCTCTTGCTCGATTTGAATCTACATGGAAAAGATGGATACGATCTCTTGGAAGACACCGCCGCTCACTCTTTCCACACCATCATTATTTCCGCCTATAGTGACCAGGCCATCCGGGCTTTTGAATATGGTGTTCTCGATTTTGTGCCAAAACCTTTCAGCAAAGAGAGATTGGTCCAAGCCTTCCATCGCATAAAAGATAATGCAACACAAACGACAGCGCTTACAAAATTTCTAGTTATCAGAACTTACGGCAAAACTGAACGAATTGATCTGAAAAATATCCTTTATGTAAAAGCAGCTGGTTCCTATTCCGAAATTTACTTAAACAATGACAAATATCTCACCCATTGCAAAACTCTCCATAAACTCTCACAGATTCTTCCGCCGACGTTTATTCGAACCCATAAATCCTATTTGGTTAACCTGAAATATATCACTCAATTGCTAAAAATCGGCGACCATAAATACACCATTGAACTGGGCCCTTCACACTCATTACCTCTGAGCCGAAATCATTTGGAAAAAGTCAAAAAACTGATGGCAAACTAGGCCAACCGAAAGGCTGGGTAGAAAAAATACACCGACTATGAAAGCCAGACATTGATCACCCATTAAACAGGGATCAATCTCCTAAAACTCCAACGGCAGGACAATCTCTTGTTCCATCGGTTTTCCCTCCTTTATCGCCGGGAAAAATTTCCACAGGTGAATACTAGGCAAAATCTTACTCGCAATCGAAGGCTCAATTTCGTCGCCCAAATAAACCTTGGAAACAGTTCCAGTTGTATTCAGAGTGATATGAGCGGAAACATTTCTGTCTTTAAGGTATTCGTAATCCGATTTGCTCAAGACGAAACTAGGTCTAAAGATAAGCGATGGAGCCACAGTCTGTTCCCGGTTTTCCTCTTGATAGCTCCTGGCAATCTGAGACATGGAAATACGTTCGTTCCAGGTAAGAAATAAATTACGTTCCGCATGGTCGAACGGCACCAGTTCTTCCCCATCCTGAAAAATCAAAAACATATAACGAAGTTTCGGATGCTCCCTCAAGATCTTCCTGTTTGGATAGGGTATCTGGATCCGACATTCTTCCCCTTTGGGCGTGTCTTTCAGATTCCTCCATTTGAGTTCGACGATGCCTTGACCGTCATAAAAGACAAAAGCACCATAGGCAGCCTTCAAAGGTTCGAGGACTGGTTTTATGATCTCCCAGTACTGAATATCCTCTTTTGTTGTCGGTCCTTCTTTTTTTTGCCCCTTTTCTGTTTGGCTTGAACCAATTATTTGCGGTTCAGCACTAACTCCCGGGGCAGGACCTCCCGATTTACCCGTCAATATTGACGTGGCCAGAAGCCCAGCTCTCATATTTTCATCGTCAATCGCTCCAAGACCTAGACCCCTATCCATCATAACCACCGATCTCTCAGTCAGAGTTACAGGCTTCACCTCAGAATCACTGGTCCAGAAAAAAGCTTTGGTATTTTTTTTCAGAGAAACCAATCGGTTATCAACATTAATTAATGGTTTCTTGTTCTTCACACCTACAACTGGGTAAAACCCCTCTTTATAGAGAACGACCGGAGTGAACGCGTGAAGCTTTGTCAACGATCCATCCCAACCTTGAATTTCTTTTGCATGAGATGAACTCGACAAAAGAATGACCCAAAAGAATACAAGAATGATTTTAGTTAAGTATGGTTTTGTATTCATTGTCATTTAATATTTATTTCCTGATTATTTAGCAACTTTCTCATAGATTCACTATATGTAGAATCTCAGGGTATCAGACCCCTTGTTCAGTCCAAGGTTCCACAAAATGGAATAATATGTCGATAATCGAGGCAAAGACCTTCTCATCATCGCAGCAGAACAACACCGGATCTTTCATTTTTTGAATTTTACCTAAGTCAATTCACCAGTAAATGAATCAGGCAGATTTTAGAGACTTCCCTTAGGATCGAAAAACGACCAAGATGAAAACTCTCGACGATCAACCCTTCCATCGTTGAAGAAAAGCACGATTGTATTCAACTAATTCTGCCACAAATATCACTTCACCGGCTAATTCCTAAAGGTCCCATCGCAAACCAAATGTTCCTTTCCAGGCATTTGTCCTCAAATAATGGGGATACCGGGGATCGGACTTGTAGTGATGCATATCAGGAGCACTGGTGATATTATCGATTTCTGCAATCAGTTTAATCCCTTTCACAATTTCATACGCAGTATCAATATCCATGTATGTTATTCCACTGTAATATTTGTCCTGCGAAGGAGTATCACTTATCTCTTCAAGTGAGTCACTAACTCGCTTCACTTCAATCTGACCAAAAAAACGATCTTTTTCATAAGACAAAGTCAGAGTGAATTCTTCATCGGGAAGACTCGCTAGAGGCAGTTCCTGATCAGGACGATTCGGATATCGAATAGAACTTTGTCGCCAAAGGTAGTTAATATTAAAAGCGAATGGCACCAATATATCGTGAACAACGCCCAAATTTTGGGCCCAGGTCAGTTCAATGCCCGATATTGACGCATCGGGACCATTTTCCAGTCGCCTGTTTTCATACCCCATATAGGGTCCGTCAGCGATTAATGATTCCTGCAAATAGAAATAGTCTCCCACTTCCTTGGCAAACAGTTCTACTGAAAAAAGTCCCGATCCTGGAGTGACGATGTCCATCGCCAGGTCGAAATTTGAAAACAAAGACGGCTCGAGACCTGGATTTCCTTCTTCAACTTCCCGGTTCTCACGATCGACATATCGATACGGCACGAGATCTCCGTACTCCGGTCTCTTAATCGTTTCTGTCCAGGATCCAATTAGAGTGATCTTTTCAGTGAGACGACACCGACCATGAATACTGGGAAAGAAATTACCATAAGAGCTCGTCCCTCTGCGGATATGAGTGGCTTCATATTGACCTACCTCGTTGATCACCACTTCTCGACCCGTGTAATCGATATCCGTCTGTTCATAGCGAACTCCTGCCAATATTCGCAACGGTCCCGTCTCATACGAACCCATACCATAGCCAGCGGTTATCCGTTCCTGAGCATCAAAAGTGCCGGGATCTGAATTTTCGCGGGTGCGCCGTTCATTCAAAACGAATTGATCATAATTAGCATCACGAAACAGCGGAGCATCTGGCCAACCGACTGCCGGATACAAGTGATAGCGACCGTCAAAGAACGAATCATCGCGGTAGCCGCTCAGCACATCAGATAATCTGTAATCCCCTGCAAATTCATCGTGCAGTAAGCTATCCGCACTCTTTTCAAGCTCCCGGGCTCGGACTTTAGCGCCAACTTTCCAAAAACCATTTTCAGATTTCCCCAACCCATGCTTGACCTTCAGGTTGAACGTTCCAATCAGATCATGCCAGATCCGTGACCAAACCTCACTGACCATATCTTCAAACTGGAACTCCACTGGGTCATATAAAGTATCACCATTGGTTTGGGTGAAGAGAGGATATTCTCGATCCGAAATATCATACGTCATATCAAGTGCGGTCTGCACAAAATCAATTCTGAAGAAATCCGGCTCAAACACGTCGGAACTCTCGTAGGAAAGACGAAAATCTGCATTAACAGTCTCATTGGCAAAAAAACCACCTACGGCAACAGACCAATCTTCCTCGAAGCTCTCGAAAGCCTTCAAATTACGCTTCACCGTGGCGCCCTCAATCACAGCTTCCTCATCAGAGGCTTCGATAAATGTGCCCTCGGAAAAGCGTACATCCAATCTCGGATTATAACTGCGGAAATCTTCCGTCTCGTAATTGCCACGAATAAAGAAAAAAAGAACGTCGCTGACTCGATAGTCCAAAACTGCCGTCACTTCGAGCTCATGCTCCCAATCTCGCCACTGGTCGAAAAAAATGCGATCGACTACACGAAGATCATCCCCAGCAGTTTCCAGACCCATCCAATCGATTCTCCTGTTGTTCGACCCTTCCTTTTCATATTCTCGGCGAACAGTCAAAAGAGTGCCCCACTGACGCTCGGCCCCAAAAGCATTACCAATCGTTATGGTCCCTTCCCCATTGAAACCATCGATTTCAGAATCAAAAGTACTGACCAGCCTCCCTTGAAACGTACGACCCTTCTGTTCAAATGCCGGTTTCGATTTCACACTGACCGAACCACTTAGCGAATCAGCATCAACATCCGGTGTCACAGATTTGAGAACTTCGACTTTCTCAACGGTTACTGATGACATGGACGAGAGAGAGACCTCACTTTTCTCTCCGTCAACCGTTACGTTGCCGAAGCGGAGATCTGGGCGACGCTGAAGGGAATCCGCCACAGTACCGTCTTGCTGCAGCTCTACCTCGTTCTTTTCGCTGGTGATCGAATCGGAAGATTCGATCACTGCCGGAGTTTCCTCCAGAACGATCCCACCATCAATCGGCTGTACCGCTTCAACCGAAATAACACCAAAAGGTGACAGTACGACCAACCAGAAAAATTTCCGGTGATTCATGTTACTCCCTCTTTTCATTGGATTGTTTATTGATAGAAAAATTAACTGACAAATCGATAAATTGACTAAGAAACCAGAAATAGCGCACCCCTCTTGTCGCTAGCATATTTGAAAATCCAGTCCTGCTTACACAACAGAACCTTACACACAAAACCGAGTTATTATAGAATCAGTGTTTCATAGATTTGAATGTCGATATACGACAATTAATAAAACGAAGCAAGAATAACTTTTAAAAAGATCCTATTATTTTGCGTTAAAAAATTTCAGGAATGTCACCATAGCTTCTCTCTCAGGTGAGCTGCTGACATCTCAACCTAGACTAAAACGTCAAGTCCCGATACGACTACGAAAACACAATACAAAAACAAAACCCACTGCTATGGACATCAGCACATAGCCAATCCAGAGCAAAAAATAATATCCTGTAAATGCCCCTAACTCAGGAAGCACTCCTCGTCCGAAGAGCAGAAATTCCGTGGTGATTAAACCACCCAAGTAAACCAAGGAAACTTTTCTAACAATGGAAGCAGTGTAAATTCCCGGAAACAACATCAGAAGCAATGCCGGAGTCAAAATCCCCAACATGACCAAATGAATATACCCGATAATTGTAAACGACTGTGAAATATAGGCCCATGAGGCGATCCAAGGAAACGCAGAGATCAACTGCAGAAAAATCTTTAGAAGAAACAAACTGCCAATCCATAAAATGGCTTTTTTCATCCAACCCAAAACTGGAAGACTACTTCTTAGAATAAGCATCCATTTTGTCAGGATATAAAACTGTATAACACTCCCCATTCCTCCTAACAGATAAAACAAAGGGGAAGGTTTCATCCACAGGATCGAAAGAAAAAAAGTCAGCCAAGTCGAAATCACCAAAAGTGAGATATCAATGGAGACAGGTAGAATTCGCTTCCATTTTTCCGGAATTTTCATCACCAGAGCAAAAAGCGACCAGAAAAAGAAACCATTATACAAAAAGTGCAGGTAAAAATAAATGGCGTTCTGGTACCAGTGGCTTCCGCTTAGTTCATGGGTCATGCAATAAGCTAATCCATAAGGGCCCAAGCTGCTCACCAGAAGAAACCAGAGAGCATTCCTGAGCACCCTGGCACTGACGGAGTTACTTCCGTGGAGCTCCCTTATCAAAAACCCACAAAACGCGTAAGTGACAAATAGAAATAAACTGGTGAATATTATCGAAACTTTACCATAACCCTGCACCGGGAAAGAAGCGAACATCCCAACTAAACTAACCTGCATCCACCAAAAGAGATGAAAAAAGGGACGTCTCCTTTCAACAGAAACAAACACATCGACAAGCAGCAAAAAGAAACCTGCAAAAACCCAACCGGATAACGCCAAATGCGAGTGGGCGTGTAAGAAAAATTGATAATTCACACCCTCAACCGGCGCCACAAACATCCACCGTAAAAATAACCCCAATGCGAAAGACAACAACAACCAAGCCAGGGTGATGCGCCGCATCAAAAGCGGCATCCTCTGGCCATATTCATCCATTAAGAACAAAATGTTCCTCAAATCTCTTCCGTTTCCGGTTGTGAATTATTTTTCTTCTCCACCATCGGTTCAACCAGTTTCTTAAACAAGAAAGCAGCTATAATGCCTCCCGCAACCGGCGCCAGAACATAAACTGTCAGAAATCCGTAATGATCATCAGGAAAAGCTGCCTGGTTCCAACCGGCCAGAAGGGAAAATAACCGTGGTGCCAAATCTCTGGCCGGGTTAAGACCAGCCTGAGTTAACGGCGCAATAATGGAAATAATAATGGCAACCGCACTTCCTATA
>JANQKU010000093.1 GCA_028280955.1 Opitutaceae bacterium
ACACCTCTATCGTCCCGATGGTTCACTGCGCCACGCCTGGCAAATCGCCGCAAAATTCCTTCAACGCGATGACTGCCTGCAAGGCTGGTTCAACGCCACGCACAGCATCAACATCTGGAATCGCGATGAGAATGGACGAGGATGTTTCGTCCTCGGAGGTTATGGCATTCTCGTATTCCTCAATGCTGATGGAGACATCGTCGGCCACAGCTTTGTCGACGGTCCCTGGAGTTATAACATCCTCGTCGCGCCAGAATCACGCGCAGACCGTGGAGATATCTACGTACGGTGCGGTTGGAATCACGGCATCATGTATTATCCCGCAGTGCCCGGTAACGGCCCCAGCGGTGAAGTTTATCATCTCGGTGGCTTCAACCAACCGATGTTCCGCATGCTCAAACGGGTAATTCCATTCCTTAATGGACGTTCACTTGCTGCCGAGTGGATCAACTTGCCCACTCTCCCCGAAGGGGCCCTCTTCTTTGCCACTGAACTCGGCAGCGGCGTCCTCTCCACCGCCACCAAAGATTGGCAGTGGAAACTTGAAGGCGGCATGAGCCTCAACACCGTTAGTCTCGGTCAGATCGAAGATCAACCCGTGGCTCTCATCGGCGGCATGGATGGATTTGTCGCTGCTGTTGATCTGCGCGATGGACGGATCATCCGACGGCGCCATGTTGGTGCTCCCGTGCTTGGAATTTCCCAAACCGCCGTGGGAAAACTCCTCGTTACCACCCATGCTGGAGTACAATCGCTCGATGATAATTGGCTGCCCGATAACTCACTATCACTTCGCCTCAATCGAGTGCTAGCCCTTGGCGACAATCGCCTCCTCGTCAGTCACGAAGACGACACCATTGAATTGCTGGAACTCCAAACCAATTGGTAAGCTTCCCCTTAAACTGGACCCCTGATTAAGGGAGCATTGATTGATGGTTAACTTGTCTTGTTTTTGTCGAACAAATTGAACAGGATTAAGATGATTAAAGACTATTTGGGGGTTACTTAATGAGAACGAAGTCTTCGGCCTAAATCCTTCTTTTTTAAGCTTTTGATCACTCAGAGAATCTACCGTTTTGCCTTAGGAAAACAGAATCATTTTAAATTTCTATTAAGTCGATAAATCCGCACCCTCAGATTCCAACCCAAAGATAGCCTTGACATAATGCTCAATGGAAAAGGGCTGCAGATCTTCGGCTTTTTCGCCCAAAGCAATAAAGTAAATAGGCAATTTCAGTTCCCGATAAATGCCGACCAGGGCTCCACCTCGGCTCGTGCCATCCAGCTTTGTGACGATAAGACCATCCAATCCAAAACTCTTGTGAAAAATTCGAGCCTGCTCAATTGAGTTGGTCCCGATGCCACCATCCACCACTAATAAGCTATAGTGCGGAGCCGACTCATCGTGCTTTTTCAGCACCCTTTTGATCTTGGCCAGCTCTTCCATTAAATGGCTCTTGGTATGCAACCGGCCCGCCGTATCAATAATCAGAAAATCTTTCCTTCTACTTTTAGCGGCCTGCCAACCATCATAGGCAACCGCGGCCGCATCAGCTCCATGTTGCCCCGCTACCAAATCAAGATCCAAACGATCCGCCCATGTTTTCAACTGTTCGATCGCTGCAGCCCGAAAGGTGTCACAAGCTGCTAATAAAACAGTGCCTCCGTCTTCTTTTAAATCATAGCCCAACTTTGCCGTCGTGGTGGTCTTGCCTGAACCGTTGACGCCGACCAGCGAAACAACCGTCGGTTTGCTTTCCACCGGTTCCAGCTTACCTTCCGATCCTTCGAGAACCCGCTTGAGAACGGTCGCCCCAATTCTGGCGACTTCTTTTCCCCGCAAATCCTTATCCTTCCGATAGGCAGCCTGAACCTCTTCTATGATCTCCTCCGTTGTCTCGACACCAAAGTCAGCTGCGTAAAGAGCTTCTTCCAATGTTTCGATCGAAGTCGCATCCAATTTCTTCGAGCCAAAAATACCTCCCGCCTGATCGATCAAATTCTTGGCCGAGCGCGACAGCCCTGTTTTAAATTTCTTAAATAAAGAAAACATTATCCCAATTTCTCCAAACGTCCTCGGACGTCTACTCTTGCGAAGCCTCGCGGGCTGGTCTGGACAACTCCCCTTTCAACTTGTCCAAAATCCCGTTAATAAAACGTTTCGCATCGCTGTTTGAAAATTCCTTACTCAAATCAATCGCCTCATTAATAGAGACAATTGGCGGAATATCTTTTCGGAAAAGGAGTTCAAAAACCGCTAATCGAAGGATAGCCAAATCGATCTTTGCAATGCGAGCAAAGTCCCAATTTTGAGCTAAAGATTTAATGCGCTCATCCACTTTTTCGAGATTCTCCAGGCAACCATGAATTAATTCTTCCCCAAAGGCATAATAATCACGAGAACCTTCCAACCCTTCAAAAAAAACACGTAAATCCTCCGCTAAATTATTCGGATTGTTAAGTGACCATGCATACAAATACTGTAACGCGGCAATCCGGCCATCCCTTCGTTGCGCAAACTTTCCTTTTACCATCACGATGCCGGATAGTTTTTGACAAACTGTGCCATTTCCAGAGCAGCCTGGGTAAATTCAAACGCCTTGCTCCCCTTGCCTCGGCAGCGATCCTCTGCCTGAGACTCATTTTCGGCCACAATAATTCCATTAATAACCGGAACACCCGAATCAATCGCGATATGCTGTAAAGCATCACACGAACTTGTGGCAATCAGTTCATAGTGGGGAGTCTCCCCACGAATAATAACCCCCAAGGCAACGCAAACATCAAATTTTCCCGCTGCCACCTGGTAACTCACAGCAAGTGGAACATCATTTGAACCTGGAACCCGAATCGTTTCCAAAGCACCCTCAGGCACATCGGCCGCTTTTAATCCATTGATCACATCAGCCAGCAAAGCATCGACTAATTCCTGATTATACCGAGCTGCCACGATGCCAATCGACATCTGAGAGCCATCTATGGAAAAATTTTCGGGAGGAGAGGAACTCATGATACAGTCTAAAACGGTTACACAAACCGTGAAGCAAAGGGAGGTTTATCCGCAAATTACAAGTTTTCTCTTATCTTTCCGAGAATGGCGAGAGACAGTGACTCATTGCCAAAGATTCCCACACGGATTGTTACCCTGGTTACTTCATGATCGAGCTTATCCAATATAATCCTTACCTTTTTATCTTTAGCTGTCTGCAGGGTAAAAATCGCTGCTAACGCATCTTTTTTCTCCGATATTTTAATCAGTTCGAGTTCATCAACCGCCTCTCTGGTCGCCTCTAAAGTTTCCTCGAAGTCGTTATCAAGAGTCGAGACAAGCTCTCCTCTAAAATAGGCAACGGTTCCGGCAGCTCCCGCTCCCACTGCGGCAACCACACATCCAGTTTGGAGCAAAGACTGTGACAAGATACCTAATGCCATCATCATGGGCCAGACGGCTTTTCTTAGCCAATGTTGTTGATCTTTCATACCATCGGAAATGCTCTGAGAACCCCAACCGGTCAAACCCAAAACATCCGGTCAGCACCCACTTTTTCGGTCCGAACCCCTTAAACGCGCTGGAGTGGGAACCCCTACTGTAGGCCAATTGGCTAAAACAATAGCCAGGGTAATCAAAACAACACCAATCCATTGAACGGGAGCCACTAATTCATTGAGGATCAGAACTGAAACAATTGTCGCAATAGGCAATTCGATTGATGCAATCACACCCGCCAACGAACTCCCGATCAAAGGGATTCCCTTTGAATAGGAAAAGAGAGGAATCACCTGACCGACAACAGCCAAAATTCCCATCAGGCACCAAAACTCCCATAACTTCCCTGGCGGGACATCCCAGATCGTGACACCTCCAAGCAATAGCCCCAGCAAAGCCAAAGCAGAAATGATGACACACATGACCAGACTTCTCAAAGCTGGAGTCCCAATGTTGCCGAACTCGCGGGCTTTGAAAAGAAAAGAGCCATAACAGATCCCGCTCAATAAACCCAGGGCGACTCCAGTAACAGTCGCCCCATTCCAATCTTTGATGCTCACACCTGCAGCCAACAATGTACCCATCCAGATAAGCCCCAATGCCCACCATTGCCGCTGGCTGGGACGTTTTTTTCGCAGAATAAATTCGAGCAGAAAAACCCAGGGCAAATATTGGAAAAGTAAAACAATACTCAGCGACACAGAAAGAGTAAGGAGAGCCAGATAAAGGCAAAGTGCTGTGCCACCTCCACCGATGACTCCCCAAAGTGAAACGCGAAGAAATCCTCTTGTAAAAACGGATTGCCAAGAAACTCCCCCACCTATCTTGACAATGAAAAAGAGAATACTCCCCGCTAAAAGAAACTCATAGAAAAAAACCTGGAAGACCGAAGCACCAACTTCATAAGCCATTTTTACCAGAGTCGTATGAAACCCAAACATGGCAGCGCCGGTAAACACAAGGCCGCCACCCAGCAAACTTTGTTTGGGATCGCCCATGGGTCCTTTCATTTTTTTACCATCTTCGAAGCTGCATATAAGCTTCAAAGACCTGAAGCCCTCTCAAAAGTCAACCAACCTTATCTGGTCGATCTCCCCTGTTCGGCTCCTAAGCTGCAAAGGAGACCGACTGAATTATTTTTCAACGAAAAGCCGACAAGCAATTGGGTAAGATGACGCTACTCTCCGTATTGAAATTGATAACTTTCAACAGCATCGGATGACTCTCCTTTAAAAAAAGAGAGATAAACCTTAAAAAAGTGAGGCTTACGGACAAATTTAGGACCGGTCATTTTCATTCCATCGTCACTGGGAAGTAATACCGTACGTTCCATCTTCTTGGTAATTGGTTTGTATCGCACAGTCGCACGATCGGCAGGCACCGGGATGGGTTCCTGTTCTTCATCATAAAACCGAACCACAAATTTATTTCCTTCCAAAACAACCTGGAGGATCGTGCCATCTTCACGGTTAAGAACAACCCCTTCTAACTCCTTCTTCTCTTCACTCCCCCATGAGAGAAAGGTCAAAGTACTCATTAACACAAAAGACAGTATCCACTTCATAATCTCACTATTATCGGCCAAGACTCTTTCTCACAAGCCATCTGTCGCTTACTCGTCTAGATTTCACACTTATTTGACAAGAACATGCCCTACTTTTTGGGTTTGGGCAACTTTTTCAAAGCTGCCCAGCGTTTCATTCTTTCCGCAATAGCCTTCTCCTCACCGTTTTCCCCCGGATGGTAAAACGTGGTCGGTTTCTCCAGGTATTCCTGCCCCGAAATAGCTTCTTCAAAACCATGGCTATAAAGATAGCCCTCTCCATGGCCCATCCGTTTGGAGGCCTGCCCTCCTTTATCACGCAAATAGACAGGAATGGATTGAACCGGCTCCTTTCGCAGACTCTCCTGCGCTTCTCCCAAGGCACGATAGGCTGTGTTACTTTTGGGAGCCGTCGCCAAATGAACCACCGCATGGGCCAGATTGATTCGACATTCGGGCATCCCCACGAAATCACAGGCACAATGAGCGGCCACTGCCAAAGGTAATGCCTGGGCATCTGCCAAACCGACATCCTCTGAGGCAAAAATAACTAAGCGCCTGGCAATAAAGCGAGGATCCTCCCCGCCTTCGAGCATCTTTGCCATCCAGTAAAGAGCCGCATCCGGACTCCCGCCTCTCATACTTTTGATGAAAGCCGAAGCCGTGTCGTAATGCTCATCCTCATTGGCATCGTAGCGAATTCTCCTCTCTTTGGCAAACGTCTCCAAATGCTCAGGCGAAAGCTCCGTTTCTTCAGGCAAACTGAGAACGACAACCTCCAGTGCATTGAGTGCTCTCCTCAGGTCACCATCGCAAAGTACCGCAAGATCTCGCAGGACTTCATCCGCCGCTTGGCATTTTCGTTTCCCCAACCCTC
>JANQKU010000197.1 GCA_028280955.1 Opitutaceae bacterium
CAAAGGGGAAAGTGTCCACTAATCGTATCTTTCTCCTTATGGATGGATTGGCAATATCCTATGTCTAGTTGAAATAGCGGATATAGGCGTTGCGACGAAGGCGTTGTAACCAGTTTTCTTCAGCTTTATTAGCCATTTGAGAGAGAAGATATCGTTCTATCTGTGGACGTACTTCTGCAATCGGTCGGATACCAGCACTGCGTTTTTCTTCGACAAGTAAAATAAAGATATCCTCTCCGACCTTTATGGGCTGACTGAATTCTCCTGCCTCAAGCGAAAAAGCGCTCTCTGCCAATTGTTCCTGGAGATCTGCTCGATTGACCCAGCCCATATCACCACCTTTTTTTCGAGTCGAATTCTGGCTGTGTTGTTCAGCTAATTTGGCGAAATCGGCACCTTCTTCCAGTTGTTTCACAATATTATTGGCTGTTTGCATCAGCACACTGTCACTTTCATCAGCTAATTTCGCCAATTGAATCAACCGCAGATGTACCCCGTCTCCTAGATAAAAGCGGTCTTTGTTTTCATTGTAAAAGGCCTCGATTTTAACTGGGCTGACGATACTTTCGGATTTCCGCATTTGTGCTCGCATCCAGCCAACGATCATTTCCTCTTCAACAATACTACGGTACTCTCGAGCGTTTTTTCCGATGGCTCGTAAATATGCATGGAATCTGCCTCGGTCGTTATCAAATTCAGTGATAAGTCTTTCGTTAATGGCATTATCAACGAAATAGGGAGGAATCCGACGATTGTCTTCAGAATAAAAATCTTTTATAATGAGGATTTCGTCGGCAAGGCTTTGAATAAGGTTATCTTCAACTTCTTCTAATTTTTGGCGAAACTCTGCTTCCGATCGGCTTTCTGAGCGTATTTGAGGGAGGAGAGGTTGTATTTCTCTTTGGACATCGCCAACTGTAATAACCCTTTCTTCGACGATAGCTACTATCCCATTGGCAAACCGTGCTCCAATGGGGGCAGACCCTGTTTCTTCAGTTTGTGCGTTGAGTGAGGTAAAAACGCTAATGATGGAGAAAATGATCAGGGGAAATGCAGCCTTAACATGCATGAGTTATCAGTTGGGAAGGTTCTGTAAGAAAATAATGATCTCATTTAACCTTAGTAGAGGTTGTTTTGCGGTCAAGCGGGGAAAGCGGTTCCCCAGCATGATATAATCGTTATCTTTTGGGCTATTTTGGCGGCACTTGAGTCGATTTCCTTCTGTTTCGACGACCAGAATATTCTTTTGTTCCGCGAGACAACGAATCTTTGTAATGCCGATAAGTGCCTTCACCTGTTTGGGAAGGCTTCCGAATCGATCTTTTAAGTCCGCAGCCAGTTGTTCAATTTCGGATAGCGATGCCGACATGGCGAGTTTTCGATAGAAATCGATTCGCAGTCTGGCTTCTTTGATGTAGTTGATTGGGATGCGGGCTTCGAGAGGAGGACAAGTATTCTGATCCAATTCTTCATTTTTTAGGACGGTATAGCCAGTCTGATAACCTTGGGAAGAACCGTTTTTTCCTTCTCCTTGGTAGATAAAATTAATTTTTACAGAGGCACGAATGGTTTCAGCGCTGGTTTCTCCTTTGAGTCTGGCGATGCTTTGCCGGATGAGTTGGCAATAAAGTTCAAAGCCTACTCCCACAATGTGGCCGCTTTGTTGAGCTCCGAGAAGATTGCCAGCTCCCCTGAGTTCTAGGTCTCGCATGGCGATACGAAAACCAGCCCCTAGCTGGTTGTGCTGCCGAATGGCATGGAGGCGTTTCCGGGCAACGTCGAGCAATCGTGCATGTCGATGCAGAAGCAGATAGGCATAGGCTTGGTGTTTGAATCGACCGACCCGACCTCTCAGTTGGTAGAGTTGGGATAGTCCAAATCTGTCGGCACTTTCGATGATGATAGTGTTGCAGTTAGGTAGATCTATCCCTGATTCAATGATGGTTGTACAAACGAGAACTTGGTAATGGTTGTTGATGAACTCCAGCATGATGTGCTCGAGTTCTTTTTCCTTCATTTGCCCATGCCCGACACAGATGGAAGCTTCGGGAACAAGGCTTCTTAGACGAGTCGCGACGTTGTCAATTGTTTGAACCCGATTATGCAAATAAAAGACCTGTCCTCCACGACGGATTTCTTTTTGAATGACTTCAGTTACCAAAACATCGTCATAGTTTTTAATGATTGTTTTAACCGGGCGACGCGCGGCGGGGGGAGTTTCAATCACGCTGAGGTTTCTTGCGCCTGTTAACGCCAGGTAAAGTGTTCTTGGTATGGGGGTCGCACTCATAGAGAGAATATCAACGCCGGTTGACCATTCTTTGAAAGTCTCTTTGTGCTTCACTCCGAAACGTTGTTCTTCATCGAGGACAACCAATCCCAGGTTGAGAAAGTGAACATCTTTTTGAATCAATCGATGAGTACCGATGAGGATGTCGACTTTTCCTTCAGCGAGAGCTTGAAGGATTTTTTTTTGGTTGGAGCGAGAGCGAAAACGACTAATCACTTCCACCACAATCGGGAAGGCGCCAAAGCGTTCCCGGAAAGTGTTGAAATGTTGTTGAGCCAGAACGGTAGTCGGAACAAGAAGCGCGACTTGCTTCCCTCCCATAACAGCTTTGAACGCAGCCCGTAAGGCGACTTCCGTCTTCCCGAAACCGACATCTCCGCAGATGAGGCGGTCCATCGGAGTTTCGGTTTCCATGTCTTTTTTTGTCTCATTGATAGCGGTTAACTGGTCCGATGTTTCCCGATAGGGGAAGGAGGCTTCAAACTCCTGTTGCCATTGCGTGTCTTGGGGAAAGGAAAAACCAGGGGTGAGACCACGGCGTGCCTGGACTTCCAGTAGTTTCGCTGCGTAGTCAAGGGTCGCTCGCTCAGCTGCTTGCCTCGTTTTTTCCCATCGTCCACTACCGACTTTTCCCAGTTGAGGACGTATTTTGGCGACACCTACATAACGGCTTACAAGATGGGATTCTTGTAAGGGGACGTGAAGGGTAACTCCTTTGTCGAACTCAAGTGAAAGAACTTCCCTTATTTGCCCGTTCATTTCTATCTTGGTGATCCCCCGAAAAACAGCGATTCCGTGCTGAAGGTGGACGACGAATTCTCCTTCGACGATTTCGGAAAAATCCAGGAGTTGATCGACTTGCGATTGATTGACCAGAGCCTTTGAGCGCAGTTGTGTTTGGCGACGGCGACGATATCCGAAGAGCTCTGTTTCAGTGACGACGACTAATCCGGAAGCATTTTTGAGAGAAGGTTGTCGTAGGCTTCCCAAAGATTTTCGAAATTGTATACGAAACCCTTCATTGATATTTCCGAGAAGAAAATTTGGCGTTGTTTTGGTAAAGATGCGTTCTTCCAGAAGAAGCTCTTTAGCCCGATCACATTCTCCTTTACTCGGTAGAATGAAAAGAACCTGAAAGCCATTGTGGTGCCATTGATGGAGTTCCTGTAGAAAACGAGAGCGAGCGGATTGTTCATCGATTAATCGTTCATCTGCAAGTTTGCTTTCATCGGGATAGGAACGATAAAGCGAGAGCGATTCGGCATCATAAGTGATTGTTTCGACAGGGTCGTTTGGCAAAGTTTCCAGATCGAGGTCTGATAGAGTGAACCAACGGTCTGCGCAAGATTGCCTCTCTGCGCTGAGGGTTTGCCCAAACGTGTTGGATGGAGACGTGGATTCTGACAGTGATTGTTCGAGAGTTTCAGGTTCGATGAGTAACCAATTGACCCTTTTCCCAAGGTATTCAAAAAAACCTTTTTCAGAGGATTTGAGCTCAAGAGATGGAGAGGGGGTTAGTTGGATTTCTTTTACCTTTTCTTTTGAGCGTTGGGTAACGGGATCAAAGGTCGAGATACTTTCGATTTCATTTCCAAAGAAATCGATTCGGTAAGGTTCGTTGGCTGTTACGGGATAGAGATCAATGATTCCTCCTCGAACGGCGAACTGACCGGGCGCTTCGCATAAATCTTCGTAGTCGTATTCAATGGCATGCAAAGTTTTGACAAGTTTGCTGTGTCCGAAGTCGGCCCCTACTTGCAGGGAGATATTTTTACTCTGCAAGGACTCAAATTGTGGGACTGGTTGGAGGAATGCTTGCAGGGTTGTGGCAACGATTAATTTTTCGTTGGGGTTGCTTTCGATTACATGATGGTGGAGGTCGCATAAGACGGTTAAGCGATCACTAACAGCTTCAAATCTATCGGTTGTATTGGCACTATCTTCCGGGATTTCGGGATAGTGGAGGCATTTAATGGTGGATTTCGGATGAGCGTTCCCCCGATGAAAGAAACCAATGTCTTCAGTCAATTGTTCTGCGTTCTTGCTGCCTTCTGTTATCACTATCCAGACCTGAGCTTCTTCATTCCGTATCCAATCTTCGGCCACAATTGCTTGAGTTGTTTCACCTACACCAATGAGACGAGTCAGCCTTTTTGAGATTTCAGAATTGCGTAAAAACTCTTTCATTTCCACTTACCTTCTCAGGAACTTCTGATGCCCTAAGGCACAAATTTCATTAGGGCTTGGCGAGCGGCTTCTTCTGCGGCCTCTTTTTTTGATTTACCGGTCCCAGAGCCCAGAGATTTACCCAGAAGAAAAACTTCCACTTCAAATTCTCTATCATGGGGTTGACCCTCCATGCGAACAACAACGTAGGAAAGCGCATCATTGCCATGTCTCGGTTGAATGATTTCCTGTAAGCGGCCCTTGGGATTTAAATCTTGCTCTTGATCTTGCAAGTGAATGGAAATATCGTCGTACCAGGAAAGAATAATGTCGGTAGTCTTATCGAGATTACTTCCGCTGTCCGTAAAAATAGCTCCAACAAGAGCTTCCAATGCATCTTCCAGGGCAGCTGGCCGAAGATGTCCCTGAGCAGATTTTTCTGCCACGCTCACTTGTAGGATTTTGTCGATGCCTAGTTTAAGAGCAAGGTGTGTCAGGAAGGATCCTCGAGTAAGGGTGGTTCGATAGCGACTTAAGATTCCTTCTCTTTCAGTAGGGTATTCGTCAAAAAATTTTTTCGTCAGGATCAGGTGGATGACGGCATCTCCCAAAAATTCCAATCTCTGGTTATTTTGTTTTTCAGGAGAAAAAGAAGAGTGAGTCAGGCTTTCTATCAACAGATCTTTATTATTAAAAGAATAACCTATCTGCTTCTCAAAAGCGTTGAGTGTTGTCTGGGAGAGATCCATCTGCAAAGAAGGGTGATCGAATCTGTCTGGTTGTGAATCCAAAAGTTGCTATCACCCCCAGGTTGTTCGTTGGGATTTCTGAAAATAACAGCCTTGTTTGGTAACTTCTCAGGGATTACGGCATCTGTTTGAAGGGTCACTGTAATGACTGCTTTTTCCATATTGCTCATATGAAATTTTCATGAGTCGATAAAAAGGCTCTAACGACAAGGCAACCCAATTGAAGCATGGTAATAGATCCGGGAGGTTTGTCTTTTTCTATAATTCGGTTGCGCGCTGATTCTTTTCGATAATATGAGATAGGTTCTCGCCGCACGATATCTTAGAGACAGTCTCTAAGGGAGAATTGATAGCTTATGAGTATAGACGATTTAAAATTGTTGGAGAGTAGAGCAGGTATAGCTCCCTGGAGGATTCGTTGGGCTAAATGGGTCGAGTCGCAAGCCGTTCAATCCTGGATTGTCGGGATCATTATTTTGAATGCTGCTGTCCTTGGGATTGAAACGAGCTCTGCCATGATGGACCAGTGGGGAAGCATTATTAAAGCTTTAGACAGGTTATGTTTAGCCGTATTTGTTGCCGAGCTAGCGATCAAATTGGTTGTTTATCGCTGGTATTTCTGGCGTAGTGGCTGGAACATTTTTGACTTTTTCGTGGTAGGCGTTGCCCTGGTTCCAGGTACGGGTCCTTGGGCAGTCTTACGTTCACTTCGTATTTTTCGAGTTCTCAGATTGCTTACCGCGGTGCCACAACTGCGTCGAGTGGTGGCTGCCTTTATTCATTCCATCCCTGGACTTTCGGGGGT
>JANQKU010000280.1 GCA_028280955.1 Opitutaceae bacterium
GGCATCGATTTCCTGAAGGTTGAGTCGTGAGGAAGGCGCAAGGAGATCGCTCACGGGCTAATAAAACCTACGCTAGACCAAGGACCCATCACACTCCCATTTTTTAAAGGCTGAGCCATCGAAATGAGTCACTGGTGGCAAAGATGGAACGACTCTCATGAATTAAGTCGTTTGAAGTCTGATCATTGGATCGAAATCTGCTCCCCCACCAAAAGCAAATATTCTCGCCTTGCCTTCAGACCCGCCTATCCAATTCTGCCATTTCATAATAATCACAAATGATGCTCCCAAACAGAACCCATGGACTCTCTCTCTCTCTTAGGCGCTAACCTGTTATCGCCACCCGTCATCGCTTTTGCAACTGGTATAGTCGCTGTTTGGGTCCGTAGCGATCTGAAATTTCCAGATCAAGTTTACCAAGTGTTGACCATCTATCTGCTCTTGGCTATCGGCTTCAAAGGAGGCTCTGCCTTAGCGGATGCGAGCTTTTCTCAACTGGCGATGCCTTTGCTGGCAACTCTGGCAATAGGCAGCCTGATTCCTGTAGGAGTCTTTTATGCTCTACGACTGACTATGCGGATGAACATCTCCAATTCCGCTGCCATGGCCGCCCATTATGGATCTGTTTCCGCAGTCACCTTTATGGCATGTCTCGCGTTTCTGGATAATCAGTCCGTCACTTACGAAAAATTTATGCCTGCTGTAATGGCAGTAATGGAGATTCCAGCGATTTTCGTGGCTATCCTGTTAGCTAAAATTTTGAAGAAAGATTCCAATTTATCGATTGGTGCATCGATTCATGAAGTCCTCTCAGGCAAAAGCTTCATTTTGCTAGGTTGCGGATTGTTTGCGGGTGGAGTATGCAGTGAACATGCGAGGGAATTAGTGAATCCTTTCTTGGTAACGCCTTTTTTTGGTGTGCTGATGCTCTTTCTCCTCGAAATGGGACTGGTTGCAGGAGAAAAGGTTAAAGATGCGGGAAAAATCGGTTTCTCATTGGCGCTTTTCGCAATCATCGCTCCCATCATCAATGGGACGATCGGCATTTTCATCGGTTTTGTCATTGGATTGTCTCAAGGAGGATCAGTGATCTTCGCCATTTTGACCGCAAGTGCTTCTTACATTGCAGCACCAGCAGCGGTCCGAATAGCTCTGCCGGAAGCCAATCCTGGCATCTACGTGACCGCTTCTCTGGGCATCACGTTTCCTTTCAATCTAGTCTTTGGTATTCCCCTTTATTTCAGTATTAGCCAATGGGTTTTCTAAGCAATCGCCTGCCAGATTGACTAAAAATGCAGTTTTCACATGAAACAATCTTCAAGTAGCCCCTACATTCAACTGGTAGAGAAAGGTCTCGCGCAAGTGATGGAAGAGCACGCCTTTCTCATTCGTGCGTTTGTCGATGTCCTGCGATCAAAAGGTGAAGAAAAAGCGGCCTTATTGATCCAAAGTGATTTCAAAGAAATCGATTCGCTCAATGACGCTTGCGTACAAGCCATCTCCTTCTCTTTCCAATTGCTTAATCTGGCTGAAGAACACGTCGCTAATAGTATCCGTCGAACGCGTGAAGCTCAGCTTGGAATTTCGGCTGAAAGAGGCCATTGGGGCGATTACCTGAATCGTTTGAAGGAGGCTGGATTTGAACCTCAAATCGTTCGAAAAAAACTCGGAACAATCGAAGTTGAACCTGTTTTTACGAAACACCCTACCGAAGCCAAACGTTGGTCCGTCCTGGATTTGCATAGGGAAATTGTCCGCCTCCTCAAAAAAAGGGAAGAAATCCGCACTAATCACGAAGGCGAACACCTGACAAGCCGAATTCGCGCCGTTCTGGAGCGGCTTTGGCTCACCGGAGAGATCTATCTCGACAAGCCGAAAGTCGAAGACGAATTGAACAATCTTCTTTATTATCTGAGCGAGATTCTTCCAACCGTTTTTCATCGGTTAGACAATAATTTACGTTATGCTTGGCAAGTTATTTGGCCAGACGAAGCGCCACTGGAATATCCTGAACTGCCGTATATTCAATTCGGTTCTTGGGTAGGAGGAGATCGCGATGGGCACCCGTTTGTCACTGCAGAAGTGACAGAAGAAATTCTGGGAAAAATGCGCTACTCTGCTATCGATATCCTAAAAGCTCGTTTAAAGAACCTTTCTCAGCAGTTGTCATTGAATAGTAAATACTGTGATTGTCCTGCCGAACTGAGTGCTCAACTCAAGATATGGGGAAATATCGAACCGGGGCTAGAGCCTTGGCGTGACTTTGTTGATTTACTGATTGATAAACTAGATGAACTGTCTGCTGCCGAATTTAAAAACCATTTGGAGAGCCTCGGACGTTGGTTAAAGTCTGTCAACGCCCACTATACTGCCGGATTTTATCTGGATCCATTACTTCGACTATTTGACTGTATCGGTTTTCACCTCGCTCGAATCGATATTCGCCAAAACAGTGATTTTTACGAAAAAGCTCTCAGTCAAATCATGGAAGCAGCGGGAATCGAAGAGGCAGAGTCATATCAGGAATGGCCTGAAGATCGCAAACTCACATTTCTGAATCGAGAACTCACGACACCAAGACCACTCACTCATCCATCAACCAAACTACCGCC
>JANQKU010000007.1 GCA_028280955.1 Opitutaceae bacterium
CAAACATATGACATAGTGCGTCGTACCAATTCATGCCTCCGAAATGATACAAGAGTAGGCAGGCAACGGATAGTCCTATGTAAATCCACAGGAGGTGAGACACTGCTGATTGGACACGTCCTTCGTCAAAATCGGCGGTTGATCCGGAAGCTTCGTTTGAATAAAGTATTTTTGCGCCGGCTCCCAGAAACCCCAGAATGGCCACGAAGAAAACGACCACTCCCATTCCTCCGATCCATTGACTCAAAGATCTCCAAAATAGTAGGCCTTTGGGAAGGCTTTCAATGTCAGTTAAGATAGAAGCGCCCGTTGTGGTAAGGCCTGACGTGCTCTCAAAGAAAGCATTCATAATCCCAAAGTCGGGAACGATAAAGAGATAAGGAAGGGAACCGATGACACTGGCGAGTAACCAGCCAAGCCCGATGAGGCAGAGCGCTTCTTTTCGAAAGAATTTCGAATGGCCTCCTTTGCCGAGGTAATAAAAAACCGCTGCTAAAGCGGTGGAGATGGCAATACTGAAAAGAAAACCAGCCTTAGCGTTTCCTTCAGTTCCTTGCGAAGAAAAGATTAAAGAGATACCGAGGCATGCACTGAAAGCGATTGCCATCGCAATAAGAATGATGCTGAGCAGACGAAAAATAAGGGAGTAGTTCATTCTAACACCAGATCTCTCACGTTGTGAGAGAAAGCAGTTCGGAAATGGCGTCTTGTTTGATGATGGCCACAAGATGATCACCAGGTTCTATCTTGTCATTCGCCCCAGGTGTTCGGGCCTCGAACTTATGTAGAAGAGCGACGATGACACATCCGTGAGGCCATGAAATTTCCCGCAGGGTTTGATTGGCACAGAGACTCTTCTGAGAGACTTTTACTTCAAGAATACGCCCTGCATTGGCGGGCAGATAGGCGAGTTCGATGAAATCTTCATCACTGAGGTAGCGAAGTACTTCATTGGCAGTAGCGATTCGGGGAGAGACAGCCATTTCGATTCCAAGTGTTTCATGGAAGCGTTCGATGACATCGGAATAGTCGGCTCGATTGTTTAGTAAGATAACGTGTTTAGTTCCCAGTTTAGATGCCTGTAAACATGTCATCATATTATTTTCATCGTCCTTTGTGCTCGCGACAAAGAAATCCGCATCTCCAATCTGTTCTTCCTCAAATAGTCGTAAAGAAGTGCCTTCGCCATGAATGACAGTAATATGAGGAAATTTCTCTGCCAGGGTACGACAGCGTTCGTGATTATCTTCGATGATACGAATCTTAAAACGAGGGTTACTCAAAAGACGAATAAGTGATACGCCTGTTTCGCCACCTCCAAAAATGACAACTCTATGGATGGCTGTAGGAGTATGTTTAGTTTCAAAGAGGGATTTAGTTTCAAAGAGTTTCTCCGGGCGGCCGAAGATGGTTACATTATCTCCCGGTTGAAGAATCGTATTGGCGGTGGCCACAGATATTTCTTCATCACGCTGAATTAGGCCAACTCGCATTTGATTATTGAGTTTTAATTGGGAGAGAGGTATTCCCACAACCTTCGAACCGGATTGAACTTCTACCAGTTGTACTTCGATGCTTCCTCGAGAGAAGTCTTCCACTGCTACACGTTCAGGGTTGCGAATCCTTTTGGCAATTTCAACGGCGGCCAGACGTTCCGGACTGAGGAGGTGATCGATTCCAAAATGGCTTTGATAATTGATGATAGAGGTGTCCCTAAAGGTCTGATCATGGATGCGGCAGAAAGTATTTTCGGCTCCCAAGGCTTTGGCGAGAGAGCAGGATACGATGTTTGTTTCATCGTCACTCGTCATCGCGAGAAAGTAATTACACTTTTGAACACCAGCAGTGATCAGGATCCGAGCAGAACTTCCATTCCCATGGAAAACCTTTACGTCAAATTCCTCATCTATACGGATTGTTTTGCTCTCAGATCTTTCGATGATGGTAACGTCATGTGATCGGCGACTCAAAATTTCACAGAGGAAAGAGCCGACTTCACCGGCTCCAATAATGATTATTTTCATGCGGATTGAGACTGTAGGTTAAGGTGTTGGGGACATCAAGAACTCTTAGAAACAGCCTGAAAGGATGGATTGGGGGTGAATGGGTTATTGTTAAGTAAAAATAAAAAATAGATAACAATAGCTTGTATTTTTGAATGATTTACTCAATTTACGGCACCGATATGCATCGATTTTTCTTACTCTTGTCAATTTTTGGAACAGTTGTTTACGGAAACGTCTCTGACGATAACCGGATTGAAGATAATGAAGAGGAAATTGTGACTTTGCCGGCTTTTGTTGTGGTTGAAAAAAGGGTTGCGATCGAAGACTCGGTTCCAACTTTTTCAATGCCGGTGACAGCCCTCCGCTTTGAGCCAACGGTGGATCTGCAGACTCGGAATTTTGGAGAAGCGCAGGGTGATGTGAGTATCCGGGGAGGAATCTTTGAGGGAACAGGGTTTGTGGTAGGTGGCATTACTTTGTATGATCCACAGACGGGGCACTATGCTGCGGAAATCCCGATTGCGCCAGCTATGTTGACCGGACCTTCTGTGCTGACCGGAATCGATAACGCTGTAACAGGTGTGAATGCGACGGCCGGCACCATTGCTTATCAATGGAGGCCTATCACAACAGGAGGTAAACTATCTGCTGGATTTGGAGAAGATGATTTTAATCGTCAGAGTCTTTATCTGGGACAAGAACTCGGTAGCATTGGAGATGATTTTGAAATTGGAGTGGATTTTGATTTATCGCGTTCTGAATCAGATGGAACGGTGGTAAACGGAGATCACTTGTTTGAACGATTTTCGGGTCGTTTGCAGATAAGGGGAGATGCTTCACAGACAGATTTATTTGCTGGGTATCAGTCTAAGTTTTTTGGTTGGCCCAATTTGTATACCCCTTTTGGAGTTGCTGAAACAGAGAATCTCCAAACGACTTTGATTTTACTCAATCACAAGATGCTTTTTGCAGAGGGTGATTTTCTGGAGCTATCAAGCTATTATCGCAGGAACAAGGATGACTACGAGTTCGACCGTTTTCGACCGGGTATTTTTAATCCTTTTCAGCATGAAACAAAGGTTTCTGGATTTGGCTTTAACGGACGTGAATCGGTAGGAGAGATTGTCTGGAATTATCGAGTGGAAGTCCTGGGTGATGAGATTGAATCCACGGCTCTTACCTTTGGTAATTTTCGAAGTCGAACATACCTCAAAGCCAGTTTGGTCCCAGAAAAAACATGGGTACACTCAGGATCACGGGAGATCACTGCACGAGTTGGAGTTGTCTATGACGATACCAATAGGGATTCCTCAGCAGTTTCTCCATTAGTGGAAATCGCTGTGAAAGATCAATGTACTGAAGGGGTGAATACACGTTGGTATTTACAGTATTCAGGTGCCTCGAGAGTCGCTGGATATACGGCATTGAATTCTAACCCAAGTGGCGGGCTCTTTAGGGGACGTAGCGATCTTGAGAGAGAGAAGAGTAAGAATATAGAAGTCGGAACAGAATGGGACGGGCAAAAATGGTCATTCCAGACGGCGGTGTTTTTCCGGCAAGATGATCCTTTGGTGGACTGGACTTACAGCGCTTCTGCAACCTCGGCCCGTTCTGCCAACGAGGTGGCTATTGATGTCTTTGGTATTGAAGTCGTTTATGTGAAACAGTGGAAAAAAATTGATTTAGTATTAGGCTATACCTTGCTGGATAAGGATTCGGATTATGGGAATGCTCTTGTGGATGCCAGTTTCTATGCGCTCAATTACGCCAGGCACCGGTTGACGGCAGCAATGACTTTACGGTTGGGTGGAGGCTTTGAAATCCGCAGTGATAATGAGCTGCGTTTTCAGGAAAAAAACAGTTTGCACACAGTTGGAGGAGATGAGGCGATTTTATCTTCCATCGGCCTTTATTATTCTTTGCCCAACTGGCCTGAACTCGAAATCGGTTTGCTGGTGGACAATCTATGGGACGACGATTTTCAAGAAATTCCAGCGGTTCCAGCCGCCGGTAGGCAAGTATCGGCGAATATATCCTATCGCTGGTAATTAGCCCCTTCGAGACCGTCAGAGTTTAACTCTGGCGGTCGTAGAGAGTTTTGTAGAGGGCGCACTCTTGGTAGAGAGTTTCGTGACTGCCTGTTGCAATTATTTTTCCCTGTTCAAATACCAAAATCGTATTGGCGTCTCGAATGGTACTGAAACGGTGTGCAATGATGAAGACCGTTTTGTTCTGCATCAAATGACGCAGAGCCTTTTGAATTTTTTCTTCACTTTCCGAATCCAGTGAAGAGGTGGCTTCGTCTAAAATGAGAATAGGTGCATTGCGTAAAAACGCACGGGCAACAGCGAGGCGTTGTTTTTGTCCGCCGGAAAGGAGAACCCCACGTTCGCCGACCAGTGTTTCATATTTATCCGGTAGTTGTTCGATGAATTCGTGAGCAAATGCTTGCTTGGCAGCCTTTTCGATCTGTTCACGATCAGATGAAGGGTCTCCCATTCGCAGATTTTCCAGAATGGTTGTATTAAAAAGGAAAGGATCTTGAGGGACGACAGCGATGTGCTTCCTTAAATCGGCAATGCGAAGATTGCGGATATCGATACCGTCTACTGTTAAACTTCCGTTTGTCACATCATAGAAACGAGGAATTAAGTTGGCGAAAGTTGATTTTCCCGCCCCGCTGGGACCGACCAGAGCGCAGACCGTTCCTGGTGGAATGTGCACGTCAATATCCGTAAGAGTGGGTGTTTCTCCATATGAAAAACTGACGTTAGATAATTTGATATCTCCTCGAATGGTATGACAGGGTTGTGGATCTTCAGGATCGGAGAGCTCGACCGGCATTTTCAGAATTTCATCGATTCGCTCAATGGCGCCTACCCCTCTTTGGATCTGATTGTGAACAGTGCCCATTTTTTTAATAGGATCATAGCACATTTGAATGGCTCCGAGGATGGAGAGAAAAACTTCCCAACCAATTTGAGCCTTATAGGCGTAGTAGAAGGAAAGGCCTACTCCGACTGCACAGATAATTTCGATGATCGGGGTTAAGATATAGGTGTATTTGACCACCTTCATTTGCACATGAAAAAGACTACGAACGGTCTGAATAAATTGATCCGTTTCACGTTTTTCCAAGCCAAACGCGCGGACTTCTTTTGCGGCATTGATATTTTCAGAAACTCTCTCAGAAGTAGCTCCCAGTTGTTTTTGTGTTTGTGCTGCTCGTTTCAGCAGATTTTTACCAATGAGCCGAATGGGGAAGATTAAGAGAGGGATGATGGCTAAACTGAGGAGGAGGAAAATAACGCTATTGTTTTGCCAGGCTAACCAAGTTAAGTAACCGAGAGCAGCTAAAAGAGTGAGGGGTTGTTTGATCAGATCATTAGTGACACCTGTGAGAGTTTGTTGTACTTGAAGGGTATCTGTCATCACTCGCGAGAGAAGATCCCCCGAAGCATTTTTATTGAAGAAAGAAAGCGGTAAAATTTGCAGCTTTTTAAAAAAATCGATGCGAATGGCTTCAAGAATGCCTACGCCAACATGATTGATCAGGTAAGTATTAAAAAAACCAAAAACACCACGAATACAAAATAACCCGGGGATGAGAGAGGCATAACCAATTAGGGTTAAGTTGGATAAATTGTTTTCTCCACTGAATACTTTCGGAAAAACAATTTTAATTAATAAAGGTAAGCCCAGTCCGTTGGCTATACCATAGACAGCTCCACAAAAAAGACCTAGTCCGAGTACACCCAAAAAAGGTCGAACATAATGTTTATAAGGGAGCAGTTTATTCACGGTTTTACCAAAGTTGTGGAAAGGCTGGACTCAGAGATAAGATTTGGCGAGCTATCAATCTTTCGATGCTCGAACGTCAAGAGCGTCTCGTAAGCCGTCCCCGAGAAAATTCAGAGAAAAGAGAGTCAGAGCAAAAGCGAACCCCGGAAAAATCAGCAGCCAAGAGAACTCTTCCATTTTATCAGCCCCGTCTTTTATCAGTGATCCGAGTGAACTCATAGGGGCCTGAACTCCGAGACCTAGAAAACTGAGAAACGCTTCCAGAAGCATAACAGCTGGAATCGTGAGAGTTGTATAGACAATAACCGGGCCCAGGATATTGGGAATCATATGGCGAAAGATAATCCGAGGTGTTCCCAGGCCCAAGGAATGAGCTGCTTCGATAAACTCCTGTTTACGTAACGAGAGAATCTGACCTCGAACAATTCGAGCCATGGTCAACCATTCAACGGCTCCGATAGCGACAAAGAGCAGAATGATATTCTGGCCAAAGAAAACCATTAGGAGAATAACAAAAATGGTGAAGGGCAGAGCATAAAGAATATCGACCAGGCGCATCATAAAGGCATCCGTCTTACCTCCAAAAAAACCGGAGATGGCTCCATAGGTAACCCCAATGGTGAGCGAAACAAAAGTAGCGCTTAAGCCCACTGCTAAAGAAATTCGACCGCCGTAGAGGATGCGGGCAAACATATCGCGTCCTAGGATATCTGTGCCCAACCAGTGATCCAGACTTGGGCTAGTCGCTCCAAGATTTGTTCTCTGGATACGATATTCTTCTCCTAGAAAAAATGGTCCAAGGACACAAAGGGTGAAGAAGATAAGGATAAAGATACCGCCAAAAAGAGCCAGATGGTTTTTCTTTAGGCGAAGCCAAGCATCCTTCCATAGGGAAGTGCCCTTTTCGATCTCATCGGGAGAAAGTGAAATGGAGGATGGGAGCTTTTCTGCGGAAGGGGAGAGCATTCGTTTAAGTAGCTTCTTAGTTATTCGAACTTAAGTTTTGGATTGAGCCAGACTTGTACGATATCGACCAGCAGGTTAAAAACGATGATTAGGGTTGCGTAGAGAATCACTGTTCCGAGGACAAGGGTGTAGTCGCGGTTAAAGGCAGAGTTGACAAATTCCCTACCCAGACCCGGCACTTGAAAAATTGTCTCAATGACAAATGAGCCACTGATAATACCAGCGACAGCTGGCCCGAGAAAAGAGACAACGGGAAGGAGACCTCCTTTGAGAGAATGTTTCAGGATCACTCGTGTTTCCGAAGCTCCCTTTGCGCGTGCGGTGCGAATAAAATCCTGGGAAAGAACCTCTCGCATACCTCCGCGAGTAAGACGTGCGATGTAGGCAGCATAATATCCACCCAGGGTGAGGGCAGGTAGGACTCTATCAATTGGGTCAAACCAGCCTGAAGCATTGAACCAACCCATTTTAATAGAACAGAATAAAACGAGTAAAGGACCGAGGACAAAGGTTGGTAGGCAGATACCTACCATAGAAATAGTACTGGGAATATAATCGAGCCAGCTGTTGGGTTTGAGAGATGCGAGGATACCCAGACTGAGACCGAGAAAAAGAGCGACGGCTAAAGACCAGGCTCCCAGTTCCAGAGATACGGGTAATTTTTGTGCGATGATTTCGTTGACTGTGCGATTACTGTATTTGAAAGAAGGTCCAAAGTCTCCATGAAATAATAGATTCCCCATATAGCTGAGATACTGATTAAGGAGGGGTTTATCCATCCCGTAGTGGGCTTCCAGATTACGGAGAACTTCCGGGGTAATGGCTTTTTCGGCAGTGAAAGGACCTCCAGGCACAAAACGGAGCATAAAGAAGGTAACCGTTATGAGAATGAGCAGAACGGGGATTGCCTGAAAGATTCTCCCAGTGATGTAGCGGATCATAAATGAATGAAGCGTTTAGTCTAAAGGAAGGAATGAGTCGCAGGAAAACACAAAAATAGTTTTACTATTCGGATGAATCTGCTTCGAGGTAGATATATTTATAAGGATGGTTATCCAGTTTGGTGGGATAATGCCCTTTGACGCTTGGGTGGAGGAGATAAGGCCTGGTGTAGACGTAAATAGGAATGATAGGTAGCTCGTCCATGAGAATTTTTTCCATTCTTTGGTAGACTTCATAGCGTTTTGCCTGATCGCTTTGAGCGAGTGCTTCTTCGAGTAGACTGTCGTATTCCTGGTTGGACCATCCGGTATCATTATTTCCTCCGTCAGTAACAAAAATCTCGAGAAAAACATGAGGGTCGACATAATCGGCGATCCATCCCGCCCGGCAAATCTGAAATGAGAGGGTGTCTTGAGAATCTAGGTAGACTTTCCATTCCTGATTCACAAGTTCGGCCTGAATATTCAGATTAGTGGACCACATTTCCTGAATCACTTCGGCAATGATCTTGTGGCTTTCACTCGTATTGTACAAGAGTTCAACGGTGGGAAACCCTTCTCCATTGGGATAGCCTGCTTCGGCCAACAGTTTACGAGCTTCGTCACTACCTCCTTTAAGTTGGGCTTTGGGAATGTAGCCTGCGGTATTGGGTGGAGTGAAACTGAGAGCAGATTGTTGGCCGCCTTTAAGGACATTTGTCACGAGACTGTCTCTATCGATTGCCAAGGCTAATGCCCGGCGGACTTTTGGCTTATCCAGTGGTGGAATGGTGGTATTGATTCGATAGAAATAGATTCCCAGATATGGGTCTATATGGAGAAGCTCCGGATGATCCCGGCGATAGACATCTATCTTTGATAGAGGAATTTCGTTGGTTTTATGCAATTGACCGGATCGGAACATTCGTTCCTCAGTTTCCTGGCTTTCGATCGGGTAAAAATGGATCTGATGAAGTTTGACTTGATCTCGATCCCAATAAGTAGGGCTTTTTTCGACGATGATCTTTTGACTGAACTTCCATTCTTTGAGAGTGAAAGGTCCGTTACCGACAAGATTCTCAGGGCGGGTCCACTGGGTCCCTTTTCGTTCGAGTCCTCCAAATTTTTCAACGGTAGGAATATGGACAGGCCACCAGGAAGGGTGAACCAGAAGGTTGAGAAAAAAAGGAGTCGGTTGTTTTAGCGTTACCTGAAAGGTATGGGGATCAATTGCTCGGAAACCGACTTGATTAAAGTCGGTGAGTTCTCCCAGATTGTATTCTTTTGCCCCAACGACATAGTGCAGCATGTAGGCATATTCAGAGGCAAGCGAAGGAGTTAGCATTCGTTTGTAACTGAGACGAAAGTCTTCCGCGGTGACTGGATCTCCATTGGACCACTTCGCATTTTTGTTCAGATGAAAGGTATAAAGAAGTCCATCTTCCGAAATATCCCAATTTTTGGCGACCCCTGGAACGGGGTGAAGATCGACAGGATCTGGGGTGACAAGCCCCTCAAATAGCGCCATTAGGATATGATGTTCAGGAACCCCTGTAACGGTATGAGGGTCAAGGTCCTGAGGCTCTGTGCCATTGCCGAGATGGAGTATTTGGTCTCTGATGCCAGCTTCGACGTTAGTTGTCCTGTTTTTGCATCCGGTGATAAAAACTGAAAAAAATAGAATTATTGAGAGGGAATAGAGGAATCTCATGGATAGTTTTGAAGGTGAAAAAAGAGGTGAAATTAAGGATTTTCCAGATAAATTGTTTTGTAAGGATGTTGATCAAGGAGATTAGAATACCATCCTTTTACCCGTGGGTCTATCAGTCTGATGCTATTGTAGTGATAAATTGGAACGATAGGCGCTTCTTCAAGTAGGATTTTTTCAGCCTGATTAAAAAAATCGAAGCGTTTTTCAGGATTCTTTTCCAAGGAGGCTAACCGAAGTAGTTTATCATACTCAGTATTTTGCCATCCTGTTTGGTTGTTGCCGCTGGAGGCGGTCCAGATATCGAGAAAGGAACTTGGATCAACATAGTCGCCAATCCAGGAAGAACGGCAAACTTGGTAGTCCAGTTGCCGGCGGCTATCAAGATAGACTTTTAGTTCCTGGTTGACCAGACGTGCCTCTATTCCCAGTTCACGATGCCACATCGCTTGGACCACCTCAGCGATAAGTTTATGGTTCTCAGAGGAGTTAAAAAGAATTTCGATTGGAGGAAATCCTTTTCCTTCTGGATAACCTGCTTCAGCCAGAAGCTTTCTGGCTTCATCCGGATTGGTCTGTACTTTTGTGGCGGAAGTATACCCGGCTGTGAATGGTGGGGTGAAAGCATTGGCAGTTTGTTGGCTCTGGTGGAGGACTTCTTCCACAATTTCTCTGCGATTGATGGCCATAGTAAGGGCTTTGCGGATACGTGAATCAGCTAGTATGGGGTCTGTCGTATTAAAACGGTAAAAATAGGTGCCTAAATAAGGAGCGATGTTTAAAGCAGGGTTTTTTGTCTCCAGATAGGTTTTGACCTTGGTGATGGGGAGGGCATCGGTAATGTGAATTTGTCCAGAACGGAAGGCACGTTCTTCGGCATCAACGCTGTCAATGGTATAGAAGGCAATGCCATTGAGACGAACGGTATCGGCATCCCAATAGAAAGGGTTTCTGGTGACGATCATACGTTGACCGTTAGCTGGTTCTTTAAAGAAAAAGGGACCATTACCGACGAAGCGCCCGGCACGTGTCCAATCCGAACCACGTTCATCCATGTTTCCGTATTTTTCGATGGTGGGAAGATGAACGGGAAACCATGCCCAGTGAGTGAGTAGGGTGAGAAAGTAAGGGGCAGGGCTTTTCAGGGTAAGCTCGAGGGTATGCTCATCTGGAATAGAAATTCCTACTTTGGAAAAGTCTGTTAACTTGCCGGAATGAAAGCTTTCAGCATTTTCCAGAACATGAAGTAAGTATCCATTTGGAGCTGCTAGAGAAGGTGAAAGGATACGCTTAAAAGAATTTCTGAAATCGTATGCTGTAAGCGGGCTTCCGTCTGACCATTTGGCATTTTTTCTGAGGAAAAAGGTATAGGTGAGTTGATCTTTTGAAATCTCCCAACGTTCAGCGATTCCAGGTTGCGGGGCCAGAGTTTGAGGATGAGGAACGATCAATCCTTCAAAGAGAGCCGAAATCACACTATATTCTGTAACGCCTGTTGCCAGATGTGGGTCAAGTTGAGGGATATCGGCTCCGATGGCTCTATGCAGGATTTGTTCCTGAACTCCGCGATCAACTGCAGGGATGCGCTTTTGGCAACCGGTTAACAAAGCAAATCCGGTAGAAAGGCAGAGAAAAGTTGTGAAGAAATTGAAGGCGCGTGGAGGGATGATTGAAATCATGAGGGCTAAGAGGCTGTGAGAAGACAGACTGCGTGAGCGGCAATGGCTAGCCCTTGACCGATGTCGTCAATACCTTCGTTGGTAGTGGCTTTTAACCCAATGTTGTCGACGGGCAGTCCTGTCGAGTTTGCCAGAGTCTGCTTCATAGAGTTAAGATGTTCACCAATTTGTGGTTTTTCGGCGATGAGGCTGGCATCGATGTTGAGGATAGAGTAACCTTTTTCTTTAATGAGTCTGGTTACTTCCTGAAGAAGTTTTTGGGAATTGATATTTTCGTAGAGTGGATCTGTATTTGAAAAATGGTGACCGATGTCTGGTAGCCCTGCGGCGCCCAACAGTGCATCACAGATGGCATGGGTAAGACAGTCCGCATCGGAATGACCATCGAGTTCGTATTCAACAGAGAATTCGACGCCGCCCAAAACGAGTGGCCCGCCGTTTACGATGCGGTGAATGTCATAGCCGTGTCCGATGCGCAGAGAAGATAGATTAGTCGGCTTCATGGTTGTTTTGAGTCAGTTTGTTGGACAAAAGAAATTCGATATAAGGAATGTCTTTGGGTGAAGTCAGTTTTGGATTGGGTCGGAGATTTTCCAAAAGAGTTATTTTTTGTCCGAGGTGTTCTAAAGCAGAGGCATCGTCTGTGATGGGTATGTTTTTTTTAGTAATATGGCGATAAGCCTTTAAAATACTATCTCTTCTAAAAACTTGAGGAGTTTCCATGGCCCAAAGGCAATTTCGATCAAGAGTTCGTAGCTTCCTTTGGACCGTTGACGATTCTACGGTAAGGTCCTGTTTGATGGTATCTGTGATTTTGTGGACCAGACATACGGATTGGTTTTCGATGACATTTTGGTGCAGTTTTTGTATGGTTTCTTGGTCGATAAGAGGTCGGGCGCAGTCGTGAATGAAAACGTAATCGATTTCTTCCGGTGTTGCTTCGAGCGCGTTGAGCACAGAATATTGTCTCTCTGTCCCTCCCTGAACCCAGATCGTCGAAACCTTTTTTGGGTTATTTTCAACGAGTATTTGGTGAAGAGTCGTTTTTTGAGTTTCATCTCGAAAAACAACGATCAAATGAGAAATAAGGCCGCTTTTTAAAAATGCATTGAGAGAGAAACTAAAAACGGATTGCCCATTGAGATGGACGAGAATTTTGTCTTTGAGATGTCCCTCCATGCGGGAACCACGCCCGGCGGCCAGGAGAATAACAGCGTTCAATGACATTTTGATGTTTTTAGCGGATAGATTCGAGGTCTGCCAGAATTAAGTTGGCTGCTTCGGCCGGGTTCGATGCCTCGAGAATGGGCCGCCCGACGACAATATAATTAGCTCCGTTCTTTGCGGCTTCATCCGGTGTCATGATGCGTTTTTGGTCACCGGCTGAAATACCTGACGGACGAATACCCGGCGTCACAATTTGGATAGACGACCCAAGGTTTTCTCTAAGGAGTGAAATTTCATGGGGTGAACAGACGAGTCCTTGAATGCCGGAGTTTTCGGCGAGTTTTCCAAGTCTGAGCACCTGATCGGATGAGGAAAAATTGACACCTGTTTCCAGGAGACTTTTTTCATCCATGGAGGTGAGGACGGTTACTCCCAGTAGAAGTAGGTCTGGTTTTGTTTCCAACCGCACTTTATTTGCCCATTGAAGCATTTCAGCGCCACCTGATGTGTGGAGAGTAAGCATGGAAATAGGCAAGGTGGAAAGGGATTCAACAGCTTTGGCAACAGTATTGGGAATATCATGAAGTTTCAGATCGAGAAAGATCTGGTAGCCCATATCGGCGACTTCTTTTACCAGGTCAGGCCCATAGCGGGTAAACATCTGGAGTCCAATCTTTACCCAACGAACGGATGATCCGACTTGATGAAGAATGTTTTTCATTGCATCGCGCGTTGGTAGGTCGAGAACCAGAATAAGATCGCATTTCATACATTAGGTTCTAGGAAAGGGATTCTCATCAGGCACGACAAAACTGAAAATAATTCACAAGTTTCCCCTATTGTATCTATGAGCACGGTTGCTGTCTTCAGTCCTGCAAAAATAAATCTTTATCTAGCGGTCATAAATCGTCGAAAAGATGGTTTTCATGAAATTGTGTCACTGGTAGTGCCGGTTTGTTTTGGGGATTCTCTCTGGATTTCTCTAGAGGGTAATCAAGGGAAAATTTCACTGGATTGTGATATGGCTGAAATTCCGATGAACAGGGAAAACCTTGTTTGGAAGGCAGTAGAGTTACTTCGGGAGGTCCATCCTTTTAGGGAAAACGTCCATATTTCGCTAAAGAAAAGGGTGCCGGTTGGAGCGGGGCTAGGTGGTGGGAGCAGTAATGCTGTGGCTGTTTTGCGGGGACTTAATCAATTGCAGGGAAATCCGTTGAATAAGGAAGTTCTTGCCGTTCTGGCGAGTCGGCTTGGGTCTGATTGTCCTTTGTTTTTAAGAGATGGGCCCAGTTTGATACGTGGGAGAGGAGAGATCATCGATGAACTGGATGAATCCCTTTTGTCTAGATTGAGAGGGCGTAAGGTTTTGTTGTTCAAACCGGGATTTTCAGTATCGACTGCATGGGCTTATCAAAAGTTGGCCTCCTCAGGTGGAGAAGCATACATCGGGGAAGAGGTTGTGGAAGAAAAGTTCGCGGCTTATCGAAAGGGAGATCTTTCTTTGGAGGAACTAATGACCAATAGTTTTCAATCGATTGTAGGAAAGAAGTTTCCGGCGATTCCGTTATTACTGGAACAATTGAAAAATCGGTTTGAAATTCCTGTTTTGATGTCGGGCAGTGGAAGTGCCTGTTTTGCTCTGCTTGAAGAGCGAAATCAGGTCGAGGAACTTGAAAACACAATTAAAGCCGCATGGGGTCTCGGTACCTTTCTCGAAGAAACAACTTTGCTCTAGCTGCTAGATGATTCCACTTGTGCTTGGAAGTAATCGACTTACGATTCGTTATTTAGCCTGATTTTAACTCAAAATGGACACGGAAAATGGAGAAGAGGTTTTCCAGGGGATAGCGGCATCCCCTGGTATTTCCTATGGGCAGATCTTTCTTATCAAGCAGATAGAAATCGAAGTTCCCAGCTATCAGATCGATTTATCGAGGAAAGATGAAGAGGTTCAGCGTTTTGAGCAGGTTCTGTTAACGACTCGCCAACAAATAACAAAGATTCAGCAGGAAATTGCGACGAATCTTAGTGAAGATGAGGCCCGTATTTTTGATGCACATTTACTAGTTCTTGAAGACCAAGTTCTTATAGAGGAATCCATTCGTGAAATGGAGAAGACGGGACTTAACATCGAGGCCGCTTTTTATGCGGTTGGTCAACGGTATATCACTGCTTTTGATCAGATAGATGATGAGTATTTGCGGGAAAGAGCCAGTGATATTCGTGATGTTGTTCGGCGGGTTGTGCATAATTTTGCCGGTCGAAATCAAGAGAATATAATCCAGTTGTTGGAGGAGAGAATTCTGGTTTCTCATGATATCTCTCCTTCAGATTCTGCGACAATTGATCATAGCAAGATCCTTGGCATTGTGACGGATCTTGGTAGCAAAACCAGCCATGCTGTTATCGTGGCCCGTTCGATGAAGATACCGGCTGTTGTTGGATTAAGGGATGCCACCAGTCGACTTCAGAGTGGTGACTGGGTGCTTATCGATGGTTATGAGGGTCTCGTTATTGTGCGACCGTCTGAAGATACTCTGAATCTCTACGGGAAGCTGGAACTGGAGCATAAGAGTTTTGAAAAGAAGTTGCTTACAGGTGCTCAATTGCCTTCAGAGACCCAGGATGGTAAGAAGATCAAATTGCTGGCCAATATTGAAAGCGCTGATGAAGCGATGGCTGCACAGGAAACGGGAGCGGATGGCGTCGGATTATTTCGAACGGAATTTTTATTTTTGGGCGCATCTGGATTTCCGGATGAAGATGAACAATTCCTTGCTTATAAGAGGGTTGCTGAGATTTTTAAGTCTCAACCTGTTATTATTCGAACTTTGGATTTAGGAGGAGATAAATCGTCGGCAAACCTGACTTACTTCCCTGAACAGGAGTCCAATCCCTTTCTAGGCTTCCGGGCTATTCGGTTTTGTTTGAAGCATACAGATGTTTTCAAAAGTCAATTACGTGCCGTTTTAAGAGCGAGTGTCTTTGGAAATATTAAGGTGATGTATCCGATGATCAGTGGGCCTGAAGAGCTCATTCATGCCAACGCTCTATTGGACGAAGCAAAAGAAGAGCTGAGAGAGAGAGGTGAAACCTTTGATGAGGAGATGAGTGTTGGGAGCATGATAGAAATTCCGAGTGCTGCTGTCATTGGCGATCTCCTCGCAAAGGAGTGCGATTTTTTCAGTATCGGCACAAATGATTTGATACAGTATCTTATTGCCATTGATCGTCTCAATGATCGGATTGCACATCTCTATGAACCGACTCATTTAGGTGTTCTGAGAACCATAAAATCGATTATTGATACGGGTCATGCCCATAAGATCCAGGTAGGTGTATGCGGAGAGATGGCCGGTGATCCCATTCTGGTCCCGCTTTTGATTGGTCTGGGAGCCGACGAATTAAGTGTTTCGCCTTCGGGTATTCCCGCGGTTAAGTACCTTATCCAGAATATGAAGTTTTCCGAGACCGTTAAATTAGCCGAATCCGCGTTGGCTTGTCATGATGCGAAGGGAATCTACGCGCAGGCGAAGGATTTCTACGAACAGCATATGGGCAATGCGAACAGTTAGAGATTAAGCGACTGTTTTTACGCCTATTGCCAGGAGTGTTTCAAAATAAGGTTCTCTGGTTTCTTTGGAAACTGTGGTGACTTCAACATTTTGAAAGTTTCCGGTTTTGAGGAAATTATGAAGGGTATTTTCTTTGAAGCCGAGCCAACGATCGGCGTAAAGTTCGTGTGCCCTTTCGAAAGTATGTTCCTTAAGATCGAGAATAACGATTTGCCCATCAGGCTTTAAGATTCGATAGGCCTCATTAATGGCAATCTGTGGATGGGCGGCGTGATGAAGGGCTTGGCTGAGGAGGGCTAAATCAACGCAGTTGTTTGGGAGAGGAACTTTTTCAATATCTCCAAGTTTATAGCTGAGGTTCGAGAGGTTATTTTTCTTGGCGAGCTCTTCACCAACTTCAACCATTCTGGGAGAACTATCTATGCAGTAAACGGTTTCGGCTCTTCGAGCCATGAGTTGAGAAATGAGACCTTCTCCGGCTCCAAGGTCTGCAACCGTTATTTTGGGAAAGAGGTTGAGGAGGAAATAACCAATGGCTTCCCATGATCGACCTGGGCAGTGATGTTTACCAAGTCTTCCTGCGATAAGATTGAAGTATTGTTCTGCGACTTGACGTCGCTTTGTGAGAACCCGCTCAAGGCTACTTTTATCTTCGTCGAATTCAGGGGTTTGGGAGACAGATGATTGAGCTGCAGTGAGAAGAGCTTTCTCGTTCTCCCCAAGAGAGGGACTTAGAGAGTAGAATGACTTTTTTCCTTCTCGACGGTCGATTACTAGTCCAGCTTTTCTCAGGAGAGCCAGTTGAGATGATATTCTAGATTGAGCCATCCCTAGAATTTCCTGAAGTTCTGCCACTGAAAGCTCTTCAATCCTTACTAAGGAAAGTAATCTAAGCCGAGTCGGATCAGAAAGTAGTTTGAGGATTTCCCAAGGCTGTTTCAACAAGGAGGTGGAAGGGTTTTAGTGAAATCACTTTTTTAGATCCACATAACGTTGGATGTTTTTTACTTCAACAACGTTGTCTGTGTCACCGATTTTTACTTTAACTTCATCGCCTACTTTTTGGGAAAGTAGGCTGGCTCCCATCGGAGTTTTATAGGAAATGATAGAATTATCAGGATCACTGTCCCAAGCGCCCAGAATGGTGTAGGTGATCGTTTTCTTTGAAGCCTTATCGTAGAGGGTTACTACGTTGCCGATACCGATTTGGTCCAGAGGCGCTTCGGTGAAATCAGTGATTTGTGCTTTGGCAAGGTCTTGTTCTATCTTTGTTTTTTGGGCAAGGAGAAGAGATTGCTCTTGCTTAGCCATCTTGTACTCCGAGTTTTCCCGTAAATCACCGTGTCCTCTAGCTTCGGCGATAGCTTTGCTATTATCCGGTATTTTTTTGGAAACGATTTCTTCGTATTCCCTAACAATGCGATCATGACTTTCTTGTGAAACGAGAAGACGATCATCTTTTTCTTCCGCTTCACCGGCAACAAGTGATTGAACATTGGGGAAGTATTTGATGAAGCGTGCGAGAAGTGATTTTTTGGTGAGTTCTTCGAATCCTTGGTTTAGCATCAAGCTATTTGCGAGATCTCTGGCTATTTCAGGATCAGCGGTTGCCAGTAGGTCTGGGATCAGATCGGCATCTTCGCTGAGGATTTCTCCCAATGGGATACGTCGAGTTCCGGAACTTTGCAGAGCTTCATAGTCGATGGCAAAGAAGATCGCACTTAAGAGTCGAGGGGTAATCAAATCATGGAGCAAAGTGGAAAACTTGCGTGAGTTTCGATTTTTGACGATCCAGAGTAGAACATCTGCCCGCAGGTTCTGTTCGGTTTGCCAGCGTTTAAAGGTATCCGAGATTTCTTCGGCCGAAGCGTGCTCAAGAAGGAAATTGATACAATCAGTGGTAAATTTACCATGGCTACTCTTAAGAAGGTTGAAAACGATATCCTTCCATTCTGTTGGATAAGCTTCTTTAACCACTTTGAGTAGACGACTTTGACGTGTTGTCGCCAGAGCTGCTGCGATTGTTTCTAAATCCCTGGGTTCAGCCACAAGATTCATAACAGAGGGTTCAAAATTATTTTCGACACCTGCTATTTTTGCGATGTCATCTCTTACCCATGCTCCGTGCAGGCGCTCAGCGGGCGTAAGCTGGTTACTATCTTTGACAGCTGTTGCCACCGATTCGAGGACTTCGGCCAAATGGCTTTGGATTTCTTTTTTAGTATCAGCTGTTGTCAGTAATTTATCCGCAATCGTGATTTTTCTACGAGCAGAGCGGGTGCCGGAGAGTTCTTCGAGTAGTTCATCTTCGATACTGATGGGTTCCTCTCGGAGAACGTAGCATTCGGTTTTTTTAGCTGGAGTGGCGATGCGTGGATCCTTCGCCAAAACTTTTTTGGTCGCCGTCCACCATTTTTTGAAACGGGTATCCCCAACGACTTGGACGAGAATACTTTCAAGTTCGATACTGGTTGCCGCAGAATTCGGGTATTGTTTGAGAAGTTCGATAACTAAGTCTGCCGGTTGTTTGGCAATCATTTCGTCAATGGCCTTGGTGTCAGTCTGCTTGCGGGCCAAAATATGATCTGCTGCGAGCACATCCATGGTAGTGATGCAAAAAGCGGGATCCATGCGATGACCTGGTTTGTCTTCGAAATCGATGATGAGTTTCTCGTCTGCTTCGTCGTACTCTTTAATGAGGCCGAATCCCCAGCTTCGGTGTATGCAGTAGCTACCTGGCTGCATAGCCTCCAGCTTTGCCTTGGCTGACTTCAGCTCAGGTTTCCTTTTCAATAGCTCTTGGACAGCTTCTTGATTCATATGGCTCGTTTTGTTTAATAAAAAAAAACTAGTAGAGTCTGGATTTGTGGTGCTTGTCAATTAGTGTCTCTCTTCTGTTTTGAAGACTATTACTCCTCATAATGAGTCAAATTCGGGTTGGTTGACGGCTCATCGTTTGCTTGTGACCTACTTGAAAGAGAAAAAACGCATCGATTTTTTAGTTGAGCAACTGCCGGATGACTTTCCTGCAATGGAGCGCAAACGTTGCCATTATTTTCTCTTTGGGGTTGTCCGGAATCTCCTTCTATTAGAAGAGGCCCTGCGACGTAAGCTGAAGCGAAAGCCAAAACCTGCCTTACAGGCTTTGATGCTTTTAGGGAGTTTCGAGCTTTGGGTATCGGAAAAACCTGTTGCGGTGATCGTCCACCATGCGGTTGAACAGGCAAAAAAGATAGTGAGCCTAGCTGAAGTGAGTTTGGTAAATGCGGTTCTTCGTCGTATACCTGAGGTTTTTGAAAGAATGCAGAAGGTGACGGAAAGGGACTTGGAGGCGTTATCTTTTCGCTACAGTCATCCGTTGTGGCTGGTTAAACGCTGGGAAAAAGAGTTTGGTTGGGATGATTTGGTGAGTTTGTTGCAGTGGAACCAGCAGCCGGCAAAAGTTTATGGCCGGATGCTGGGAGGCGCGGAAAGCAATGCTTTTGAGGAAGTCGATTATTTTAAAAAAACTGAGTGGCCGTTTTTTTATGAAGTGACTGGTTCGTCGTGGGGCAGTGTAAAATCACTGGTAGAAGAGGGACAGATCTATTTGCAGAATCCGGCTACAAGATTGGCTGTAGAACTCCTTGAGGCACAACCTGGAGAAATGATTTTGGATCTTTGTGCTGCTCCAGGAGGGAAGAGTTTGCAATTGGCTGAGCGAGTGGATAGTCAAATGGGGAGCGGAAGCGTCGTATCAGTTGACTTGCCGGGACGAAGGATTAACCGAATGCGAGAAAATTTTGATCGTTATGCAAAACGTCCCTTATCGGTCCTTGAAGCAGATGTTTTGCAGTTGAATCAAAAAGATTTTTTAGAAGCAGGTGTCTCTGTTATGTATGATGCTGTTATGATCGATGTTCCATGTTCGAATACAGGAGTTTTTCAGCATCGGGTGGACGCCAAATGGCGATTGTCATCTTCAGACATAAGCTCTCTGGTTGAATTGCAGGCCAAAATGTTGGAGCGGGCTGCTGAATTTGTAAAACCGGGAGGACGCCTCCTTTATAGTACCTGTAGTATTGAGAAAGAGGAAAATAACTGTGTGATCGAAGAATTCGTTGAGGGGAATAAAGGACTTTTTTCTCTCGAGAAGGGAAAAATCTATTTTCCCTGGGAAACGAAGCATGATGGAGCAGGGGCATTTCTGCTGCATAAAGCGAGTTGATCTTGATAGGATTTTACTGCCATAAGAAATCGATGTCTGAATCGCCAGCAGTCCCCAAAGCTCTCTCAAGGAAAAACTATAGGTCTGAAGAAAAGTCCATAGGATGGTTTGCGAATTGTTTTCCTAGTTTTGCCTACTACTTAAAGATGATTGGTCACGTAATGCATTCAGCACGTTTGGCCAAGGCAGGTCGTTACGATGCGGAAGAATGGATCAAGAGCAGTTTGGGGATTATTGCAGCTCTTGAATCGGTGGGCGTCCGTTTTGTTGTTGAAAACACGGAAGCTTTCTCCGACTTGGAAACACCTTGTGTCTTTGTCGGAAATCACATGAGCACCTTGGAGACTTTTGCATTGCCCTCTATGATAAGGCCTTACAGGGATGTTACTTTTGTGGTAAAAAAAAGTTTGGTGGAGTACCCGGTTTTTAAGCATACTATGCGATCAAGAGATCCTATCGTAGTGGGTCGGGAAAATCCTCGAGAGGATTTAAGAATGATGTTGGAGGGGAGTATGGAGCGTCTCAAAAAGGGAATTTCTCTGATTGTTTTTCCTCAAACAACTCGTACCACGAAATTCGATCCTGCAGAATTTAATTCCATTGGTGTGAAGATGGCAAAACGGGCTGGAGTCCCGGTTGTTCCCGTGGCGATACGGAGTGATGCCTGGGGTTCTGATGGATGGCCGCTTCGAGATTTTGGCGCGATCAAACCGGACCGGCCAGTTCGGTTCGCTTTTGGGAACCCCATTGAAGTAGTGGGAAATGGGCGAGAGGCTCAAGAAGCGGTTGTGCACTTTATTGAGGAGAAGCTGGATGTCTGGATGACTTCCTAGGCATTTATCCAAACAGATTTATTTTTCGGGGGTGGGTAGACGTAAGGCAATGGATGCCGGGATGATCATTAATGCGGCACCCAAGGCATAGGAAAAATGAGAGCCAAACCACCAAAATAAAATACTGGCCGCAATGGGGCCGATCACTCGAGCGAGTGATCCATACGATCGAAAACTTCCGAGAGATTGTCCCTGCGTTTCTTCAGAAGAATACAAGGAAACTAATGCTGTGAGAGAAGCTGTGGTCAGTCCGGAACCGACTCCCATTGTCGCAAGTCCGGAATAGAGGAGCTTGATTGAAGGGGCGAAGCTCAGGATAAAAAATCCAATAATGGTTAAACAAAGTCCGATGAAAGCCGTCTTTTTTTCACCGATCGCGGGAACGGCTCTGCGAACAATGCCACCCTGGGTAATGATGAGAACCACACCGACGAAGACCATCATCCAGGTGATTTGTCTGGGGCCAAAAGAAAATCGATCCACAGCCAGGAAAGATAGGGTGAATTCCATGCCACTAAAGGCCAAGAGGAAGATAAAATAGATTTTATTGGTTATCTTAACAGGGATCGGATGATTGGCCACGAGCATTTTTATCGGATTACGTGAAGCCAGAGCATCTTTCCTTGTTCGTTTTTCGGGGGGAAGTGACTCAGTGAAACGGCGGTAGATCCAAATAAAATTGATCAGAGCCAAGCCGAACGCGATAAAAGCCGGAATCGAAAAAGGGTTCAGACCAATGCGAGCCAGTTCTGGATGGGAATTCAGTAAGTTAAATTCTGCAAAAAAACCACCGATGGCAGGTCCTGTGACAAATCCGAGCCCGAAGGCGGCACCAATTAATCCCATTCCTTTAGCTCTGTTTTCTTTAGAGGTGACATCCGCCACGGCTGCTGTGGCAACAGACAGGTTTCCACTCATCATTCCTCCAAAAAGACGTGCGAGAATGAGCAAAAGAAAACTACCACTAAAAGCCCAGATCAGGTAGCTGAGGGCTGTTCCGAAAACTGTGAAGAGCAGAATTCCCCGACGACCTAAACGATCTGAAAATCCTCCCCAAATAGGGGCAAAGATGAATTGGAAAAGCGAATAGAGAGAGCCCAGGAATCCTCCAAAAAGAACGGGCGTGAAATTATCACCACTCCCTAGCCAATGGGAAATTTGGTCGAGATAGGAAAGGATAGCTCCAAGAATTCCACTGGAACCTTCTTCTGCTAGGTAGTATTCCAGAATAGAGGGGAATAGTGGAAAAATGATAGAGAACCCTATGAGATCAATATATAGGGTTAGGAAGATAACACCGAGCGATAGTTGCTTAGGTTTATCTGGGGGTGTTTCTGCTGGGTTGGGTAGTGGATCTGTCACCGAAATGCGCGACTAAAACAACCTAGCTCGATTTCGCAAAGAGAAAGTGAAAGGACTTTAGACCTGCTGTGGATTAAAGAAGAATACGCTATTGATAGGAGAAAGAGAGTCTGTTTTTTCAGGGATGTTTTTGAAAGATTGACGAAGTGAGCCAAATAAAATGGGGATAAGGGTCCCGTAATCCAGATTTTAGATGAGTAAAGAAACTGTGCTATGGGGACGTTATGAAGAATTACGTCCTGATCAAATAGAAGCCATTAAGGGTGAGCGTTCAGTTGCTTATATCCCATGGGGAGCCATTGAGTATCATGGTGTTCATAATCCTATTGGTTTAGATGGCATCAAAGCATATGGTCTTTGTTTGGAATTGGCTCAAGCAGCTGGTGGGTGTGTTTTGCCTACGGTTTATCATGCTACCAGTACCATAAAATCCGTTAAAGATTTGGCGCATCGTCAGCATTCCATTGAACATAGTGAAAAGTTGCTGAAACTCCTGGCAGAAGAATTGTTTCTCCAGTTAGCGGATGAAGGATTTCGTGTTGTGGTTTTGCTGACGGGACATGCCGGACAACCTCATATGGATATTCTGAAGGATGTGGCGAAAGAATGTGAAAAAAAGTGTCTTGATTCCCGATTCTGGGCGATTGCGGAATTTGATATCGTAGAGGATTCTGTGCTTGTGGCGAATCACTCCGCCTATGGAGAGACGGCTTTGCAGCTTCATTATCGACCGGATCTAGTCGCGTTGGATCGTCTTGATGAAGGAGATGCCCCGACTTTAGAGCGCGATGCAGTATGGGGTGACGATCCTCGTCCTGCCACAGCAGAAGAAGGCGCGAAAATTGCCGAAGCCTTTGTTCAGGCTGCGAAAAAAAGGATCGATGAACTTTTACGGTAATTCACAGAAACAGTTTTAATTCGAAAAAATAATTATGAAAGAACGTATATTGGGTCGCACCGGATTGTCTTGTAGTGAAATTGGCTTGGGCACTTGGGCCTTTGCATCGAATGTTTATGGAGATGTGGAGAAATCCAAATCGATCGATGTTATTCGTTATGCTTTGGATCGTGGTATTAATTTTTACGATACAGCTCCTCTATATGGAAATGAAGAAGAGGATGGTATCGCTGAAAAGATTTTGGGAGAAGGGTTGGGAAATGATCGCGATAAGGAGATTATCTCGACAAAGTTTGGGCGGCAACCGACGTTAGGTGTTTTAAATACGCAGTTTCATGCGGAGGGAATTCGACGCTCTGTCGAGGCGAGTTTGCAAAGAATGAACACGGATCGCATTGATGTGTTGTTTTTTCATTCTCCTTTTGGAACGGACACGATTCATGATGACGTTTGGGGGGAGATCGGGAAATTGAAAGAAGAGGGGAAGCTGCGATTTATTGGTCATTCGATTTCCAAGTTTGAAGAAACGGAGCAATGGGCAAGATCATGGGCGAACGAGAGGAAAATCGATATTATCCAGGTAGTGTATAGTTTGATGAACAGGGAATCGCTCCCGTTGATTGAAGATTTGGTAAAGGAGGAAATAGGAGTGGTTGCTCGTGAATCATTGGCCAATGGTTTTCTGAGTGGTGCCATCAAAAAAGATACGGTCTTTCCTGAGAATAATCTGAATTGTCGCTATTCCCGAGAGGAAATCATTGAGAGGGTGGAGTATGCGGAGAGTTTGAGCTTTTTGATCGATGGTCAGATTAAGAGCCTTCCTCAAGCCGCCTTGCGTTGGGTTTTAGACGATGTGCCGGTATCGCTGGTTTTATCGGGCGCAACTTGCGTGGAACATCTCAGTGATGCCATTGATGCTTCAGAAGCAACCCCTTATGGGGCAGAGTCATTGGCTCGTGCACGGGAACTTCATGTGAAAGATTTTTCTGCGGCATAGAAGCTGCCTAAAAAGAAATTCACTGTGTTTGTCTACTTCTCACGCACCTTTTTGTACGCTACAAAGTGAGCTGCCTTGTGCTGTTTCTCTTTTAAACAACTTCTAGCATACATAGGGTTTGCTGAGTGATGGTGTCACTTCACAGTTGCTCAAACCTTTTGGTTTCCTAGATTGGGATGATGCAAGAGTCGAGAGATGATGTGATTTGCCTGGGAGATTTGAAGCAAAGGGTATTGGCCTTTGCTCAGGAAAGAGAATGGGAGCAATTTCATTCGCCTAAGAATCTTTCCATGGCGTTAGCTGCTGAAGCAGCGGAATTGATGGAACATTTTTTGTGGACCGAATCTGAAAAATCCCGCGATGTGGTAAAGGAAGAAAAACGGAGAGTGTTGATTAAAGAAGAGCTGGCAGATGTGGTTATTTATGCTCTGGAGTTTGCCAATCAAACGGAGATTGATTTAACCGCCGCGATTGAAGCAAAATTGGTGACAAATGCCCAAAAGTATCCAATTGAAAAGGCACGTGGTCGTTCCGAAAAATACACGGAGCTTTAGGGAAGTGCTATTTGCTTTTGATGAGGGATCTATCAGTATCGGGTGCTTTTGATTTTTAGGCCTGGATCAGTGCATATGAAAAATACGTTTTACGGAGAATTTGATACAAAACGTCTGCCCGGGAAGCTTGATAAGGCGTATAAAAGTGAATACAGATCCCCTTTTCAGATAGATAGAGATCGCATTATTCATTCCTCAGCTTTCAGAAGGTTGCAGTCCAAGACTCAGGTATTTCTCTCAGGGGAGTATGATTTTTACAGGACTCGGTTGACTCATTCCATTGAAGTCGCTCAAATCGGTCGTTCCATTTGTCGGTACCTCCAATCGATCAGTGAGTTGTTGAATGATGATTTTCATATCGATGAGGATTTAGTAGAGGCTGTTTGCCTGGCGCACGATTTAGGGCATCCCCCTTTTGGACATGCTGGTGAGAAGGTCCTGCACACATTGATGAAGGATCTGGGTGGCTTTGAGGGAAATGCGCAGACTCTTAGAATGCTGACGGAGATTATCTATCAGACTGAGAAAGAGTGTTATGGTATTGCGCCGACTCGGGCCTGTTTAGATGGAGTCCTGAAGTACAAAGTGCTCTATGGAAAGTCGAATGGAGCTAAAAACCATTTTCTGTATGATTCTCAAAAATCACTACGCAATTTCGCTTTTGATGGGGCAGAGATCCCCCCTGATTTTTGTGAAGGGATGCGATTGAATGAAATTAAAAGTATTGAATGCCAGATTATGGACTGGGCCGATGATACGGCTTATTCTTTAAACGATATCATCGATGGCGTCCGAGCGGGCTTCCTGACATTTGAGAAGATGGAGAAATGGGCCATGAAGAGTGATCTTTCACCTAAGGAAGCTTCTTTTTTAAGTGATTTAAAGAAAGCCATCTTGTCGGATAAGTTAGAAGCTGCTTTCAGTGTGAAGATAGGGGAATTCTTGAAAGGATGCCGTCTGATAAAAACGGAGAATTTTCTTTCTGGAAAATCCAATCGCTATGCGTTCGCTTTGGAAATTGACGAAGGGATAAGACGGGAATCCCATTTTTATAAGAAACTGGCGTATGAGTGCATTTTTCAGTCAGCTGAATTGCAGCAAATGGAGTACAAAGGAGGGCAAATATTGAGAGATTTATGGAAAGCTTTTGGCGGCAATGAGAATGTAGATGGTTTTCGAGTATTGCCGGGGGCGGTTCATAAGCGTACTGAGGCTGCCAATTCTGAAAAGGAACGTTTTCGCATCCTTTGTGACCATCTTTCCGGGATGACGGATGGGTCCGCGACTCGGACATATAAGCGGCTCAGTGATCCGAATTATGGATCAATTGTGGATTTGGAGTAAGCCCGAATTTTCTTAGTGATGACAACCACAGCCCGAACCGCATCCGTGAGACTGTGATGGAGTGGTTGATGTTTTGTCGCTGGAGTGGTTGATGTAACCGAGACCTCCAGAAATCACTCTTCTGACAGCTTCTCCTGTTTCCAGATCGTGGGTGAGGGGATCCTCTTTCATACTTTGTTGAACTTCAAAGCGGCGAGGTTTTTCCTCCGGATTTTGTGGAATCGTTTCGTAAGTATACGTTGCCATGAGAAAACTTAAAATACTTTGGCTGAAGTTTAGGTGAAAAGGTTCTAACTATCAAGCTCACCAGTCGGTAAATTTAAAGGAAGAGACTGAGGTTTCGAGCAGGATGTTTTAAGATTTAGATGGCGAGATTGATCAGAAGAGTTTTCAAAGGCCTGCATCATTTCAACCACGTGAAGAGCCATTGCACCATTGGCCCGGTGTGGTCTACCGGACCGGATAGCGTATGCCATGTCTGCCGCACCAATTCCCCGTCCAACATTTGTTTCATGTGTATGAGGAATTTCTTTCCACTCGGTTTCTCCTTTTCCTCTTAAAAGGATTGTTCCCTCAAAGGTATTGGGATCCGGAACAGAGAGAGTTCCTTCAGTTCCATAAATTTCGATACAGGGGAGGTGGTGCCCTCCAAAGACATCGAAGCTCATGATGATGGTGGCAGTGAGGTCATTGGCAAAATCAATGGTGCCTGTTAAGTGAGTGGGGATTTCAACAGTAAGCACTGTTCCCGCAAAGGGTTTGCTGCTAATCGTACGTGTGGGAAATGACTTTTTGGTAGAACCGGAGATCCTAACAGCTGGACCGAGAAGATTGACGAGAGCCGTTAAGTAATAAGGTCCCATATCAAACATAGGGCCTCCTCCCTGTTCATAGTAGAAAGAGGGATTGGGATGCCAATGCTCGTGGCCACGGCCCACACAGAAGGCTGTTGCGGCAATGGGTTCTCCGATGGCTCCTTTGTCAATGAGTTTTCGGCAAGTTTGTCCTCCTCCACCGAGAAATGTATCTGGAGCACAGCCTACCAGTAGGTTTTTTTCTTTTGCCAATCGGCAGGTCTCTTCTGCTTCGGCTAAGTTCAATCCAAAGGGTTTTTCACAGTAGGCGTGCTTGCCGGCATTTAGGATCTCTTGATTGAGTGAAGCATGGAATTTTGGGATGGTTAAGTTAATGATAATTTCGATATCCGGATGTTGGATAAGTTCTTCAACGGAGATGGCTTGGGGAATATTATACTTCTCCGCTTGAGCCTTTGCCCGTTCGTGGTCGAGGTCTGCGCAGGCGACGATCTCCAAAATTTTGAATATAGCAGAGCCTTCAAAATAGGCCCGGCTGATAGCTCCACAGCCGATGATTCCGACTTTCACTGGTTTCATACGAATTGTTTTTTAAAGGGGTGGTAAGAAGAAAAATATTTATACTTTCCGGAGAATTTTTTAGGTTGTGGTGAGAAACTGAAGTGAAGAGAGCAAGCCTTCTTTCTCTCCTTCACTGGTTCCATTGTAATCACTATCTTCCAATTCGATGGAGACAAGCCCGCTGTAATTTTTTTTGGCTAAAAGAAAAAAAGCTTCTTTCCAGTTAGTGAGTCCTTTTCCGGGAATTGTGTAACGCCAGCTCCATTCACCGAAATTGATTGCCGGTGTAAAGGTTGCCGGCAGTTCATGACCATATTCATAGAGGTTTTCCTGAAGAATTTCGGTGTCCTTGGCATGCACATGATAGATGCGTTCCGAAAATTCATTGAGAAAGCGGATAGGCTCAATGCCCATTCTGATGAGATGTGATGGGTCGTAGTTGATACCGATAGATTGGGAGGAGATTTCTTGAAAGAGGGCCCGATAGGTTTCCGGGGTGCAACACAGAGATCCGAGTCCGGGCCAACCTTCGATCACAATGTGGCTATTATTTGTTTCAAGGGTGGGAACCAGTTGCTGAAAACTTTCCAGCATGAAACCAAAATTTTCTTTTCGTTCGAGATTTGGATCTTCCGGTAACATCACGACGAAGAAGAGATTGGCCAGTGATCCAGAACAGGTCTCGATGTAAAGGTTCGCTTTTTCGACAGCTTCCTTGCGAGTATCAGGATTGGCGGAAATCAGTTGATTCCAGTAAGGGAGATCAACACTCCCGATTTTCATATTTGTTTCTTCTGTGATGGAAACATATTGATCGGCATCATTGCCGAGATCCAAAAAAGCAAACTGGTTTTCGTTAGCCCATGTGATAAGAGCCTTGAGATCAGTTTGCCAATCGCTCCATCCTCTTCGAAATCCGATGGGAAAATGTCCGGTGTGTGTTTTTGACATGTTGAGTATTACTTCTGGTTAAGGGGGTGAACTGGCATGAAGGAGAGTCTTCGATAATCTGAAGGTTTCAGGCCCTTTGTTTGCTTGAAGACAGTCGAAAAATACTGACTAGACCGAAATCCGCAGGATTTAGCGATTTCAGATAATTTTATATTTTTTTCAGTTTCGAGAAGGTGGGAGGCTTTGGCGATACGGCAGTTGTTGAGATACTCGATAGGGCTTTGATCGGTGAGTTGACGGCAGATAAGCGCAAACTGGTTGCGTGCCAGCCCACATTTTCGGGCCATGCTCTCAAGTGTCCACGGTTGTTCTAGTTGAGCTGGCAGTTGAGTGAAAAAAGTTTGCACACAATGAGCCGAAAATGTTCTGGATTTTTTTTCAGGTAGGAATTGAGAAGGAAGAGTTGGATCAAAGTCGTTCATCGCAGCTACCAGAGACTGATCGCACGTAGGCGTTGTTCGTAGAGATTTCCTATGGTTTGAAGGGAATACTTTTCTTCGACTGTTGCTTTAGCTTGTTGTGAAATCTCGTCACGAAACGGTTTATTTTCAAAAACTTTGCGCATGAACCAGGCAGCGTGATCAACATCTGGATCTGCCCAAATTTGACCTTTACCGTAAGGTCCAAAATTCTTTTCCAGTTTGATCAGTTGGTATTTTACAGGGCATCCATTCCCGAGGTTTACAAATTCCGATGTGGCAGACCAATTTGTTGAGATAACCGGTTTTTGGAGATACATAGATTCTGCGACAGATAGTCCAAAACCTTCGGAGCGGTGAAGGGATACAAAACAATCACAGGCATCTTGAAGAGCGTAGACATCCGAGCGCGGCAGTGTTTTGGGGACTAAATGCACGTTGCGCAGATCTTTAACCGATTCTTTGAGCGCTTTAAAATCAGCTTCGTTTTTTCGTATGCCGTGCACTTTCATTACGAGACCAACGTCTTCGGAAGAATTGTGGAAGGCTTGGCGATAGGCATCAATAACAGCTTGAGGATTTTTTCGCTCCTGATAGCTGTTTAGGTCGTACATGAAAAGAAAGAGAAATTGATTTTTAGGGAGATTAAACTTGGCTCGATTATTTCCCGTCGGTCGTTGGAAACTGATGGGGTGAGGCATCGTGAGAACCGGAATGGGGGATTTGCGGCTGATTGCCTCTGTGACAAAATGAGAGGGGGTCCAGATTTCATCGAAATAGCGAAAGAAGCGAAGCCATGAGTCGGGGAATTCGGGTAATTCCCAGGCCCAATAGGCAATGTTATGTTTGCTTTTTCGAAAATCTTTTCCGTGACAATGATCGATGTCACCTGCTTGAGCTGCATCGATATGAAAGATATTAACCGGGTGGATGTTTTCACTTTCAAGTCTGTCGTTGTAGGTATTGTCTCCCTGGGCTGCCAGACAGTTTAGTTTACAGGCAATTAAGGAATGAGGAATTGCAGTAGTGGATAGGGCATTTGCCATGTAACGAACGGATTCCCCCACACCGAGTTCTGCATTGAACCAACCGACTAAATTGATGCCCGGTTTGCTGTAGCGCGTGACGAAATCGCTGACAATAGGCATATTCGAATTATTGAAGTTAAGGATATTCTCTTTGTTTATTTGAATTTCGCTTAACTGAAGGCGTTTATTTTTGGGTTGTGGACGATAAGACTGTAATCGGTTCCAGAGGGTCTTTGGAAGCGGCCATTTTTCAGTGATCCTGCCAAAGTAAGCGAGGGTATTGCTCATACCGACTCCCAATAGGGTCACTTTGATGATTGTCTTAGAACGGGGATCTGTGAGGGTTTCTGGAATTTCCAGTTTAAAGACGCCTTCATTTATATCGGGCCAGATCCTTTCCTGACAGCGGAGGATTCTGACTTTTAAACCCAGTGTTCCTTTCGAAGCGATTACGTCATCAGTTTCCGGGAGTAAGGTACCTTCGATGGTAAGATTTTTTATCGGGATATTTGCAGGTAAGGTGATGGTTGCCTCTTCTCTGATCCAAACTCGTCCATTTTCATCATGTATTGCTGGGAATCCGATAAAATCGAATTCTTTGAAGGAAATAGAAGGTGAAGGAGGGGTATGCTGACTCGGTCCGAGGTGATGTTCCCAGTGAATGTGAACTTCTCTCATGCGGGCTTTTGCGTAGGCAATTCCAGCTTCCGGTGGATGAGAAGCGATCCTCAGTTTGTGAGAAATGGCCTGCCAGAACAGAGACCAAGTGAAAACCCAGGGGCATTTTCGGAGTTCTGATAAATAAAAATCCGTCCATTTTTCTGAAGCCAGAGTGGCAAGCTTTTCATGCCATTTTTCAAAGAGGTAGCGGCAGTTTTTTTCATCTTGTAGGCTTTGTCCACGGCTGGCACTGACGTGATGTCGGACGATACTCTGGTTTGCGACGACGATTTTTTTGTTTAATTCAGTGACTTTGAAGCAGAGGTCGATGTCTTCACATCCGTTTATGAATGCTTCGTCAAAGCCGCCGATTTGCGAAAATAATTCTCTTTCGATCAGAAGACAGGCGCCTGTCACAGCAGGAACAGTGGAAAAAGGCGTATTAGATATGATCTGCGAGTGATGGGCTTTCCCGTTAATATCGAAAATGATGCCAGCATGATCTGTTTCTCCTGTTTTGATAGCTGTTTGTATGTTACCGGCAATACCTGCGTTCTTGCATTGAACGAATGCGTCGAGCATTGGCTCAAACCAGCCAGGTGAGAATTCCAGATCGTTATTGAGGAGACAAATGAACTTTCCTTTTGTGACTTTTGATCCGATGTTATTCGAGCAGGCATACCCCTGGTTTTCTTCATTCAGGACGATATGGTAACGATCTGTAGGTAGGTTTGCGATGTGCCCTCTTGTGCCATCGCTACTACCATCATCGACTAGCACAATTTCATAGTTGATTGACGAGGGTATGCTGTCTTCGAGAGAGGAGAGGCACTTTTGAGTTAGGGCCAAATTATTATAGAGAGGTATGATAAAAGATACTTCAATTGGGGATGTAGAATCTGGAGGATTCTTTTTCATTCAAAGCGTTCTCCCGTTCTGGTTTTTTCTGCCAGAGAGAAATCATCCTTTTTTAATGTTAAGTTCAAATTGTAAGCAGGATCCTTGAAGAGAATATCTCCCCATTTTTTTTCCATAAACTGAATTTCCCGTTTGAAGCGTTTAATGTGATCGGGAGAAAGGTCATCTTCTCTGGATGCCGATTCATGGTGATAAAGTTCTGCAAACGGGGTCCAGAGGTTTCGATAACCAGCCGAACGTAGTCGTAGGCAAAAATCCACATCGTTAAAAGTGATAGCCAGGTTTTCTTCATCAAATCCTTCAATTTGATCGAATTTGGCTTTGTTGACAAGCATGCACGCGGCGGTGACGGCGCTATAGTTTTGAGCCAATCGAGCTCGATTGAGCATCCCTTCGCTTTCGCGTGGAAAGTGTTTGTAGGCATGTCCTGCGATACCTCCCATACCCAAAATGACACCGGCATGTTGGATTGTATTATTGGGATAATAAAGCATTGCGCCAACAGCACCAATCTCAGCTCGTTGAGCATGTGTTAACATTTCTTGCAGCCAATTTTCGGTGATAATAGTAATATCGTTGTTGAGAAAACAAAGATATTCACCGGAAGCGTTCTGAACGGATTGATTGATTATTCTGGAGAAATTGAAAGGGCCGCTCGTCTGAATGACTTTTATTCCTCTCGTCTGAATATTTTGCAAAAATTCCTGTGTTGCAGGATCATCAGAATCATTATCTGCGACGATGATTTCGAGATTCGGGTAGGTCGTTTTTCGAAGGATGCTTTCAATGCAGGGTTCGAGCAGATTGCGTTGATTTCGCGTGGGAATGACAATGGAAACCAAGGGCATGGAACTCAGTTTATAAAAGACTTTCCAGTGGTTTCCAGGGACTGGGTACAATTCTACGTGTTCTCCTTTGCGTCTGAAGTGGTCATTAAGGGCTCGAGATGCCGATTGTGGTGCATATGTTTTTTCTTCTGTTGCATAAGCGGTCGAGCCTTCTATCGCTCGCCAATGATAGAGAACCTTTGGGATATGCCTGATCTTTTCACCAGTGGTGTGCTCAGATATGCGTAGCGCCAGATCCCAGTCTTGAGAACCTTCGTAGCCTATCTTAAAACCACCCACTTCGCGTGCAAGAGGTACTCGAAAGGCACCCAGATGACTAATCATGTTCTGGGAGAGAAATAGATCGGGGTTCCAGTCCGGTTTGAAGTAAGGTTGAAAATGATTGTTTGTCTCATCCACCTTATCTTCATCCGAATAGATAATATCTGTATCGGGATGCTCAGCTATTAGAAAGGCGATTTCAGCCAAAGCATCATTAGTCAGTTCATCATCGTGATCCAGTAGTGCCATAAATTCACCTGTCGCTAGTTCAAGGGCTGTGTTTGAAGCTGCGCTGATATGCCCGTTGGTTTTTCTAAAAGATACTTTGATGCGCTCATCCTTATTAGCTATTTCTTCTAAGACCGTTTTAATTTGGGGTTTGGTTGAAGCATCGTCAGCGATGCACAATTCCCAATGAGGGTAGACTTGATCCGTGACGGATTTAATCGCGAGTCGAAGCCATTTTTCATCTGTGTTATAAACTGGAAGCAAAACAGATATCAGAGGACGGTGAGAAAGGTTATCGATTTTTAAGTGGAGTTGTTCTCTTCTCTCTTCAGAAAGCTTTTGATTTTTATCGATCCATTCTTCGTCATATTTGATGGAAATGTTACCTACCTCATTTTGAATTCCTTGAGATGGATCCAGATCTGTTGAGGGTGTGTTTTGATCGGAGCTTTCTTTTACGGCATTGGCTTCTTGATGAGGGATTGGCTCACTTTTTTTTTTAGTGAATGGGTCTATAGCAAGTCGGCGAAGAAACCTCAATGGAGAGGTGATCTTCCAAGAAGCAGTGTTTTGTAATCGGGATACTTTCTCCCAAAGCATGTTAGCTTTCTCTTCTTTTTGAGCCAGTTGCTCTTCCAGTTTGCTCTGAGCCTTTTTGAGGGCTTCGATTGTTATCTCATACTTCTGTTTTTCTTCGAAGGATTGATCGAGCAAATGAGAGACGTCGTTGAGTTCGGCAAAGCTTGCCTGTAGGCAGTTCTGAAGTTCCGAAAGAAGTTCTTCCTTATTGGTTTTCTCTGAGTTTATTTGAGCTGTTAAGGATGCTGTTAAAATTGGGAGGAGATCTTTTTGGGAAAAATCTGTTCCTCGCAGAGCTTTCCAAATAGTGGAATCCTGTTTTGTTTTTGCAATTTGTTCGTAGAAAGAAAGGAGTTCGGTTGTATTTTTTTGGACATCGAAATGCTTTCGGGCAAAAGCAAGACCGTTTTCAGCGATTTCTTGGGAGAGAGAAGGGTCGTCAAAGAGGCGTTGGCAAGCATCTGCTATTTCTTCGGGTGTTCCTTCTTGAAGAAGGAGAGCACTGTCACCATCTGAAAGTTTGAGCCCTATGTTGGTTTGAGGCAAAATGACGGGTTTCTCCATGGCGAGAAACTCTGGCACTTTACTGGGCAAGCGAAATCGGTTAAAAGCATCATCTGATCCAGGTTGCACAAAGACATCGGAGAGCGTTAGGTAGTGAGGTAAGAGATCATGATCAACGTATCCGAGATCAATGACATGCTTTGTCAGGTCAAAGCCGAATGATTTTATGAAATCCGGATCATTAAAACCTGTACGGATTAACTTGGTCGGTGTGCCACGATCGTTGAGCAGCTGAATGGCGAGATACAAGGTGCGGATATCTTCCCGGTTAGCGCTGGTGCAACCTCCATGATAAACGATAACTTTATCACTGTTTTTAAGTCCGATATCTGAACGATTGATGCGACTGGACTCCCGTGGATGAAAACGATTAAAATTAACAGGTGGAGATACTTCCAGGTGAGGAATTCGTGATGGAATCAGTTCCTGTAAGGCCTCTGTGATGACAGTGGCTCCATCGCAGAGACTAATGAAAGACTTGAATCGTGCGGGATGGCAGAGATCTTTTGTCCAGATCGGGTTTTTGGTGATCGATTTATCGTTCTGAAGTTGTTCGAAATTTTTCCTGTAGTAGGACTCCAAAAGATAAGTTTCGTTGTCTTCCAGATGAAGTATAACCGGCGTGGTGTGTAGCCGCTGATAGGATTCTACAAAAAGGCGAACATTTTCCCTAGGAGTCCATGCATGGATAACCGTGGCCGGTTTTGAATCAGGGAAATGGTTGGGGGCTTTCAGAACTTCAGTGTAAAGATAGGGGATGAAGAGAGGGTTTTCCAGAGATTTGACAGATTCTCTGTTTTGAGGGACGGCGACGATGCAAGAATGCCCGTTACGCGAGAGGGAATTCGCAAAAGCTCCGATATGATTTAGACTATTGGTCGTAAAATCACCGTAGTTTACGAAGAGAATGTTCACGGACTAGAACAATGAGAATCTATTTTAATCAGGCGATTCTTATTTTTATGGTTTTTTGTCTAATTTTTTAGACAATTCCCTAGATGGATTCGCGGAGGACGTTTGAGAGGTAAGCGCCATAGGAAGATTTTCCAAATCGTTCGATATGGGTCTGGATGTCTGATTCAGTTATCCATTTCTTGCGGAAGGCGATTTCTTCCAGGCAGGCTATTTTTAAACCTTGTCGGTTTTCGACGACTTGAACATATTGTGAGGCTTCGATTAAGGAATCATGGGTGCCGGTATCCAGCCATGCAATACCTCTTCCGAAGATTTCGACTTTTAGTTTCTTATCTTCCAGGTAAAGACGATTCAGGTCGGTTATTTCAAGTTCACTTCTAGCGGAAGGGGTCAATTTTTTGGCGTATGAAACAACATCTCGATCATAGAAATAGATTCCAGTTACGGCAAAGTTTGATTTTGGATGTTTCGGTTTTTCCTCAAGTGAAATGGCATTTCCTTGTGGATCGAATTCAACAACTCCGTAGCTGGTTGGGTCAGAAACATGATAACCGAAAATAGTGGCGCCATCTTTTTGAGTAGAGGTGTTCTGGAGTGTTTTCTCAATATCATGCCCATAAAACAGATTGTCGCCTAGAATGAGTGTTACTGGGTGTTCATTGATGAATTCTTCACCAATGAGAAAAGCTTGAGCGAGGCCATCAGGACTTTCCTGTATTTCGTAAGAGAGTTTTATTCCGTAGTTACTGCCGTCTCCCAATAGTTTCTGGAAGTTGGGTAAATCTGTAGGAGTAGAGATGATCAATATATCCTGAATATCCGCGAGCATGAGGACCGAAAGTGGATAGTAAATCATCGGTTTATCATAAACAGGGACTAATTGCTTACTTGTAGCCAATGTCGTTGGATAGAGGCGAGTGCCTGATCCTCCTGCCAAAATAATGCCTTTTCGCTTTTTCATTTTTGTTGGTTTTGTCAGCTTTCAGGAAATACCAAGCCGTTGTCTCTGGTAATTGTTTTCAGTAATGTCTTTGCACCAGTCGAGATGAGAGAGATACCAGTCAATTGTTTTTTCAATGCCACTTTCGAAGGTTTCTTCGGGTGTCCAGTCCAGAGTTTCTTTGATTTTTCGGCAATCAATTGCGTATCGAAAATCATGACCGGGACGGTCTTTCACAAACTGAATTTGGTCTTTATAGGATTTGCCAGATTCAGTTGGAGATTTCCGGTCAAGGGTATCACATATCATATAAACAATTTGTAGGTTTGTCCGTTCGCATTTGCCGCCTATATTGTAAGTTTCGCCTATATTTCCTTTTTTGGCTACAAGCCAAATTGCTTTACAGTGATCTTTGACATACAACCAATCCCGGATGTTCTGACCGTCTCCGTAGATAGGAAGAGGTTTCCCTTCGAGACTGTTAAGGATCATCAGAGGGATTAACTTTTCAGGAAATTGGTAAGGCCCATAATTGTTAGAGCAGTTTGTCGTGACGACCGGAAGTCCGTAAGTGTGAAAGTAGGCCCGAACGAGGTGATCGCTGGAAGCTTTTGAGGCAGAGTAGGGACTATTCGGAGCGAAAGGTGTTTTTTCTGTGAAAGGAGGATCTCCTTTTTGCAAGGTCCCATAGACCTCATCAGTTGAAACGTGGAGAAATCTAAACTGATCTTTTTTGGAAGAAGATAGGGTTTTCCAGTAATGGAGAGTGGTTTCGAGCAGTCGGAGTGTCCCAATTGTATTTGTTTGAAAGAATGGCTCAGGTGAATCAATCGATCGATCGACATGTGATTCGGCGGCAAAATTGATGATTAAATCTATTTCGTGTTCTGTCAGAATTTTCGAAACAGTATCTATATCGGCTATATCTGCCTGCACAAAATAATACTGTTCGGACGTTTCTTTATCAGCAAGGTTTGCTGGATTTCCTGCGTAGGTCAGTTTGTCGAGATTGATCAAGGTAGATTGTTTGAATTGTGGATCATCCAAACAAAAACGGATGAAGTTTGATCCAATAAACCCGCAACCTCCTGTGACTAAGATATTCATAAAAGTGATGGGTTTTTAAAATTAATTATGATTCCTTTTTCCATTCGCGCAGGGAAGTTTCGATGGCCTCGTGTACTTCTCGCATCTTTATCCCAGCATCGGCAAGCTTGGATGAATCAAGAATACAGTTTGAGCGAGGAGTTTTGGCTGCAACCCGCATAAATTCTTCTTCTGATTCAAAAAAGGAGAATTTTTTGTTTGTTAGACCAGACTTCAATATCAAGTCGACAACTTCACGGGTGGTGATATGACCTGGATTGGTGACATTGTAGGTTCCAAAAGGCACTTTCTCTTTCCAGCATTCCCACGTAGCGCGGACAAATTCATCGAGCTGAGACAGTGAATTTGAGTCTTCGAGCAGGCGATCATACCGCATTAATTTTGAGAGGTAGTTTCGTGGGCTATCCACTTCATTGAAAGGAATACGGAGTCGCCAGATAAAGAGTTGGGTCGCATCCGTTAGGATTTCTTCTCCAAGGGCTTTGGTTCCGCTATAAAAACTGCAGTTGTTCGTCCTGAAGGAAAAATTAGGAGTATCTTCTTCTTTAAATCCCTGGCCGTCTGGCCGTGTGCCTGTAAAAATACATCCAGAAGAGACATGACCCCAGGGGATGTTTTTTTCTTCGCAGGCATTTTGAATTATCCCAGGTAAAATGGCATTTCCAAACAGACATTCCGTTTTGTATTTTTCGCAGGCATCAACATTTGGTTTTCCTGTATATCCTGCAGCATTGATCAGAAAGGTTGGCTTTTGTTGAGCAAGAAGCTCTCTTAAAGTGTCGAGATCAGTATAATTAGCATCTGAACGCTTTACGTTGAGAAAATCAATACCAAGTTGCTGAAACAAACGCTGATACGCTTGTCCAACATAACCGGAACCACCGAGTAATAGAATCATTGGATAAAGAAAGTGAGTTTTTAGCTATGGTCCCTTACATAGAAGGGTTGCTTAAGTCAAAAGTTCTACCGTCAAAGCTGTTTTCGTCGATAATCTCCTCGACTGAAGTATTTCTCTAACCAGAGGTACATACAAATAAAGAAGTAGCGACTTCCCATCTCTTTCATCTTAAGTTTCGCGACTCCGCTTTTTCGGTTTTTCCAGGTTATGGGAATCACAGTCCAGGAAAAGCCTCGTACGATAGCTTTTAAGGGGATTTCGACAGTGAGATTAAAATGAGGAGAAATGAGAGGTCTGCATCCGTCGATGACTGTCTTTCGGTAAGCTTTGAAGGCATTCGTCGTGTCATTTAACTTAATACGGAAAAGATGCTTGATAAAAAAGTTGGCCATTCTGTTGAATGTCAGCTTGAGAAAGGGGTAATCGATGACACCGCCGCCTTTCATAAAACGGCTTCCAAAAACGCAATCCCAACCTTCATTGAGTAGGTTCCAATAGTGAACGACATCGCGAGGATCATCGGATTCATCTGCCATCATAATGACGACGGCATCACCGTTAATAGAATCCAGCCCTTTAATGATAGCTCTTCCAAATCCGTTAGGTCCTTGGTTTTTAATCGGAATGATTCCTGGAGTTTTTTCGTGAAGCTTGGTGAGAATTTCCCAAGTTTGGTCGTCGCTGGCATCATCGACGACGATGATTTCGTGGGGAACATTGCGCAGATTGAGCTCTAAATCTAAATGTTCGACAGTGGAAGCAATACATCCTTCTTCATCTTTTGCGGGAATGACAATGGATAGTAATTTTAGCGGTTCTGTTATTTTTTCGGGCGAATCCATTAGGCAATTGATAAGTCTAACCAGGTGGGGTGAGTTTCAGAGTGCTGAGCGATTTCCTCTATGATATCTTCGAAGGGAGTCGTTGGCTCCCAGTCCCATTCTTTTTTAGCCTGTTGGCTGTCCAAAATCATCCAGGGAATGTCAAAAGGCCGAGGTGATAAATCGGAGGTAACCTCGTGCGGCCCAAATCTATTTTCGCACCAATTGCTCATTTCAAGCAAAGATCGGGCTGAATGGATCCCTCCTGAGAAATTGCTAATGATTGGTTTTTGACCTCTGCCTATGTGGTTTATTTGTTTTTTGATGACAGAGACTAAATCCTTGGGATGGAGAAAATCTCTGGTTTGTAATCCTTTGCCTTCGAATCCGATGTAACGAAGAGGTTTTTTTTGTGCCCACGAATGAACCCAATAAGCGAGGATTCCCTGATCCGGACGACCAAATTGTCCTTTGCCGGCCAGAACGCCGCATCGATTTATCCAAAGAGGAAAGTCGAAAGCGTCACTGTATTCGATAGCCAGATTTTCAGAAGCTAGTTTCGTGTTGCCGTAAAGTGAAAGAGGGGGAGTGGTAGAAAAATTTTCGGAAATACCATTGACAGTGAGACCTTGGGGTAGGGTAGCCGTCTGGTTGACGGAGAAATGAGTCCCATCTGTTACAATGGGAATAGAAGAAAGTTCTTTTAAGGCGTAGACTCTGCTAGTGCTTAAAAGAATGAAGCCAGCTTTGTGCTGTTTGCAAAACTCCAGAAGATTAACAGTCCCGTAGAGATTATTTTCGATCAATTGACGACTGCTAGTTGATCCATCTTTCCCGGCGAGGACAGATGGATTAGCCGCTGCATCAATGACCCAGTCAACTGGAGGGATTGTCTCGAGATCGCTAATGGAGCGGATATCTCCATGGATAAAGGTCACTCCCTGTTTTTTGAAATTTGAGCGATTGATTTCGCTTCCAGCTCTACTGAGGTTGTCTAGCCCGATGATTTCAAGACCTTCACAGTTTTCGAGGAGAGCTTCTACCAGGCAATTGCCCACAAAGCCACAAGCTCCTGTGATGAGTATTTTCATCTTTTATTCTTTCGTTGTTCCCAGGCCTCGACGATCTCTTTGATAGTGTTTGTTAGACTTTTGGTTATCGACCAATTGGGGTAATGCGTCTTCATTTTTCTGAGATCACTGTAATAGCAGATATGATCACCGATGCGATTTGTTTCTTCATACGTGTATTTTTGTGAACGGTTTGTAAATGATTCGGTAATAGAAAAGGCTTCGAGAATAGAACAGGAATTTTCTTTTCCTCCGCCAATATTGTAGACTTCAGCGGATCTGGGGTTTGTGATGAAATTTTCCATGAACGTAGCGACGTCGTAGGAGTGGATGTTATCTCTGACCTGTTTCCCTTTATAACCAAAGATTTTATATTCTTTTCCTTCGAGATTACATTTGACTAGATAACTTAAAAAGCCGTGGAGTTCGACGCCTGTGTGATTCGGTCCGGTCAGGCAGCCTCCCCTGAGAGCACAGGTTGGCATGTCAAAGTATCGTCCATATTCCTGAACCATCACATCTGCGGCAACTTTCGATGCACCAAAAAGGGAGTGTTTCGATTGATCGATAGAAAATGTTTCAGGGATGCCGTTTTCATAGACAGGATCATCGAAGTCCCATCGCGTCTCTTTTTCTTTCAACGAAATCTGATTGGGAGCATCTCCATAGACCTTATTGGTAGACATGTGAACAAAAGGAGATTCTGGGCAGTATTGTCGACAGGCTTCCAGCAAATTCAACGTACCTACAGCGTTCGTATCAAAATCATCGAAGGGAATGGCAGCTGCCCTGTCGTGGGAAGGTTGGGCTGCTGTATGGACAATGGCATTTGGGCGTAGCTCCTTTATGAGAGCGAAAATGCCCTCTCGGTCTCGGATATCGATTTCATGATGATGGAAGGTGGAAATTGCTTTAGAAAGACGCTCCTGATTCCATCTGGTATCGCCTTGTTGCCCGAAGAAAACAGCTCGTTGATTGTTATCGATTCCATGTATTTCAAGACCCAGCTTCGAGAAATGCAAACATACCTCTGAACCAATCAGCCCGGAAGAACCAGTGATGAGTATTGTCTTCTTCATTAATAGGTTACCTAGGTATGAATTTACCGGAAAAGTTCATACAAACTGTTTTGGGTACATTGGTTAAATATGAAGTGGATGCTTACAACAAGTGGAAAAGCTTTAACTAGTAATTTGGTGGAGTAATCAAAGGCGATCAAGAGTTTCTTATTACTCCACTTTTCATAAGCCGGATCTGTAGGCTTCGGTCCACAGAAATCACAGTTTTTATCTTTAGGCATTGACTGTTAAAGTAAGCTGGAATCATAGCTGACGACATAATAATCTCTAGTAATCGTTTTGACGAAATGAATTATAAGCTCAGTCTGGAACCAATCTCAATAGAATCTTACAATGACAATGCGTTTATCTGCATCAAACGGAAAGAGTATTTCCAATATTTTGGTTGAAATCTGGGGGGGGGGCGGTCCGGGCCACCGGGTGGGGTTTCTCCAATTCCAAGAGAAGGTAAAGGCTGAATGGACTGGCTCTA
>JANQKU010000097.1 GCA_028280955.1 Opitutaceae bacterium
AAATAGCTTTGCCGCTCACCTTCTGTATTCCGCTTCTCCACATAACGGCGCCCCCATTTTTCGAAGGTTTCGATATTCCAGGTCCGTGGCGGAATCGACATCCCAGCCTTCTCAAAGGCAGGGACATTGACCAGGTAAAGCGCCACCGAAACACTCGCCGGATACCCCCATTGCTTCCCATTGATGACAAAGTTGCTGGAGACAGCTTCGTAAGTGGAATCCGGGCCGAAACCATGTGCCATGGCCGGTTCCGTAAGATCAGCCAGAACACCTGTGCCCTGCATCAGATAAGTCGTGTCCGCATAATTATCGAAGAGATCCCCCGCCACCCCGGAAATACCCTGGATCAATTTCTTCGAAGGATCGTTATTGGAGGCATCAATCCGCAGCTTCACCCTTGGGTAACCTTTCTCGATCAACCAGCTTTCGAAGGAAGCTGCCTGCTTTTCCCGAATCGGACTGTTTGTCGTCACCCAATAAAGAATCGGCACATCGCTCTGTTGAGAAGGCAACATCCACCAAGTCAGCCCACAAGCCAGCATCAGGCCAGTTGACAGGATGAGAAAGAGACGCTTCATCAGGTGAAAGGAAAGAGTAAAGTGATGATTTTTCGAAACATATTCTGAAACATTTTCCCATCCAAAAAAGAAAACTAAAGGGCAACGAAAATCTATGCCTCAGCAGGGTTCCTATTGTCAAGTTTAAGAGGGAGAAGACATGCGAGCAAGTCCAGTTGAAATCAAGTGATTGTTTCGATTTATTTTTATTTTGTTTCGTAATTAAAATTGATTGCATTTTGTTTCTAATCGAGAAATTGTTTCTCATCATCCAGCAGTGACTTACAGTAAAGATTTATCGTGAGACGACCTTCCAAAGAGCACCAAGCATTTGAACAATTGATCCGGCGAAAAATCGCCAAAGAAACCTTTGAGCCAGGCACACCTTTGGCCACGACCCGGGATTTCGCCAAGGAAACCGGTCTCTCCAATTCCATGATTTACCGGGTTCTGCTCAAGCTGGCCGATAAAAAGATTATCCACCAGCACAGTAACGGTCGGTTTTATCCCAACAGCCCGGAAGCTTCCACCAATGAAACCGCACAATCCTTTGCTTTCCTTTTGCCAAAAATCGGGGTCTGGAGTGCTGCCCTGCAGGGGATTCTCAATGGCGTGACCGAGCGCTCTAGTCACTACCGAAGAGGAACCCTTCTCTTCCACGAAGAGAAACTCATTCAACAGGAAGCCATCGCCGACAAGCCGGTTTACGCAAGTATCGAGGAACAACACGACATCCTGGAATCCTTCCTGAAACTGCATGGCGAAAAATGTGAAGGCATCATTTTTGATAATATCTGGTCAGATGAAGCGATTGCGCCTTTCGAAAAAAAGCTGAAGAAAGTCGTCATCCTCAATCGCAACACCAAGCTATCTTTTGCCTCTTCCGTCTGCCTCGATTACCGTCTGGCCACCAGCCTCGCCCTCAGCCATTTCCTGGCCACCGGGTTCCAGAAAATCTATTTCATCACCTCTTACGAAGACACCTATGTCAAAGAACTCCGGGAAACATTGCTCAAAACGGCCAAGGAAATCGGCGCCCATCTCGATGAAACCCACTGCCTAGTCGTCAGCGACTCCAAAACTCGCAGCGAAGTCCTGCAAAAGATCTGCCAGGGAAATGACCGGACCGCCATTTTTTGTCCGGAAGAAAACCATGCCCAGCTCATTCAGGCTGAGGCCAGACATCATGCGATTAAAGTTCCTGAAAAACTGGGAATCCTTTCGGGAACCGGCACGCCGGGAGCCCAGGATGCACATCTCAGCACACTGAGCGTGGATTACGCCCTGATCGGCAGCCGGGCAGTCGACCTTCTGCGCTCAGAATCACCAGCAGAAGAAATTATCACTCCAAATTTGGTACGAAGAGATACCACATGAAGTCAGCCTCCATGGGTTCATCTGGTATCGCCAATCGCCAGATCCATCTTGATTTTCATAACTCTCCGGAGATTCCCGACCTTGGAATCGACTTTGAAGCGGAGCGATTCGCTGATGAAGTCAAGGCAGCCCATGTGCAAAGTATCACCCTCTTTGCCAAATGCCACCACGGCATGTGTTACTATCCAACACAATGTGGAGTACAGCATCCCGCATTGAACGGACGGGACTTGATGGGCGAACAAATCGAAGCCCTTCATCGACGCAGAATCCGCTGCCCACTCTACCTTACCTTAGGCCTGGAAGAACAGGCAGCCCATACCCATCCGGATTGGCGGCAGTTGACTCGTGAGGGCCATTCCATCCGGGCCAAACCAACCATGGGTGACAACGAACTCATCTCCGGCGGATGGTATTTCATGAACTGGCTGCATCCAGATTACCAGGACATGGTTGAAGCACATCTCATAGAATTGTTTAAAAACTATGAGGTAGACGGAATCTTCTTTGATATCACTGTCTTTGACCCCGAAGGGGGATGGTCACCGGAAGCCATGAAGTTCCGACAGAGCCTTGGTCTGACCGGCCAGGACCCCGGGACCTTTGATCGCTTTCTCGGCGCTGCCCACGAAGCCTTTACTGAAAAATTCACGAAACTGATTCGCAGCAAAAAATCCGAGGCTGATGTTTTTTACAATGGGCCGGCTCTTCTGACTACCGACAGCCGAGCGGGCATCCGGATCCGGGCAAGTCAACAGTCCCATTACGAAATCGAATCTCTTCCCAGCGGTCATTGGGGCTATTACCATTTTCCCCGAATCGCTCGTTTTGTCTCCCAAATGGACACGGAATGGATCGGACAGACTGGCCGATTCCAGAAGAGCTGGGGCGACTTCGGAGGCATCAAACCCGAGCCAGCCCTGGAATATGAATGTTTCCGCACCCAAGCGCTGGGAGGAGCAATCGGAGTCGGAGATCAACTTCCTCCAAGAGGACATTTCGATAAGGAAGCTCTGGATCTGATTTCCACAGTCTTCCAGCAGGTGGAAGCTGCCGAACCCTTTTACCAGAATTCGAAACCGTATTTTGACATCGGGATCTTTGCAGCGGGATCTCCTGGTTGCGACTGGTCAAAAATTCAGAGGAGTGAGTCCGGAACGGTCATGCTCTGCCAAGCCGCCCGACTGAACCCGGTTCTTTTGGATGATGCTTCGAATTTTGAATCATTGCCAGCAGTCGTCCTGCCAGATGATGTGCTAGTTACCAACGTTCTTGCTGATCGACTGCGTACCTATTATGAAAAAGGCGGCAAGCTGATCCTTTCCTTCCGTTCCGGCTTCGACATAAAAAGTAGTTGGAAACTGGATTTCCTTCCGGTTCGCCCTACCCATCTTTCCGGATTTCATCCAACTTACTGGCGAACATCCCGCGACCTCTGTGAGAAGTGGGCAGAGTCGGACCGGGTCATTTATTCGGAAGGAATGAATACGCAGTTCGACGCAGATGCCAACATCCTGATCCAACGAGTCTTACCCTACTTCCAGCGCACCGACGCCCATTTCAGTTCGCATTTTCAGGCGCCCCCACGAAAGGAACCAGACAAAAATCCCGCTCTCATCGTCGGCGAACGTTTTCTTTATTTTGCGGATCCTGTTTTCCGGGATTTCCGGCAGAGCGGTCAGCCTTACCTCAAAGATATCTGGTGCGCAGCCATGCAGCGCCTCCTCGGCTCTCCTTTACTGGATATAAACCTGCCTTCCTCGCTGGAAGTCATTCCTAAGAGAAAAGGAAACGACTTACTGCTGACCTTGATCCGCTACCTTCCGGTCCGAAAGGCTCTGGAAATCGATGTCATCGATGAGCGGCTACCCCTCGATGGAGAGTTGCTGTCCTTTACTCATCCACCGGAAAAACTGATTCGCTTCCCTGATGGCAAACCTCTGGACAGAACAGAGGATGGCGCCTTCAAACTGGAGGGCAAAGGCCGCCTCCTGCTCACCGCCCCCAACTATTTCAAAGACTGAAGAGGCTCTTAACATTCACTGCAACGGTAAACCTGAAACTTCCCACAGTGGTTATTCTTTTCCATCCTATTTTTCCTCATCATCCTCTTTTTTTCGATTTCGAAAACTTTTCCTTTCAAGGCTGATTTCGGCTTCACAAACTCTCCCACCTTTCGCCATCTTAACATCTCAGAGTTGAATCGATCTAAGAAAGTTGCGAATAAACCAAGTAGACCCATGAAGAAAACACTTATTCTTTTTGCGCACCCTGCGCTGGAAAAATCCAGAATGAACCGGGCGTTGCTCGAAGGTGTCTCCGGACTGAATGGAGTCACCATCAATGACCTCTACGAAAAGTATCCGGACTATCACATTGATATCGAACGAGAAAAAGCGCTGATGAAGGAGCATTCCCACATTGTTTGGCAACACCCTCTCTATTGGTATTCAACACCTGCCCTGATGAAGGAGTGGTTCGATCGAGTACTCCAATATGGATGGGCTTACGGAAAAAACGGAAAAGCGCTTGCCGGCAAAATAGTTAAATCAGTCATTACTACTGGCGGTTCAAAAGAAGCCTACCAATCCAATGGGCATAATAACTATACGATGGAAACGTTTCTGCGACCACTCGAACAAACAGCACGACTCTGTGGAATGACTTACGAAGAACCAATGATCTTTTATGGAGCACTCCATAAGGATGAGACTGAACTTTCGGCAGCTCTCGAACGCTACCGCAACTGGCTCCTCAACGATTAAACAATACCGCTATGTCGCACCAATCTCTGTTCGTATCGGCTTTCATTTACCTCCTCGCCGCGGCTATCAGCGTTCCACTGGCAAAACGTTTCGGCTTGAGTTCTGTTCTCGGTTACCTTGTCGCCGGGATGATCATCGGCCCCTTTGGTTTGGAGCTGGTGGGTGAGGAAGGGCAAGACGTTATGCACTTCGCCGAGTTTGGCGTGGTGATGATGCTCTTCCTGATAGGACTTGAACTGCAACCTTCTCTATTGTGGCGGCTACGTGGGCCCATCCTCGGTTTGGGTGGAGGACAAGTTGTCCTGACGGCTCTTGCTATTTTGGGAATTGGGTTATTCTGCGGCTTGACCTGGCAAACAGCTCTCGCAGTTGGAATGGCTCTGGCACTTTCCTCAACGGCTATCGTGCTGCAATCACTTCAGGAAAAAGGGCTCTCTAACAGCTCCGGCGGGCGCAGTGCCTTTTCTGTGCTCTTGTTTCAGGATATTGCCGTCATCCCGATGTTGGCCACCTTTCCTCTTCTGGCGACCCTCGTTCCCAGCACAGGTGGAAGCGGCCATGAGGGTTCCCATTCCCCCTTTCAGAACTGGTTGGCTCATCAACCACCCTGGATCAATACGCTTCTCGTCCTGGTCGCAGTCGCCGCTATTATCTTAGCCGGACGTTATCTACTACAACCGATACTACGACTGGTCGCGCGTA
>JANQKU010000040.1 GCA_028280955.1 Opitutaceae bacterium
CCCGCGGTTCCGGGATGAGACCGGACCAGAAGATCGACCTACCGCCGAACACGAGTTGCGGCTTCTCACCGATGAATTGTTGGGGCGTTTCCGTCTGCAAGAAATTCTCCACACCGAAGTGCGATGCGATGGCATGGTTCGGGATTCGACTGATGTTGTAGACGTGGGTTGGGTAGACGAACGAGCCCGCGTCGACAACGAGGATCCGCTTCCCTGGATTGCGGTCGGCCAGGTCATCCGCGACGACCCCTCCACCGATCCCCGAGCCGATCACAATGTAGTGAAAGTCTGAATTGGGGCCGTCGTAGTCCCGAATCAGCCGAGTATGTGCCTCACTCTTCTGAGACACTAGGTTTTCGTAGTTGTTTTGAAAGGCCATATGAGTTTCCGTTATTTTCTGTTTCCTTAGCTAAAGCTTCCTACCGTCGAACGCCGAAGGGTCTAACGGAGAGGAGCCGCATCACGGCTGCTCGGTGTTTGGACATCTGACTTGTTAGCTCTCATTGTTTTATAACCGGAGTTTCCCATCCGTCATAATTTCCCCCGTGCTCTTTGGCCTTCGCTTGAAGCCTTATGGTATGATTGGTTATGTCACTCAATGTTACAGTTCCCCTATGATACAATCGAACACAATATTCTCCATCGTCAGTGTTGTGCGAGTGTTCCGAGTCTTCCGTAAAACCGTTGCTCTCGGCCCAAATTAAAAAATCAGCCGCGGATTGCTTGTTTGGGAAGTACAACCAATGATCAATCCTCCTGGACTCTTTTCCGTCATCTCCACGTTCATTGAGAGTTTCTATAACTTTTAGATCCTTGATAACCTGCCAGTCTGCATCTGTAGGGTAGAGATCTTCGTGATACCCTGTATGATCTCTGTCTTCTTTGAATGATAATCGAATTTCATAGCCACTTTTTTCTGAAAGCTTTTCGATAAACTCCTTCCAATCGCCTTCATCACGGTCGGTGTATGTGTAGAATATTCGGTATCCTCCGACAGTTACCCTGCCTACATACCAATCTTCATTTTTCTCGGCGAAGTCTCCAAGGCTATCCTCTACTTTTTTTACTGGTTCATATTCTTCTCTAGTTGGGAGGCCATCTGGACGTGGGTTTTTATATGTTAACCGCAACTTCGCGAGAGATTCTGGAGCATTGGAAATAGACTCCGAAACGCCAACATCGACAAAAATAAAAGCTTGGTCATTGCCCATTGAGCATGGAAAAAATTCCCAGTGATCACTCATTTTACTGTGAAGATTGGATATGCTTATTGAAAGCAGTGTTAGAAGTTTGAGGGAAATAAGCCGCATTTAATCTTTTAGCTACGCTAAGCGGTCAAATCGATGGCACCTCTGGTGCCGGCGATTTGGACACGCGCCTTGTTGGGTTTTAGAGCTTTGATGAGATAGTAAATAATTGTATCAGTCTAATATTGTATTTCTCAGCATATTCACGTGAAAGCTCCATGAAAATTCTATGGGCTTCATCGCGAACGGCGTTATCAGTTCCTTGAATTGACTTTACTTCGAAACCTGAATGATCCGGTTCCGTCAGTCCCGGAATTGTCCTATTTGGAATGCCCATTAACGCTACGAGCCTATGGTCTCCATTCTTGAATGCGACTTCCGCGTCAAATATGGGATCTGCCTTTCTTATTAATTCCTCCTGGGCTTTAAGGTTAAAATCATAGATTTGTTCGACGGTCTTTATGTCTTCGGAAAACAAGATTCCTTCCTTCTCTTTCTCCCTGCATCCGACGAAGAGAATTGTCGGGACAATTAACAATGGAAGGACTCTAATCATTACTCTCACCCAACGCCTAGGCTAGGAATCGGTGGCACCTTTGGTGCCGGCGATTTGGTCGCGCGTCTTGTTAGGCTTTGGCTTGTTCGGCGCGAAGTTGAACAATAGATCGAGCATATTCGATAAAGCGAAGTATTGAAATAGGTCCTCCATAGTGCTCACGCTTAACAATCTTCCCGTCCAAGTCTGATGTGTCTAGGGTAATAATGTCTGGTACATTAAAAACGGTATTCTTCCATTTATTACGAATTTCCCAGACTGGATTGAATGGATTGTGGGCGAATGCGTTCCGGATTAGCCTTGCTATCTGAAATGCATCAGCAATCTCTTTTTCGGGTATATTAAAGGGATTCGGGTGGATAGCCTCAAGTGCCGTGTGCACCTGCACTGCGGATAAATAAGTTCCACAATGCTCCAATGCTGCAAAGGCAAGTTCTTCTTGGTCGGAGGTCAAACCAAGTTCATCATGATGTGCGACATGGCGACCAAATGAAAACGTGTCTAGGTACATTATTTCTGGGCGTGTTGTCCGAAGTCCGAGCACGAGCTTGAAATGAAGGGCTACGTTTTGAAGGAGCACATCAACTTCTTCAAAATCGCAAGTCTGTTCATTTTGTGACATTACGTGTTCTTTCGCCTAACGCTAAACGTAGGAACGGAGTGGAGGCGTAGCCTTCACGCAGTTTCCTAGCGTGCCTTGTTCGATATTGTTCATGAACGCCACTCGCCAACGTTTGTGCAAATCAATTCATCAAGCGAGGGATGAAACATGAAGCAGTACAGATTCCCAACTCCGTTTAGTGGCTCGGGAATTTTGTCTGAAGTGAAATATATAAGGCACCGAATCTGACCCTCTTTTGTTTCATAATATTTTTCTACTTTTATCTTTTCAGAAACACTGGTCATTGAATTTAGTATCGTTTTCTTGTCCAATTGAATGATGTCTGGGCCTGCGCAGTGAACACATTCTTTTGCTTCCAAGTATAATGGATCTTTCTGAATCAATGATTCCAAGTAAATTGCTTCATCTGTGGATCTATTTTTCATCGAACGTCGAGCGGACTAATCGGTGGCACCTCCGGTGCTCGCGATTTCGTAAGCTGACTGGTTGGAACTGGGGGTTAATCCTGAGGGGTTCATTTTATCGAGGGTAACTTTTTACTATTACCTGTCATGAGTTTGGTCGAATGATTGAGATCTACGAGGCTAAACGCAAATCTGAAGACATTGTTGGTCATACTCATTCTTTTACTTTGTTTCTATTCATTGCCTAGAATGATTCCTGTCCAATTGCGCCTATGATGGAAAGGAGTAAGCCTGAGTAAGTTAGGATCCGTGAAAGCCTGAAACCGCGAACTCCACTAGGCTCGGTGATCAATGGCAACTATCTCTTCTCGCCTTTATTTGAAAGTGGACCTGCTTCGTTCGTGTCTGATACTTGAGAGCAGAACGTTTCCGGTTTGTGATCCTCGTTAGGATACCGGAGGAG
>JANQKU010000065.1 GCA_028280955.1 Opitutaceae bacterium
CCCAAGGCAGGCATAAACTGCCTGATCATATGTGACGCTCTCAGGGATCGGTACCACCAGATTGATCGGAATAACGGCATAGTTGGCATGTGAGGCAAAACCAGCTCCCATGGCAGCAACTCGCGTGCCCGGTTTGATAGCCTTAGCATCACCCTTTATCTCCAATACTTCCCCCACATTAGCATAACCAAAAGGAGAGGTTTCCCTTTCCACATCAGGGCTTGCTCGCAAATTTTTGATAGAACTTATTTCCGTTCCCGGACTAATTAATGATGCCTTTACCTTTATCAGAACCTGATTCTCTCTCAACTTTGGAATAGCCTGTTCTAAAAGCGTTATTTCTCCTTTTCCGGTGACTGCCGCGACTGTCCGTTTAAGCATCTTTTCTCTCCAGTTTAATAATCATGCGTTGATTGTATAGCGCTTTTGATGACAGGCTTGAGATCCTTTAAAGGAATGTCATCCTTGTCCTGAAAATTGATACAACCCTTTCCTGTTTTGATTTTGGGATGTTTTAATTTAAACCCCTCAAGATGTTCCGCGCTACAGGTATACAAAGAGATATAATTCTTCTGATTCGCGAGAGCAACCCACCCTTCTCCTTCCGTAAAAGTCGGCATCTTGTACTTCATGGAAAGTAACGCCTTTGGATACATCGATCGAATCAATTCCAGAATCGAGTCAAATCTATAGATTCGGTTTTCCGGTATCGTTTGAAGGTACTCCTTAACTTCCATTTTTCTTAAAACACATTACATTAATTGGCCTTATCTTCCGGTTCATTGTCTAGTGATCGTCCAAATCTGAGTTTCCTCATAGAAAACATTTTTCGCGTCAGAAGTAGTTACCTCTGGGAGATGTTCTTCTATTAAATGTAATACGTCTTCCACTAACTTTGCATAAATTTCCACGGACTTAGCCGGAGAATTTTCAAACAATCGATCCACTCGTTTCACAAATGAAGGCGGAATCAAAGAAAGTTCACTCAAAAAATATCGATTCCACTTAAAGCTGGGAAAATAAACCCTATTTAATCCGTAGAGAATACCATAGAAGTTTTTGATTCGGTTGACTAAGTGAAACTGAAACAAAGGTGTTTCTTGTCTCTCCGCTAACATCCTCAAAGATTGTAAGTTGCCGAATACTAAGTTTTCCATGACCATCTTTACAGCGAGTTCCTTGGGATAAACTTGAAACTTTTCTCGGATTTCAGCCAAAAATTTTTCACCGAAGCCAACCCTTCCCCTCTGCAAGGTTGCCAGCATTGCTTGTCGCTCATACATCCAACCATTCATCGAAATGTCATGATCTTCCACAACTGCTTTGATAACACGATCAATTATTTCAGTCGTCCAATGAGCCGGTTCAATCTGAAGATCTTCGACCTTGTAATCATCCCCATATGACAACTTTTGCTCATCCAATCCATTATACGACCAATCCTTTCCTCCGACAGATTCACAAACTTCGCGTAAATCGGCTTCTTCCGGAACAGAGCTCCAAATAACTCCAATTTCTAAATCAGAAAACTTATCCGCAAAACCATTGCCGACAGATCCAAAAACGAATCCAACAATTGAATCCGGACAATTCGCGTATGCCTGAAGAATTTTTTCCGCAACACATATGCGATCTATAACAGCTGTGTTCATCGTTTGAAACAGAACGAATGTTTGTGAACTACCATACTATCATCACATCTCCTGAAACAGAGAAAACAGACAGGGCAAGCATGTCAACAGAGGCTTCATGTTCTAAAGCCTAAAGAATCCCAATCATACTTCGGGTGTTCCACAAAGATAAGGGCCCGTATGCATCCCTCGTGAAAGTCGTTTAATCGATGTCAAATCGAGATGAAGCACTCGGATCGGGCCGATTTGTTTCAAAGCGCCACTCACCTCGACCGGTTCAGCCACATATTCCAAAACTTCTTTTTGAATCATTTCACCCGTTGACCCCAAGAGCAGTAAACAGTTCTTTTCCCCTTCTTCATTTTCCATCAAAAAAACGGGTGGAATTCCACCCATAATACAATTAATGGCACAGGCTCGATGTGATTTTCGTATCCCAGGATTCATGACGCCAAAATAGCATTTCGAATCGACAATTTCACCACAAACAGTGAAATCATCCGCTAAGGATACTGTTTCCAAAGGATGTGCCTGCACATCCGTAACAGATCGTAAACTTCCATCCACAACTTCCAGCATCTGTTCCCGACCGTTTTGGATCAAGGACCCTTGTAGGGTAACCTCACGCAAGTGATTTTCTTTGGCCAAATTTTCTGGAATGCCATGTTTAAATTCACTGACAAGATAGTACACTTCAAACCCATCTTCTTCTCTATCTGAAACAATCAATAAGGGAACCGGAGAATTCACGAAAATTCCTTTAAATTCTTTCACCTCCAGGTTCCAGGAACCCGACCCGATCGTTTGTTGAAAAGCAGCCGCTATCGCAGCCACACCAATCCCTAAGAGAAAAACAACAATCGCAACTTTTCGGACATAGCCTGCCAAAGACGATGAAACCTGTTCTTCCCATCCAATAAAAAATTCGTCTTCTTCTAACATATCGCTCAGTGACTAGATGAGAGCCGGTTCCACATGACTACCGGCTCGATTCGGTTTTGGGTTAAGAAAAACCTTATCATTTTCGACGCGAATATTGAATGTCGGTATCTTTTCCGTAAAAGGTTCAGGCGAACTCCCGCTGGCCGGCACATACTGATAACCATGCCACGGACAGGTTAAGCAGCCCTTAATGAATCTTCCTTCAACCAGTGGTCCATTTTGATGCTGGCACACACCAGAAACAGCAGAGATTTTATTACCTTCATACTGAATAATCGCCACTCGCTCTCCGCCCACAGTCACACCATGGGGTATATTTTCTTTCAACTGGTCGACGCGACAAACTTCGATAAATCCATCATCACGCCTCGTTTCAACCTGGAATTCACGATCGATACACCACTGCTTCCAACCAGCCATGAGATGTACTCCCACAACCAATCCGATTCCCAATCCCATAAGCACGATGTACCCAACATGTGTTTCTGTCTGCAACACGCCAAAAGCTACATGGATAACCAAACAAGCATAGGCAAAATAAACACCCATATGCAGACTCTTCCAGATCGGTGCCGTTAAATTAGCCAACCAGAAATCATGGCTCGTGGCAGCCATGACAAAAAGAATCAACAACGCGATAAGTCCAAAAACCTGAAAAGGAAAATCTCCCATATGACTTCCGGAATCCGTTACCAGAACAGAGAGGATCGGATTGATATCAGCGCCTCCATGATAGATGATAATTGCCAGAACTGCATGAATCAAGGCCAGCAAAAATAAGGTGACTCCCAAATGCCTCCGATTGTAGAGAAGCGGCAACCATCGCTTATCCAATCGAGTCATCGGCCCAATGATCAAAACCAAATGCAAAAGTAAAAAGGCAGTGATCGCCGTGGCCCGTAAAAGTTGAATTTCAAGTGTTGCTTTTGGATTCAGAAACATCGTCACTCCCATAAACAAGACCAAACAGCTGACCACTCCAGCAGTTAGAAGAAGATCATACCGTTTTTTAAAGCGATTCCATCCAATTCCTTTATAGGATACACTCATTGTAGAATAGATTCCTCCTTCTGTGATTCAGCGGAAAACGATTCATTCATGACCTCTTTCGGGCGATGAAATAAGGCATAAACAAAAACGACGACAATGGTAGGCCCAATCACAAGCCAGATTAAACGATGTCGATTACGATGATAACGTTGCATAAGAAATCCCTTAACGGTGACGGGAACATTCCACCGGTGGCGCTGAACTTTTGATCCAGCGAAAGAGAAGATAAGGCCAAAAAATCATACACCCGGGAATCAAAAGAACCTTAAAACCCCAACTACCTTCGACTGCTCCGGGATCGATTCGTTTGGCGCCACCTAAAAAAGCAAAGAGCAACCCGAAAATAAAACCCAGAGCCAAATAAAACCCCAGTAAACTCAATCCGATTGCAATCATATTTATATCATTCGGTTAGACCAATCTGGCATCTGCCATTACTTCGACCAAAGCCGGCCCTTCATGATCCCTGGCTTCCACCAATGCCACATCCAGATCTTCCTTACGGGTTACTCGAATACCCTTGGCTCCACAAATTCGCGCATATTCCGAAAAATCCGGATTGTGTAAATCTGTTTTCCAGACGGTAAATTCTCCAGCTCGCTGTTCTTTGGTAATTTTTCCCAATTCATCGTTATGCAGCAATACATGGGTAATATTCATTCCATATTTTACCGCCGTCAAAATCTCCATCATGTACTGTCCAAAACCACCGTCACCGGTAACACACCAGACCGGGCGGCCACGGTGGGGCGACCCCTCTTCTGTCGTTGCGCTCCAGGCTCCGATGGCAGCGGGATAACCAAAACCAATCGAACCAAGATACCCCGACATTAAGACACTTTGATTCCCACTTGTTTCAAAATAACGACCAAAAGAGTATGTGTTATTGCCCACATCCACAGCAATAATCGCATCTTCCTGAACCACTCGACTCATCGCGTCGAAGATGGCAGCTGATGCGACTCCTTGACTCTGATCATCTTCACGACGGCTGGCTTTCTCTTCTCGCCAAATCTCCCAACGTTCAGCTACTTCATCTTCTATTCCCGGTCGTGAAACCTCGCTCGGGAATGCTTCGTGCAGCAGATTCATTGTCCGGCCAATTTCACCATAAACCAGTGTTTCAATGCCATGAAATCTTCCCAAAGCCATCGGATCAAAATCAATCTGAATCGTTGGTAAATAAGGCGCAATGCCCGTGTGATTGGCAAAAGAGGCGCCAATCACGATCAAACAATCGCTTTCATTCATGAACCAACTGGCAATCGGTGTCCCGGAACGACCCAAAACACCACATCCCAGCGGATGGTCATCTGAAATAAGGCCTTTCCCCTTAAAAGTCGTCAACACAGGTAAATGCAACTTTTCGGCAAATTGGATAATCGACTCCATCCGAAAACGGGCGCCATGCCCTACGATTACCGTTGGTCGTTTTGCTTCACGAATTTGCCGAATCGCCTTATCCAACTGTGCCTTCGGTGGAGCCACTTCTAGATCCGTCATACGGCCTGCAGGAACACCTGCTTCTGCGTCTTCCGGCGCAGCTGTTTCCTGCACCTCGTTCGGGAGAACCAATGTCACCGGATTACGCGTTAAGAGAGCGTTTTTCAGTGCCAGAGAAACAAGCTCTCCATGCTTACTATCTTCATACATCGTATGATTGAACGCCGAAACATCCTTGAAGACGCCTTCGAGATTGACTTCCTGAAAAGCGCCCGGCCCCAAAACCTGCGTATCAATCTGCCCACTCATAGCCAAAAGGGGAACTCGGTCCACTTTTGCATCATAGAGCCCCGTCATTAAATTAGTCGCTCCTGGCCCCGCTATAGTAAAGCACACGGCAGGTTTACCCGTCAATTTGGCATAGGCAGAGCAGGCAAACGAAGCCGCCCCTTCATGCCGAATCCCAAAAAACTGTATCTCACCCGCTTTTTCCCGTAAGCGAAACGCATCTGCCATTCCCAGGTTAGAATGTCCTACCATTCCGAATACCTGACAAATTCCCCAATTGACTAAAGTTTTTGCGATAACATCAGCTATCGTCTCAACCCGTTTCTCCTCTTCCGCAACAGCGACATAAATACCATCATCCCGCTTTTCCACCTCATACTTGGAAAGATTGTCATTATGTCCTCCCGGAGAATCACCCGTCATCGGATCAAAGTCCCAACCATGCCAGGGGCAACGTAACCAACACTTACCCTCAACCCCTCTCTCAATCGAACCTTCTCCCAACGGACCACCTTGATGAGGGCAGCTATTGTCAATCGCTCCGTACTCGCCATTTAATTTGCTCAGGGCAATCGATCGAGAACCTGCTGAAACAGTTGTCACTCGCCCATCCTCCAGGCCGGGTAATTCCAGTACTTTATGCCATTTTAAGCGTGTGTTCTCAGCCATACGAAAATGAATTTGGGTTTGTCACTTAACAATACCTCGACGTATCGATAAGAAACTGGGTGCCATTTCAAGTGGGGTTAACTCTCTGAAAAATCATAGTACACAATTTGTCCATTTTGTGAAGTCACCGATTCTCTTTTGCAAAAAAAACTACTAAAGGAATTTATTCTTTGGCCTAATAAATTCCGAACACATCTTGACCTTTTACATCTCATCTATGACATGACTAAAATTCATTTTTAGGGAACGGGGCCTACACAGGCCATTTCTTGGCCAGAATGAAAATTATGTCATCAATCAAAATCAACGGATACAGGGGGCTCTGGTTCGACCTTCAGCAAAGATCGGCCTATGGATCAAAATATTCCGGTGGTCTCGGCACTTATACCGCCAAGCATCACCCCCTGGCTGTGTACTCAGAAAAAGCGCAAAAAACTTTTTTTGTTTACGGAGGCACCACCAAAGCCGATCAACGGCACCTTCTTTTGATGGTTTCCTACTATGATCATCAAACGGGACTCGTGCCCAAACCCATAACGGTTTTTGACAAGGAAGGCGTCGACGATCCTCACGATAATCCTTCGATTAATATTGATGAAAAGGGTTATATCTGGGTATTTGTCAGTGGACGGGGAAATGTTCGCCCGGGGTTCAAATACAAAAGTCTTAAGCCATACCGGATAGATCTTTTTGAAAAGATAAGCGAAGAAGAATTCACCTATTGCCAACCCTGGTGGATCAACGGATCCGGCTTTTTTCATTTCTTCACTAAATACCAAGACGGAGAACCCAGATACACAGATGACGGAAAAACCATCTTTACCGATCAACGGGAACTCTTCTGGAATACCAGTAGTCTAGACGGGCGTACCTGGACTAAAGAACAAAAACTGGTGGGAATGGGTGGCCACTATCAGATGAGTCATCAACAAAATGGGCGCTTAATCACAGCCTTTAACTGGCACCCCCAAGGTAACGTGGATGCCAGAACCAATCTCTACTTCCTGCAAACCAGAGATCTGGGCCAAACCTGGCAAACCGCAGATGGCTCTGAAATCGCTATTCCCTTGGAAAATCCTCAGTGCCCTGCCTTGGTTAAGGATTACCAAAACGAAGGACGCCTTGTCTACCTCAAGGATATTCAGTTCGATCTGGCTGGAAACCCCATACTCCTCCATATAACCAGCAGGCACTATGAAGCCGGGCCCGAAGGTAATCCCAGGATCTGGACTATCGCCCACTGGAAAGACAATCAGTGGAACTTTCGTGAGATAACAACCTCCACGCACAACTACGATATGGGCTCCCTTTATATCGAGCCTGACGGTACCTGGCGACTCATTGCGCCAACAGAAGTTGGACCTCAAGAGCATGGCACTGGTGGCGAAATCGCGCTATGGATCAGCCAAGATGAAGGGCAGACCTGGAAAAAAGAAAAACAGATAACTGACAACAGCCCCACGAATCACGGTTATGTTCGTCGACCTGTTAACGCCCACCCTGATTTTTATGCCTTCTGGGCCAATGGTAACCCGGATGAAATGAGCGAATCACACCTCTTCTTTACCAATAAAACCGGCGATAATGTTTGGTCTCTCCCCTATTATATGGAAGAGGAAGACGAATTCGTCGCCCCAAAACTCTTAGACTAAACCGTATCAAAAATCATCGTTTCTGCCAGACCTGCCAATGCTCTGCATGATCGTTGTACAGAGAAAGTCCGCTATGAGTAAACTCATCGTGCAGCAGTAAGAAATAAGGTTCAATATACCGCTCTCTATCTTCCAAAGTCATAGGGAAAGGGGGCCCGTCGTCTTCGTGTTTTCCGTATTGAAAGATTCCAATCAAAATACCTGCCTCACTCAATAGACTGGCAATACGCGGCCCATAATCTTTCCATCTATCCATCGAGATGGCACAGAAAAAATTCCGTTCATAGCAAATATCAAAAGAATCCTCTTTCAAAGGCGTCTTAAAAAAATCATCGCAGATAATTTTGTCGGCCAAATCACCTATGACCTGCCTTGATGCCTCAATCGCTCCTTCTGAAAAATCAATCGCCGTTACCTCATGACTCGCTTCATGAAAATCCTTGATCTCATACCCTCTCCCACAACCAGGAATGAGAACTTTTTTCCTTTCGGCTAACTCAACGATATAGCTCACCAATTGCTCAGGACTCTGGCCCAGATCCCACTTTGTATTATGAGATCGATATCGATCTGACCATTCTCGAGGTTTCATAGGTTACTGTGAAAAATCATAAATCTAAATTAACTAAAACCTTACCCATATGTGAAGCCTTCTGCATTTTATCCATCTCATCGGAAAGTTCATGCAAAGACACCTCTTTATACATTTTCTCAAGCGATGAAGGTTTCCAATCTTCGGCCAATTTCTCCCAAATGCGTTTACGCACAGCCATCCCGCAATTCTGCGCATCAATTCCAATGAGGGTGACTCCACGCAAGATGAAGGGATAAACATTCAATGGCAAATCAGGAGAGGCCACATTGCCACAACAAGTCACTACTCCGAGAGGCTTTGTCGATTTAACCGCGGCGGCCAACAATTCTCCACCAACCGTATCCACAACCCCCGCCCACCGGGCTTTGGCCAGAGGACGATCCAAATTTTTTTGTAAACTCTCTCGACCAATCACTTCCTCAGCGCCCAGCTTCTCTAAGAAGTCTTTCGCCTCTGCTTTTCCCGAAACAGCCACAACCTTATACCCAAGTTTTGCTAAAATAGCGACAGCCACACTGCCCACTCCACCGGTGGCACCTATCACCAAAACCTCTCCCTCATCTGGTTGAACGGATTCCACTATCTTCTCTACCGACATCCCGGCTGTAAAACCGGCCGTACCGTAAACCATACTCTGCTTTAACCCTAATCCTTCAGGCAATGGGACTACCCAACTCGCTGGAACCCGAATACACTGTCCAAATCCACCAGAAGTATTCATACCCAGATCATAACCAGAGACAATTACCGCCTTTCCTGTAGCTAACTCATCGGTATTACTTTCCTCTATCATTCCAGCTGCATCAATCCCTGGAGTATGCGGATAATCCTTAGTAATTGCTTTATTCCCCGATGCTGAGAGAACATCCTTGTAATTGAGCGAAGAATACTTAACACGGATCAGCACATCTCCGGGCGGCAAATCATCAATCACTCGACTCCGGACCTTACATTCAAATACATCAGGACAGAGCTCTTCAACGACTAGTGCTTTATAATTCACCTTTTGCAAAAACAAAAACCTTCTGATGATACTCTAAATCTCATATCTTATCTTACCTTAAAAATACAGAATCGTGATTTGATCATCTTTGGCAATGCTCAACCAACCAATAGGCCACCACATAAGTGGAAAATTGCACACCTTTATTCAATACATACAAAAAAGGCGTGAAGCCAAAGCTCCACGCCCCTGGTCAGAAGTAATTTTCAGTTATTTTAATGAATATAAACAAATACTTCTTCCTCGTCGAGAATTCCATCAGACGATAAAAAACCAACGGAGTGAGTTCCCAAAAGATGTGTATCGTACCAAAGATTAAGAGTATAAGTAGATCCAGTTTGCTGGAACGAATAAGAAGTCGCCGGTGGATCAACTGTATCGTCCATCATATAACCATAATCGAGACCATGAGCGGCCTGATGGTCATTCCCCGTATTATGCCAAGCAGAAAAAGTAAGAGCCTGAGCGCTTACCATAAAAACAATCGACGCCATCGCGATTGCTAAGAAACGAATTAAGGTGTTTAATTTCATAGTATTTTTCAGTTTTATGTTAGTTAGTTTTAACCAGGTTGTCAGATAAGTCATTATAAATTCGTATCCTTTAAGAAGATACAAAAAACAAAAACTTCAAATACCTCCTCAAAGAGGATATAAAGCTATGAAACCTACCCCCCCTAGTTGTTCTGGCTTCAAGGCATAGGTTATCTTTCTAAAAAGTCTATCAAAAAAATACTGCCTCCCCTTTTTTTCAATTTTTGAAACTGAAACCAAAATACCGCCAACAGCGTAATTCTTTCGTTTACAGTTGAATAGACATGGCTGACACCCTCTCCACAACATCCTTTATTTTATCACAAACTTTATCTGAAAACTCCCGAGCTAATCCCTTGAAACGTTTTCCGGTAGGCGCTTGGTGTCATTTGCCTCAATTCACGAAAGCGCCGATTAAAATTGGAAAGATTTTGATAGCCGGAATCATAACAAATCTGAACAACACTTTCTTCCGAATGAGTCAGCCGATGGCAAGCATAGCCGATGCGCACTTCATTCAAAAATTCCGTAAATGTCTTTCCCGTAATACGATGAAAAAAACGGCTGAAAGCTGGAGGACTCATATTAATTTTAGCAGCCGTTTCAACCTGCGTAATGGTTTCTTTAAAGTGTGAATGAATAAATTCACAAACCCGGTTAATTCTCTCTGCTTGATGACTATTCAAACCGGGAGAAAAATATTCACTTGCCAAATATTCATACTCCGTCGAACAACTCAAGCTATCCAAGAGTCCGATAAAATGAGTTATCTTCTGGGGGCCTTCAGCCATAAAAATTAGCTCCAGCCTCTCCATAGCCTCCTGGCGCGTCTCACCCTTAAACCAAAGACCTCGCTTCGCCTTCTGCAAAAGCGCTTTTATTTGAGACATCTCAGCAACATCAAAAAAGCTATTTCCCAGACAATCCTCCCGGAATTGAATGATTCGGCTATGGGCAATCCCTCTAAAATTCGAATCATTATAATAAGCATGGGGTAAGTTTGCACCATGCAGCACAAAGTCTCCCTCTCCAAACCGCCCCACATGGTCCCCTACCAAGCGCTGACCACTGCTGGCCACAACCAGGGCTATTTCGAGTTCCGGATGATAATGATAGGGGCTGTCAAAACTTGGGACCTTAGACTCCTGGCAAACAAAAGAAGCTTCCGAATCTTTCTGAATTTTCTCAAAAGCTGCCTTCATCAGTATCTGTATAACGAACTTATCACTAATTTCTCTTAAAGAAGTTAATTAAATATCACTATTGATCAACTAAGACTTAGAAAAATTAACTTATGTGGCTTATAAGTAGACTCTCTTTCTCAAACCCAAAAAACTGCTGTTAGCCTAAAGAAATGACACCACTTTCCTCTACCCTCGATATTGCTTCCGAATATGAACTGTCAGAAGAACAAATCCTGAACTTTCAACGCGACGGCTTTATCAAACTGAAAAACGTCCTCAGTCCCGAAGTTCTCGAATACTATGGCAAAGAAATCACCGCCAAGCTTAAAGAACTGAACACCGAGCATCGGCCTATTGAAAAACGGGATATCCAAGGCAAAGCCTTCCTTCAGGTCCAAAATCTTTGGTGCAAAAGCGAAATTGTAAAAGAATTTGTTTTCAGCAAACGGTTGGCCCGTATCGCCACTCAACTTCTCGAAACAAACGGCGTTAAGATCTACCACGACCAGGCTTTGTACAAAGAACCAGGAGGAGGTTTTACTCCCTGGCATGTTGATCAATATTACTGGCCACTTGAAACAGAAAAGACGGTAACCGCATGGATACCCCTCGTGTCTATTCCCGTTGATCGAGGTCCTCTGGAATTTAGTATCGGAAGCCAGCACATCGTCAAAGGTCGCGACCTCGTCATCAGTGAGAAAAGTGAAAAAGAAATCGATGAAAATCTTAAGCTATCCAATCTTCCTATAGACAACAGTGCCTTTGACCTTGGTGAAGTGAGTTTTCATTACGGTTTCACCTTTCATAGAGCCGGGCCCAATAAAACGGATACGGCGCGTGAAGTCATGACCATCATCTACATGGATAGCAACATGCGCTTAGTAGAGCCCATTAATGAGCACCAGCAGGAAGATTGGGACAAATGGTGCCCCGGCGCGAAAATTGGAGAAATCATCAACACCAAACTGAATCCTCTGGTTTATTCCATCGAAAGTTCAGCCTAAAAAAATTACGGCTGCAATATCGATTGAAAATCTCGGTAATTTGTGAACTATTTCTGTAAAATTCTGGACCTGATTCTTGATTCCACTGATTCTTTGAGTTTTTTAGGAAATCTAAACCGCTGTTAGCCCATAAAAATGACTACCCTTTCTCAAACACTCGATATTGATTCGCAATATGACCTATCGGAAGAACAAATTGAGGACTTTCGACGTGATGGCTTTATTAAGTTGAAAAGCGTCCTCAGTCCGGCAGTCCTCGAATACTACGGCAAAGAGATCACTTCTAAAGTAAAAGAACTCAATACCGAAGATCGCCCCATCGAAAAACGGGATACTTACGCTAAGGCCTTTCTGCAGATTATGAATCTCTGGCGTCACAGTGAAATCGTCAAAGAATTTGTTTTCGGTAAACGTTTAGGTCGCATTGCGACTCAACTCCTGGGAACAAACGGCGTAAAGATCTACCATGATCAAGCCTTATACAAGGAACCTGGCGGTGGTTTTACACCCTGGCATGTCGATCAACACTATTGGCCGCTTGAAACGGAAAAGACGGTAACTGCCTGGATTCCTCTGCATGCCATTCCCATGGAGCATGGTCCTCTAGAATTCAGTGTGGGAAGCCAGAAAATCATTAAAGGACGCGATCTTGCCATCAGCGACGAAAGCGAAAAGGAAATCGAGGCTAACCTCAAACAATCGGATCTTCCCATCAACAGCAGTCCATTTGACCTTGGCGAAGTGAGTTTTCACTACGGATTCACCTTCCACAGAGCTGGACCCAATAAAACGAATACGCCGCGTGAAGTCATGACCATTATTTACATGGATAGTGAGATGCGTTTGATAGCTCCAAAAAATAAAAACCAACAGGCGGATTGGGATACCTGGTGCCCTGGCGCAAAAATCGGCGAAGTGATCCATACTGAACTGAATCCTCTAGTTTATTCCATCGAAAATTCAGCTTAAAAAACAATCTGGGAAGCCGCAATTAAGCTGCGCAAACCTTCTCAGCAATCACTTCTCAGAAGAAATCACCTAAAAAGCGGGAAGATAAAGGGGCAAAAATCTGAAAAAACTTGTGAAAGAGACATGAAGTCTCTTTCGTGACAATCTTCTGTCTCTGCGCAGCAGGTTAACCCTTTTTGTGATCATTCTCTCCCTTTTTCGATAGTTCCGATATGTACCGTTTCGCCATTTTCCTCCTGCTTTTTGGAATCTGGATTATTTTTTCCGGCCAGTTTGATGCTTTCCACCTGGCCCTGGGCATTCTTTCATCCATTTTTATCACTGTTATTTCTTCAGAGTTTTTCTTTGCCGACCGATCGAGAACCCTACGTAAACGATTGAGAGAGATCTGTCTTTTTCCCGGATATTTCCTCTGGTTGCTCTATCAAATCTTTCTATCCAATCTACATATCCTCAAACTGGCTCTTTCACCTAGAGGAATGAAACAGATCGAACCCTCGGTCGTTCGGATTAAAACTAAGTTAAGGACAGATTTTGGGAGGTATCTTCTGGCCAACTCCATCACGCTGACACCCGGAACAATCACGATCAACATTCAGGAAGATGAGCTCGTTATTCATTCAATCAGCGAGCATACCGCTATCGGCGTGAAAGACGGCGCTATGGAAGGCAGGATTTCAAAGGTGTTTGAAGAAGGAGAGATTTAACTGATGGAAAACTTCTTCAATTTTTCTGGAATTGCGATTTTTATCCTCATGCTTCCTATTCTCTATCGGGTAGTTACAGGGCCAACCGCCATCGATCGCATCGTTGCTGTTAACGTTATAGGCACGAAAACAACTGTTCTGCTTATTCTCATCGGAAGTATTTTCGGGCGAGTCGAAATGTTCGTCGACTTCGCTCTGACCTATGCTCTTCTAAATTTCCTCGGTTCGCTGGCCGCCGCTCGTTATTTTGATCGAGTCAATCCTGCGAAACAGCTCTTCAATCTCCACTCAAAGAAATAGACAAATGGTTCTCAATATTATCTGCATCACTCTGGTTTCTTTAGGCATTCTTTTCTTTCTCGGCGGCGCAGTCGGTATTCTCCGTTTTCCAGATTTCTACACCCGGATGCACGCTGCTGGAAAAGGTGACACCATATCGATCTTTCTTATCTTTCTCGGGATCGCCATTTATCAGTTACACGACTTTTCCGTAGCCAACATTTTGGTAGCAGGTAAAATTCTTTTTATCTCACTGTTTATCATGCTGACAAGTCCGACAAGCACACACGCTCTGATCAGGGCGGGTTATGAAGAAGGACTCAAACCCTGGATCCGAAAACCGACAAAAGGACAGCCTGACTCATGATCTGGGAATTTGATTTAATTATTCTGATTTTTCTGGTGATTACGGCGATCATTTCGCTCCAGGTCAGAGACTTATTGAGTGCTGCCATGATTTTTGGAATCTATAGCTTCCTCATGTGTCTTCTCTGGGCAGAAATGGCCGCCGTTGATGTCGCTTTTACTGAAGCAGCGGTCGGAGCCGGAGTCAGCACTGTCTTTCTCATCGCCACCGTTTTTCGCACATCAAGGAGATCTTCCGATTGAAAATACTAGGATTAATTTCTATCTGTATCACCGGATGGCTCCTTCTTTCCGCCGTCAGCGATTTCCCCGAATGGGGAGACCCTCACTCTCCCGCCAATAGCTATCAGGTATCACAACACTATATAACAAAGACATTTGCCGAAACCTCCGTGCCGAATATGGTCACGGCTGTTCTGGCAGACTATCGTGGCTATGATACCATGTTTGAAACAGTGGTTATCTTTACGGCAGGAATAGCTATCATCGGTATTCTCCGTCGCTATGACTCCTCATCAAATACTATCAATAAACCGGAATCATTTACGGAAAAACCCAAAGAGGACCTCATTATTCGGACTAACTGCCGTCTCCTTATTCCGATTATCCAGATTTTCGCTCTCTATGTCATTGCCCATGGTCATCTCAGCCCAGGAGGAGGTTTTCAAGGAGGTGTCATCTTTGGCGCCAGCTTCATCTTGCTGTCCTTGGCTCACGATTTGAAGACAGTCCAAAAAAAACTGCCAGAAGGACGTATCCTTACACTGGCCGGAACCGGTATCCTCATCTATGCTGGATTTGGATTCGCCACCATTGTTTTGGGCAACAACTTCCTTGATTATAGTATTCTCTCCAAAATTATGCTGGGCACTCCCATAGAAGCACGTTCGCACAGCATGCTTGGGGTTGAGATAGGTGTCGCCTTCACTGTAGCAGCTATCATGTTTTCAATTTACTCAAACCTCGTCTCAGGCGGTAAGATGAAAGAAGGCCTCTAATCTCATGGAATTCCTCGATTCTATTTCCGGAAAGTTCAACTACTGGGTCTATATCGTGCTCATGATGATCGGGCTCTATGCCATGATCTCAAAAAACAACCTGATCAAGAAACTGATTGGGATGTCTATTTTTCAGACAGCTATTATTCTCTTTTACGTTTCCATCGGCGTAAAAGACGGCGCAACGATTCCGATCCTTCGTCACGACCAGGTACACCACACTCACGCCACTGAATACCACCATGAGATAACTGAGCATACATCCACAACTGTTACTCACTCTACCGCAGCTAAAGAGAAACATACAGAATCCGGCCCAGATGAAATATCTATCAACCCGGATGATTTTGCCAATCCTCTTCCTCACGTTCTCATGCTCACCGCTATTGTCGTCGGTGTTAGCACTCTAGGAGTTGGCTTAGCTGTCACCCAAAAAATATATAGAGAATTCGGTTCCATCGAGGAAAACGAAATCATCAAAAAGATTACCTCGGACCAATGATCGAGCAATCTCCTGCCTTCACTCTCCTCGCTCCCTTTTTTGCAGCGATTATTGTAGCCTTATTGGGCATCCGCATTCGTTGGATTTG
>JANQKU010000099.1 GCA_028280955.1 Opitutaceae bacterium
AACAAACGGTGTTCCTGGCTCGCTGGTTGTCTCAAAACAACCATCATGTCCATATCATAACATTTCGTCCCGGCGGAGCATTGGCCAAAGACCTGGAGGAACATCATATTCAACATACCTCTCTCCAGAAAAAAGATAGCAAAATAGACTGGTATGCCCCGGGATTGATTTCCCAAATTAAAAAAGAAGAGCCTGATATCATTCTCTGCATGGGACGAATGGCAAATTGCTACGCTGGTCGAGTTCAACGCAAGTTTCCCCATCTACCTATTATCGGATCGATGCGCACAGGAAAAAAACTCCCCTGGCTCTACCGTAAATCTCTGGAAAAAGTTCGAGCCATCATTGCCAACAGTAACCATGCCAAAAAACGACTTGTTGAACAATATGGCCTTTCAAAGGAAAAAATTACCGTCATCCGAAACCCTATTGTCAATGCCCCTGATTCTAAACTTTTATCAGCTTCTCGTGAATCATTACGCAAACAGCATGGAGCCCACTCAAAGACCCTCGTCTTCATCCGTGCTGCCATGTTTCGCCCAGAAAAAGACCATCAAAGACTCATTCGTCTGATCGCTCAACTTCCTAAAGAACCGGATTGGCAACTTTGGCTCATAGGAACAGGTTTGACAGAAACAAAAACAAGAAACCTTGTTCACAATCTCAAGCTTGAAAAACAAGTGCGATTCCTCGGTTATCAAACGGATCCATCTTCCTACTATAAAGCCTCTGACATTGCTCTGTTAACTTCCAGCAGTGAATCCCTCACCAATTTCCTCGTGGAAGCTCAGTGGCATGGATTACCTATCGTCGCAGAACGTACTGGAGGAACCGGCGAATGTTTTTCTCCTGAAAAATCGGGATTCCTTGTTGAACGCGGGGTTGATAAAGATTTTCTCCAAAAGCTCACTAAACTCATGCTCGACCCAGAACTGCGTCAGCGATTTTCAGCAATGGCCTTCCAATATGCCCATGAAGAGTTTGACCAGAACACCCAATGTCAACGTTACATGAAACTTTTTACTCACCTTTTAAATAAAGTATAGCAACAAACAGTCTACCTTCCTCCCAAAATTCCTACTTTATCCTGTGTTTTTCCCAAAAAATTCGAATCTTTTCACTCAATCAAAACACTTATCCATATTCTTAATACACCTATCTTTAAACCAACCTCATTCTTCCCAGACTCCAAAAATCTTTCAGTTCAAATAAAAAACCTAGGGTAACACTGTATTATACTTTATTAAAGTCTTACCGGTAATCCTATTATACTCGGCAATTGCATTATTATACTCAGCGACAGCTCGTATTTCTCTTGTTTCGGCTTGAGCCAAGTCACTTTGCATTCGAAGAACAACGAAAGTAGTACTTGTTCCCACTTCGAGTTTTTTGCGTTCTGCTATTAAACTTTTTTCAAATAAAACCCTACCCTGACGGCTGGTTTTCAGTCTATCTTTATTGAACGCAATCCGCCTCACAGCTGTATCCAGGTCTAGGGCAATTAGTTGCTTCAGTTTATCCAATTCGATCTCAGCTCTATTCTTATTCAAGCGGCTGATGGCCCGCTGAGCTCTCGCACTACGATTAGGTAAGGCATAACCAAATTCCAATCCCATGGAATACGCCTCTTTTCCATTTTCAACTAAAGTATCCAGACTGGAATTCAGCGTCCCTGCCTCTCCAGTCAAACCATAACTACCAACAAAATCCAACGATGGGAGACTTAAATTTTTATCTCGTTGAAGCCTGATTCGATGACGTTCCAATTCGAGCAAAGCACTTTGAAAGTCCGGCCTCTGTTCGAGAGTTTGATCAAGATCAAAGTTTATGCCTGATAATTGACTATCCGCTTCGACTAAATCTACAGACTCCAATTCAAGAGAAAGAACACTAGAGAGATCATCCGAAATCAAACTCTTAAGAGTATTTTCCCGAGAAATTTTAGTCACCTCTGCAACTAAAACAGCCTCTTCTCGCAAAGCCAGTTGAGCTTCTGCTGAGACAGTCTCAACAGCTGCCACAGCTCCAATTTCCACTCGTTTTGTTGTTTCATCTAACAACTGACGTGCTTGATCTCTATTTCGTTGTGCCACCAAAAGATTCTGTGCCGCTATGCAAAAGTCATTATACGCAAAGATAGCGTCTGTAATGACATCCATAACAACCTGCTTAAATTCCCAACGACTGATCTCATACCCTCTTTGAGCAATCCGGATCTGGGCCCGATTAACGCCCAAGCCAAAATTCTGGAGCAACGGTTGACGAACACTGAGACCAGCAAACGAAGTATAATCATCAACAAACTGATTAAAAGTTCCCCGTCGGTTCTGACTATTAAGACCTAAAGAATAGCTCGTTCCAGTTGATAAGCTCCCACCAATAGAACCATCTAAGGTATCCGTTTCAATTTTGGATACTCCTGATGTATTTGAATTAAGTGGATCGTTTTCATCTGTTGATTGTGTGAGATTAAACCCCAAGACAGGATCAAATACCCCTTTCTGCAGACGAATCCCTTCTTCTGCAATTTGAGGGCTGAAGCGTTCAATCCGCAATGTGAAGTTTCGGGATAAGGCTAATTCAATGACTTTTTGTTCATCAATTTTTAACGTCTTCCCATGAAAAGACAGAGGTGCAATGATGGCACAGACTATCGCCCCAAAAAACTTGGATTTTCTCTCTCCCCAAAACATCACAGCAAAAATTTTTGAAAGATAGTTAGACGCCAGCCATCACACCATCGCCATCAACAAGTTGCCCATCGAAAAGATGCACTGAACGAGTCGCATAAGTAGAATAACGTTCGTCATGAGTTACGATACAAAGCGTTGCTCCTTCGTCATTAAGATTTTTGAGCAAATCCATCACTGCTTCACCATTCTTTGAATCCAGGTTTCCAGTCGGCTCATCTGCCAAAAGAATTTGTGGCTTGCCTGCCAAGGCCCGGGCAACTGCAACGCGCTGCTGTTGTCCACCAGAGAGTTGACTCGGCATATGCTTCATACGATGCCCCATATCCACCTTTTCTAAGGCTTCCATAACCAACTCTTTGCGAGCGCTTGATTTGGTCCCACGATACGTGAGAGGCAATTCAACATTTTCATAAACAGAAAGATCACCGATCAGATTAAAACTTTGAAAAATAAATCCTACCTCTTTATTGCGAATCCGGGCACGCTCTGAAGCCGACAAAGAAGCCACATCCCTACCATTTAGAGTGTATTCGCCTGAAGTTGGTGTATCCAAAAGACCAATAATAGAAAGCATGGTTGATTTACCACAACCAGAAGGACCATTGATGGCCATAAATTCGCCATTATCGATATGCATATCAACTCCTGAAAGGGCTCTGGTTTCCATATCATCAGTCAGGAAAACCTTATTGATGTTAGTTAACTTAATTAGGGTATTGTTTTCGTTACTCATAGATTTGAATTTTTCGGTTAGTTGGACTAAGATCAATTAACATTAATTCGATCAAATTTTTCCCACTCTGACGCATCAGAGAGAATGACCCGATCACCCGGTTTTAGGCCCTCTAAAACTTGTATAACACTTACAGAACTACGACCAAACTTAACTTTCGTCCGCATGGCATAAGTGGAAGCTTCAGTTTCAAATTTAAATAAACTCATTGAACTCTCTTCCCTCCCAAAAGCAGGACGACCCACGTAAACAGTATCCGGAATTCTCTGGAGTTCAATCGTTCCCTCTACCGTCAAATCAGGACGGGCCCCTCGTGGATATTTTGAAGTCAATTGTATATCAACTGCTACAGTACCATTCTCAACGGCCGGATCAATGCGGAAAACCTGGCCTTCAATCAGCCCATTACGAGTGTCGATAGTCGCTTTTTGCCCAATCAGAATATCCCTAGCCTGAGTTTCCTGAATCTCAATCACCGCTTTGAGTTTGGTAGGATCCGCCACTTCAGCCAAAACTTCCCCCAAGGCAAGCTGTTGACCTACTTCGACTGGTAACCGCTGGAGTATTCCTTGAATACCTGCTCGAACCGATAAGTTCTCAACTTGTCGAGACAAGAGGGCTTCAACCGCTTCGAGCTGTTTAATATTGACGCGAAACGTATTCAGCTGAGCTTCATGCGCTTCTTGCTGGAAGGTTAACCGCTGTTTCTCCAACTCAAAACGTTTTTCAAATTGATCCTGGTCCAATTTGGATTGTTCCAGTGTCACTTTCGCTAACAACCCCTCTTCGAAAAGTTCTTGATTCACTTCAACCAACTTTTGAGCTTGCCTAAATCCGGCTTCAAGCTGAGCAAAATTTGCTTTCATTTGGAGCATCTGACTTTGTAGAAGTACTTCTTGATTAGCCAATTCAGCCTTACTTGACTCCAAATCAAGTTCAGCATTTTTAGCATCCTGCTCAAGTTGAGGATTACTCATCCGCAGAATAAGAGTATTTTCTTCAATTGCGGCTCCGGGGAAAATGTATAACTCTTCCACCACGCCATTACTTAAAGCCGTAATCAAACGATTATTCTCTGGAATTAAGGTGCCGACTCCACGAACCTCAACTAATAGAGGTCCCCTTTTGACTGTATCAATCCAAACTGCACCTTTTTCAACAGAAGGTGTCGCAGGTTTCAACTGACTGAGACCAACGAATAAAACAATAAGCACCAGACAAGCCCCCGAGATCATTATAATCCGTTTCCGTTTCCGTTTTTGTGCTAAATCTTTGCGTACAATATCTACCATAATTACCTCCTATTCAGCTTATAAGCTCTTCTGCGTGGCGATTTTTCATTAGGTAAACCAGCCTACCATTTAATCTCTCCCATAAATCACGATTTTCTCCCTTAACACATTTGTAATATTAATTCGACCGTCCCCGTAAAGTGTCTCCAATCCTCCATTTCCTTATCTAACTGCTTTTGACCATGTTGTGTCAACTTATAGAATTTGGCCTTACGGTTTTTTTCAGAAGCGCCCCATTTCGATGAAATCCACCCCTGAGCTTCCAATCGATGTAGACAAGGATAGAGAGATCCTTGTCTTACACAAAATTTTTTTCCCGAGATTTGTTCAATTCTCTTCGAAATCCCCCATCCATTCATTGGCTCATATGATATTGTTTTTAAAATCAAAAGATCCAAGGTTCCCTTCAGTAATTCTGTCTTTTCATTCTTCATTTCTATGTCGTTTTTCGACAAAGAAATGAAGAATGTCAATAGCTAAAGTTATATTCCTAAGAATTTATTTAGCCCGTTGGAATAAGTAAAACTCCCTAGTATTTACTCGCAAATAACGAGCAAAAATCAACTAAATCTACTGCCTCTGGATCTATTCGAAAACCAACAATCCTCTTTTTTTAACTATCATAGGGTATAGATTTCACCAGCAAAACTAAGGGACCTTCTCATCTGATCTAACTTCGAAAAAGCAACAAATATCAAACATAAGTAAGTTGATCGATTCCATTCACAGACTCCGTAAACATTTAGCGGGATTGATACGCCGCAAACGGAAAAAACTGGGAATGCAGGCTAATGTAGCAACTAGAAGGATTGTGAATGCCACCATGGCGTAAGTTGAAACACTATAGGGATCAACCCCGAAGAGTAATGGGCTGAACACGCGCGCAACTTGGCTGGCGCCAAAGAGCCCAATCAGTACACCTATCAACGTCGTCAATAAATGCCCACACGTGAAATGAACCCAAAGTCGTTGCGGCTCTGTGCCCAGAGCCATGCGAATCCCGAACTCACGCGAAGACTGTAGCACTTGCGTTACCGTGAGACTATACACACCGATTGAACATAAGAGCACTGCCGCTGCCGCGAACACAGTTGTGAGATTGGCTGTCATATGCATGGAGCTGAGCATTATATCAATTACTCGGCCGAGAGTGCTGGGAAAATAAAAAGAGAGACGTGAATCAGCCCTATGAACCGCATCTCTAATCGATCGCACATTGGGCACTCCAATCCGATCACGCACAAAGATAAACTGCCCAGGTCTTACAAACGACCTAGGCATTAGTGGAGTAAGAATGAAATCGTTGTTTCGCGCCACAGGTCCACTAACCTGAAAGTCTCGCACTACGCCACAAACAACTATCGGTATGGATGGAGCACTTGCTGGTGCTCCACTAAAACGAATATAGAGTACTCGTTGTAATGGATCCTGACTAGGCCAAATTTTTTGAGCCAGCGATTCATTAATGACACCGTAAACTGGGCCATCATCCGGGTTTTCTCTAGGCAACGTGTTCCCCTCCACGAAAGGCACGCCCAATGTATCGAAAAAACCTTCTGTCACCTGCGAATTAAAAGCTTCACCTATTTCCTCTTGCCCCAAAGCATAAGTAATGTTTGGGCCACTACTGTAGCCAGGCGAAAAGTGAGCTAATGCCACTGCTTCCGTCTCGAGGCGTTGCGTTACTTGATCAAGAACTCTCCTATAAATAGCAAGACGTTGGACACTTCCCAACGGCTCTTCCACTGTAAATTCTATCTCTCTAGCACTGATTTTCCCAACGAATACACGATCTGCCGGGTATCCCCAGGTATTCTCGCCTACATTATAACTAGAGCGCACCAGCAACCCAGCACTCACACCCAGTACCGTGAGTAAAGTAATCTGACCAATCAACAGCAGACGCCTCCACAAGGTGCGGCCTGTTCCTCGACTGGTATAAGCATGCTCTCGAATTACCTTATCAGGATCAACCCAGAGGAGGTAAACCATGGGTGCGCTCACGGTCACGGCCGCAGACACCCCTGCCAGGGCAAACGCCATGCCCACATAGTGCCACTCGAAATGGTAGTTCAGCCAATAGGGTTCGAGGTTAACATCAATGTGATCATACAAAAACGGTCCAGCAACAGGTAGTAAAGCGATGCTTAGCAGCACAGCACCCATCGCAATCATGGTCACTTGAAAGCACACATTGCGAATCGAAGCACCTCTGGGTATGCCCAAGGCAAGCGAAGTTGCAACCTCCGCTCGCCGTCCAAGAAAATCGATCAACATCAGGTTTGCTGCGTTGGCACAGCTCACGACGACAAAGATGAGCGACAGAGCAAACAACACCAGGGCACTCACCCGAATTTCAGATGGAAGGTAGTAATCGCGAAACGGGATGAGTGCCGGCGTCAGTCCTCTCCTGTTAGCAGGACTGTCCGGGCCAAGACCATCGAGAATCACCTTCAGGTTACTCTCTGCCTGCTCACGCGTAACACCAGGCTTCAATTTTACCATTGCATCAGGCCCCCAATCGTAAAAACCGTAGGAAAGCCACAAATCCTGGTCATTTGGGAAACGGAAGTCCGCTGGCATAACTCCGACAATGGTTACCTGATCACTTCCTATATCCATAATCTTACCGACAATACTCGGATCTCTATCATAGCTGTTCTCCCACATGTGTTGGCTCAGCAATGCCACCGGCGCAGACCCACGTTTGTCCTCTTCCGGTCTGAAGAGCCGACCCATCAGTGGTTTAGCCCCAACGATTTGCAATGCCCGAGCCGAAAGGTTTGCCGCCAACACCCGTTCTGCACCACCTGGCAGTTGAATCGTTGGTGAGTTGTAAAACCCAACTTCGGCAAAGTCTGAAAAAACTTTTTGCCCTTCCTTGTATGCCTCCATTTCTCCATTGGAGGAACGAGAGGCCCCTATAACGCCCCCAACATAATTCAAGACTAGATACTCACCCTTAGGATCAAACTCTGGTTGCCGCAAAAACATCGTATGAAAAAGCGACCAGCTCAACGTAGACAGCATCACTGACACCGCAAAGGTAGCGAACATCAAACCATTCTGCACCGGACGGCGGAACAGCCGCCTAAGACTAAGACAAAATTCATGTAACAAATTTGTTATGACACGTACTCCCCACGCTTCCCGGCAATCTTCTTTACGCTGTTCAATTCCTCCAAAAGATCTCAAGGCAGCCTGATGGGCAGCCTTGAGATCCATTCCCTTCTTAACATTCGCCTCAGTCTCCATTTTCAAATGAAAACGCATTTCCTCATCTAGCTCATCTTCCGTCCGAGACGACTGAAACAAAGCTTTTAAAACGATTATTAAACGACTTCGTTCAAACATGCACCTAGAGAATCTCCATAATGAGATTAATAGTGGTAGAAAACTCACGCCAAAGCGTCGCCTCAGCTTCCATCTGGACACGACCTTTCTTCGTCAAACGATAGTATTTCGCCCGACGACCATTCTCTGATACACCCCAATCCGATTTGATATAGCCTTTCTTCTCCAAACGGATGAGCGCCGGATAGAGCGAACCTTGATTGATGCTCAACAAATCATTCGATATTTGATTGATCCGTTGTTGAATAGCCCAGCCATGGCGGTTTTCGTCACGTAGCGCCCGTAGCGCTAACATGTCTAGGGTTCCCTGCAGAAGATCATTTACTTTTTTTGCCATTTCTTTCTCTAGATTAGTTAGAGAAAGAAATTTTATCGATAGAGTGTCAACAGATAAAACCGAAAATACTTCATCCATAAGAAACTAAAAATTTTCAATCCATAGCTTGAAAACTTACAGAGCTGAACTATCCCTTTCTACCCGTGCCCAAATCATCTCCCAAACCAGAAACCATTCGACTCAGGGGTGTTCATCAAAACAACCTTAAAGGATTCAATCTCGACCTTCCTCTAGGGAAATACATTGCCGTTACCGGCCTAAGTGGATCGGGTAAATCCTCCCTCGTTTTCGAAACCCTGCATGCTGAAGGACAGAGAAGATATGTCGAAACCTTCAGCGCCTATACTCGGCAATTTCTCGATCTCCTCGAAAAACCTAACGTTGATCGGATCGAAAATATCCGCCCCTCGATTGCGATTGAACAGTCCAACACAGTTAAGACCTCTCGGTCCACCGTGGGAACCATGACTGAGCTATGCGATTTCTTCAAAGTCTGGTTTTCTCATTCTGCCCAATTAATAGACCCAGACACTGGCAAACCTGTCCATGACGACAATCCTCAAACCATTTGGAAAAAGACGACAGAGGACTTTAACGAAAAAACCGTCCTCATCACCTTTACAATTAATAAACCAGATAATCTCAACTGGCCGGAAATTTTCACCAGTTTAAATGCCCAAGGTTATAACAGGATTGCTCTTCCAAAGGCCGAACCTGTGAGAATCGATTCCGTTAACCCCCATTCTATTTCCAAGAACGTAGACCATATCCACGTCATTCAGGATCGGCTGCCAATAAGAAACTCCTCTCGAAAACGTTTTCTCGAAGCAACTGAAACAGCCCTTCACTTCGGCCAGGGCCAAATCGATCTATTGGATAACAACGGGAAACTCCTCAGTACCTATAGCCGCGGATTACACTCTCCGGAAACAGGTCGGACCTTCCGTTACCCCACACCGGGACTTTTTTCTTTCAATTCTCCTATTGGTGCCTGCCCCAAATGCCGAGGCTTCGGCAGGGTCATCGAAATCGATTACCAATTAGCCATCCCCGATACCAATCTCAGTTTAGAGGACGGAGCTATCCGAGCCTTTGAAGGCGCCGTTTATGGTGAATCCAAAAACGATCTCCTTCGAGCCGCTGCCAGACTCAAAATCCCCACTCAAAAGCCCTTCAATAAACTCACAAAAAAACAGAAGGAACTCGTCATGCTAGGCGAGCCTGCCTATCGAAAAGCCAAAGCCGAAGGAAAAGAATATGATGAAGGTTCCCAGCTATGGTATGGCGTAAAAGGCTTCTTCGACTGGATGGAAACACGCACCTATAAAATGCCAGTTCGTGTTTTTCTTTCCCGTTATCGGGCCTATTTGAAATGCCCTGATTGTCAGGGAAGCCGTCTCCAACCCGAAGCTCTTTTCTGGAAATGGAAACGTTTCACCCTCTTTGACCTCTTTCAACTGCCGATAGCCGAACTATCCGCTTTGATGACAAAAGAATGGGAGGCAAAAGCACGAAAGCATGACCATCGAGCCGACATTGCTCTGGAATCCATCGTCACTCGCCTGCACTATCTCGATCAAGTTGGTCTGGGCTATCTTACACTCGACCGAACTTCCCGCACACTCAGTGGCGGTGAAGTCGAGCGTGTCAACCTAACCTCCTGCTTAGGCACATCTTTAGTCGATACCCTCTTCGTTCTGGATGAACCCTCTGTAGGTCTGCATTCCCGCGATATCGACCGGCTCATCGATATCGTGAGAAACCTCACTCAAGCTGGCAATACCGTTGTCGTTGTCGAACATGACGAAGCTATGCTTTGTGCGGCTGATCATATCATTGAAATCGGCCCTAAGCCTGGACGTGAAGGCGGTGAAATTGTTTTCCAGGGAACAGTCCCTCAAATGCTCAAATCCGGCCATAGCCTGACAGGCCAATACTTCTCTGGTCGCAAAATATTGGATACTCCAAAGAATCGAAGATTTCTCAATGGAACCAGTCGAAAAAAAGAAAAAGCATCCTATCTTTCACTTCGAGGAATCCAAAAACACAATATCGACAAACTGGATATTCGCATTCCACTCCAGCGCTTGGTTTGCTTAACCGGTGTTTCCGGATCCGGAAAATCAACCCTGCTAAACTCTGCGATTTACCAAGGAATTAGAAGTAAAGGCGGAAAACTAACGGAAAACCCAGCCTCTATTGAAGAAATTATCTGCGATCTTCCTCTCGAAGAGGTCGTTTTAGTCGACCAATCACCCATCAGTCGAACACCGAGATCCAATCCCGCTCTCTTTGTCGACATATGGACATTCATCCGGGAACTCTTTGCCGGAACTGCAGAGGCCAAACAACAAGGTTTCACCGCTTCCAGTTTTTCATTCAATCATGGCGATGGGAGATGCCAGCATTGTCAGGGACTTGGTTACGAACGCATAGAAATGCAGTTTCTCTCCACTGTCTTTACCCCCTGCCCCATTTGCGAAAGTAAACGGTTTAAAAAAGAAACGCTCTCTATTGTATGGTCCAACCATAGTATCGCCGATATCCTCAATCTTACGATAAAAGACGCTCTCGACCTTTTTGCTGATCATGCGCGCGTCCGGTCTCGCCTGGAAACGCTAACTTCTGTCGGACTCGATTACCTGACCCTCGGTCAACCTCTCAGCACCCTGTCCGGCGGTGAGTCGCAACGACTCAAATTGGTCAAGTACCTCGGAAATATTTCTGCTGAAAGTAAGGGATCACTGCTTCTCCTCGATGAACCCACCACAGGGCTTCATCGCCATGATGTGAAACGTCTAATAACAACACTTCAAAAACTCATCGATCAAGGACACAGCATCGTTTTGGTAGAGCACAATCTCGATGTCATTAAATCAGCGGACTGGATCATTGAACTTGGACCGGAGGCCGGCCTTAATGGAGGAAAAATTGTTTGCCAAGGAACACCTGAAGAAGTCGCCGCTTCAAAATGTGTTACAGCCGCCTACCTTAAAGACGCTCTCAAAACAAAAAAAAGGAATGCCACAAAACTGGTAAAAAAACCAAAATCCATTAAACAAAATAACCGACAAAATTCCGATCAAATCGAAATTCTTGGAGCGAGGGAAAACAATCTGCAAAATATCACCGTTAAAATTCCTCATCGAAAACTATCAGTCGTAACCGGTGTTTCCGGGTCTGGAAAATCAACCCTCGCTTTTGACATCATCTTTGGTGAAGGCCAACGACGCTTCATGGAGTCAATGTCTCCCTACGCACGCCAGTTTGTTGAACAACTCCCTCGCCCTTCCATTGACCGACTCACAGATATTCCTCCAACCGTCGCCATCGAACAACGCATTACCAGAGGGAGTCGAAAATCAACCGTAGCTACCATCACAGAAGTTGCTCAATACTTAAGACTGCTTTTTTCCAAAATAGGTATTCAGCACAACCCTACAACCGGCAAGCCCGTCCTTGCTCAAACACCGGAACAGCTTCTCCAGAGATTAACGACTACCCTTGCCTCCTCAAAAGCAAAACGAGCTAAGAGCCTGTTTCTCTGTGCCCCCTTGATTCGTGGCCGCAAAGGACATCATCAACCTATCGCCAATTGGATTGTAGATCATGCTTACGAATTCATGCGTATCGACGGGAGGATACACAAAGTCTCAAATTTTCAGAAACTTGACCGATACAAAGAACACGACATTGAAGTCGCTGTCACCAATTTCAAAAAACGAAATGCTAAGACAGAGAAACTGATTGTTGCTGCCCTCAAAGAAGCATTGCATCTCGGAAAAGGGTCTTGTTTTCTCTCGGACCAAATCGGTAACATATTGGCATGGTTCTCCACTACTCGAACAGATGAAGAAACGGGGGAAGCCTTTCCTGAGCTTGATCCCAAGCACTTTTCTTTCAATTCCCCCAAAGGATGGTGCCCCACATGCCGGGGGCATGGTCGTATTTTTCCCTGGATGCTTGAGCCGAGTGAAGATTCTGACCTTCCTCCTCTCCTTGAAGACTTAAGCCG
>JANQKU010000101.1 GCA_028280955.1 Opitutaceae bacterium
GGAAATGCACTCAATGACCGGTTGCGAAGAGCGGCGGCAAAAAGCTAGAGAGCGTCACCGTTTTCGTCATCTTCGTCGTCCTCCTTGAGAACTGTCACCACAGTCGAAATAATCCTTCGTTCATCTATGCGGCTTACGACAATCTCCAGCCGGCCCAAACGGACCATCTCATTCAATTTTGGCATTTCGCCTAATTCAGAAGTAATATAACCACCAAAAGTCGAAACTTCTTCAGAAGTGATCTCTACACCTATTGCTTCGCTGACATCATGCACCGGTGCCAATCCATCAATATAAAAAATACTTTCGTTAACAGAGCGGATAAGCGATTCTTCCCGATCGAATTCATCCTGAATTTCACCAACTAATTCCTCTAAAACATTCTCTAGGGTAATCGCACCAACGGTTCCACCAAACTCATCCACCAATAAAGCAAAGTGCAATCGCCGCGCCAAAAAGCGGGGCAATACATTTTCCAAAGGCTCATCCACAGAGAAACGAAGGATATTCCGTTTAAATTTATTGAGATCTATTTGTGTGAAGTCGCCACGAAAACGAAACAGGTCTTTAATATGAATGACGCCAACACAGTTATCCAGATCCCCATCACATAGAGGAAACCGCGTATGGCCCGAGGTTTTGGCGAGTTCCAGGTTCTCCTCAATACTATCCTGTAAATCAAAATATTGTATTTGATTACGAGGTAACAAAATGTCCTGCGCCACCCGCTTCCTCATAGCAATCACGTTGTTCATGATCTTTTCGGCCAGCAGAGGAAGCTCTTCCCCATCACTGACTAAAGATCGAATCTGCGCTTCGACATCGAGCACTTCTGTATGATGGCTCAACTCTATACGAAACAAGCGGAGAAGCCACTTTGTCCCAAAATTCAATAAAGAAAGAAACGGCGAAAAACAAAATCCGGAAAGGAAAACCAACCAGGCAGAAGCTTTTAAAGTCCGAACCGGATGCTGGAGAGCTAATGCTCTGGGAACCAACTCTCCAACCGTAAATCGAAGAGCCACGGCAATCGCAAAACTCAAAGTCACCACCATCGCCAGACGTCCATCAGTTTGCTCCCAATTATCTCCGCCCAAGATATCCAGGAGAATAGGGACAAAAACAAAACCAAGCCCCACGGTGCAGATGGTCGCCCCTAAACGAATAACATTTAGAGTCTGTCCAAGATTTTCCAGCATTTTGGCAACCGCGGCTTTCTCCTTCGCCCGATCAACAGACTCAGAATTAAACCGGGTATAACGCAGCTTCACTAAACTGAACTCCGCCGCAACGAACAAGGCGTTCAAAATAAGGAGTGCGAAAACTACCGCACCCGCGACCAATAATTCATTATAAAGTATATTCACGATCTAGAGCCATGAGCACTTTTCACTCAGGTTCCCCGATTCCTCACTATCTTATTGAATTCAGTTAACAAGCGCTCGTTTTGGTCGGAAGAACCAACGGTAACACGGACCCATTCTTCCATTCCATAGGAAGCCATAGACCGAACAATCACTCCCTTTTTCTGTAAACTCTGGCACACAGCATTTCCGTCTGTTACATTCACTGTTATAAAGTTCGCTACACTGGGAATAAATTCCAACCCAATTTTTGAAAAACCTTTTTCCAACTGGATTAATCCCTCTTGATTAGACTTCCGGCATTTTTCAATGAAGACATTATCCTCTAAAGCCGCCATCGCGGCGGCCTGGGCAACTGAATTGATATTAAATGGTTGCCTCACTTGGTTGAGTAATTGAGCCATTGACGGTGCGGCGTAGCCATAGCCAACCCTCAAGCCGGCCAAACCATATATTTTCGAAAATGTTCTTAAGCAGATAACTTTTTTTCCCTCTTCAATCAAAGGCCGTAAATCAGGAGGAGATTCCAGATATTCTGCATAGGCTTCGTCAAAAACAAAAATAACAGATTCAGGCAAGCTCCGGACAAAGGAAAAAATTTCCTCCTGAGAATTTGCTGTCCCAGTCGGATTATTGGGACTGGGAAGAAAAATCAGCTTGGTTCGTTCCGTTACAGCAGCAGCCAAAGAGTCGAGATCATGCCGATAATCGACCAAAGGAATTTCTAGTGGCGTTCCTCCAAACAAAAGGGTGACCAACTTATAGACAATAAATGCTGGCGTACCCATAACCACCTCATCTCCAGATTCCAGAAAGGCATGCCCTAATAACTCAATAATCTCGTTCGAGCCATTCCCAATGATCAATTGATCCGCAGACACTCCCCTCATTTCCGCCAATAACTGTTTCAAACGATAACAACTACCGTCCGGATATAATTCACATTGCTCCAGGGCTCTTTTCCCGGCTTTAATAGCGGCAGGTGATGCGCCGAATGCATTTTCATTGGAAGCCAGTTTAATGATCGTCGCAGGATCCAAGCCAAGCTCACGAGCAACATCCTCGATCGGTTTTCCCGGCTCATAAATCGGTTGAGAAAGGGCAGACTTGCGAGCCAGAACTGTGTAATCAGGCGAATCGGAAACCGTATTCATTAATAACGTATAAAAGCGAAAACTAAGGGGGTAGGAACTTCTCTGGCAAGTAAATCGCAAAACTTTCTACAAATAGTTGTGATTCTACCTTTCGTCGCCCATCTTTCCTTCATCTTCCCATAGGATTTAGAGCCTTAATTCACAATAACAGAAAGTTTTTTCATGAAATGGTCATCTTCGCTTTTCCTCTCTCTTTTGTATTTTCTCCCACTTAATGCCAATCCTCACCAGAAAATCGCCGGAGAAATCGAAGGAACTCCCTATGTTATTGCTCTGCCCACAGAGTGGAATGGAAACCTCCTTCTTTTGGCTCACGGATACGTTGCCAAAGAAAGGCCTCTTTCCGCAGCCTTTGATTCTACCAGTGCCTCACTTGCCCACTTACTCGATCAAGGATGGATGATCGCCAGCACAGCCTATCGTCGGAACGGTCTAATCATTCGTGACGCCATTGAAGATCTGAATGATTTGCGTGATCATATCGAAGTAAACTATGGCGAACCGTTTCTGGTCATTCTTGAGGGACGATCAATGGGAGGATTGATTGTGACTCTGATCACTGAAAATGAGCCAGACCGCTTTCAGGGGGCTCTCGCCATTGGGGCTGCACTGCAAATTAGGGATTCTCTCTATCCTATCGAAAAAACATATCAGCCGAAGGCGCCCCTCCTCTTTCTCAGTAATCAATCTGAACTGGATGGTCCCACTGCCTACATCGAAAGAGCGACTGAAGCAGCCATCAAGCCTGTGCTCTGGAAAGTCTCACGGAACGGACATGTAAATATCAATGAAACGGAGCGGCACCTGGCGCTAACTGCCCTAATTGAATGGATAACAACCAACACGATCAATGAATCAAAAGACATCACTTATATCCCTCCAAATACGGAAAGAGATGTCCGCTTCGAAAATGGACAATGTATTGGAAAAATCATCGATATCTCCCCCGAATACGGAAATATCTTCATCAATCTGAATACTGAAGATTTTACGAAAATCGGTATCCAGAGAGGGATGACATTTCGGATCTCTATAAAGGATGAGACAACTGAAGTTGTCTATGGAACAACTTACAGTGATGTCCCTGAAGGAGAATGGGTTGCCTTTCCCACAGCCGATAACGTCACCCGCGTAGCGATCAACCTCGGCAATGCTTCCAAAGCTCTCGATGCTCAAATCGATGATGTGGTGTCCGTTTCAGGAATTGATAGCTCCTCTTCTCAGACGGACTAAAACACCTCTCTGAAAAATTCTACTTTCCCCTGCGAGTCGGGATCATCAGACAATCCATGCCGGCAGCTTCCGCTGCTTGTCGTCCCAATTCAGCATCTTCGACCACCAAACATGTTTCCGGAGAAACCTGCATTTTTTCCGCCGCGAGCAAAAACATATCCGGAGCCGGTTTCCCTTGAGCGACATCTTCTGGTGTAACGATTATGTCAAACAGTTCGGCCATACCTGCCGAGACCAATGCCTTCTGCACAACATGTCGCAATCCACCAGATGCGACTGAAATGGGGCGGTCCTGAGCAACCATTCGAACAAAACGGAGAACTTCATCTATCGGTCGAATCTCTGAAATAATATCCAAATAGATCGCTTCTTTTTCCGCAGCAAATTCTTCCGGATCCAAGCAAGAACCTGATTGCTCATTGAGTAACTCCACTACAAGCGTTGTTTTGGCGCCACCCAATTGATAAAAAAAATCTTCACTAAAATCTCCGGTAAAACCGAGCCGTTTCAAGGCAATCTTCCATGCTTTGTAATGAGTGGGCATCGAATCAACCAATGTCCCATCGCAATCAAAAACATAGCCTGCGTAAAGAGTCTTGGGAAATGCTATCTGCATCGTCAAAAAAATCAGGAGGGCAAAAAAATCCCTCTAAAGTCCAGAACTACCGTCGCATGCCTCGGTAAAGCCTGCTCTTGAACTGATTTTTGGGCGGCGCCTCTTCTTCTGCAAAAACCGCCGAGTACTTATAATCAAAGTCTTCCAACTTAAAGCGCTCAATTGTTTTCCCTATGTATCGTTCAATCGCTTTTGCATGATTGATTTCATCCTCAGTCAAAAGGGTAAAAGCATCTCCTTCCGATTGAGCCCGGCCCGTTCGACCAATTCGGTGAACGTAATCGTCCGGATGTAATGGAACATCGTAGTTTATCACATGGGTAATTCCTTCAACATCGAGACCCCGTGCCGCAATATCAGTCGCAACCATCACTTCATATTTGCCCGATTTAAATCCAGCTAAGGCTTCGGTTCGTTCATTTTGAGAACGATTGCTATGCATAACAGCTACGGAGTGATTTAAATTCTCCAACTGGCGAGCAATCATATCCGCTCCGATTTTCGTCCGGCAAAAAATCAAAACGCTCTCGTAATGCGTCCGATCCAACAATCGAATAAAAAGATCGAATTTCTGGGAATGCACCACCGGATAAAAAGCGTGGGTGACGGTTTCTGCTGGAGAACGTCGATGCCCAATTTCAACCACATGAGGATTTTGAAGCACCCATTCCATTAACTTCTCAATGGCTGGAGGTAAGGTAGCGGAGAAGAACAATGTCTGCCGTTTTTCAGGGCATTGCTTTACGATGCGTTTCACATCCGGAAGGAAGCCCATATCGAGCATTCGATCGACTTCATCCAAAACAAGAAATTCCAGATCTCGAAAATGCAGGTTTCTTTGCTCTAAATGATCCAGCAAACGCCCAGGAGTCGCTACGACAATATCCAATCCTTTCTCTAACTCATCACACTGATGCCCATAACCGACACCTCCATGCAAAACGGCTACCCGCAAATTGGTATACTTTCCAAATTCTCTGAAAGCCTCTTCAACCTGGGCAGCTAATTCGCGGGTCGGCTCCAAGATCAAGCATCGTGTCTTCCCATGGACCTTCAGTTTGTCCAGAATTGGTAACCCAAAGGCAGCTGTTTTTCCCGTTCCTGTTTGAGCTGAGGCAATCATATCCCTCCCCTCCAAAACCATGGGAATTGCCTCCGATTGAATGGGAGTCGGTTGAATATAACCTATTTCTTCCACCGCCACCGCAATGTGCCCTGCCAATCCTAGTTCAGAGAAAATATTTTCGTCGGACGGTTGAGGAGCCACTGGTGGTGGCGCCTGAAAAGGAGTTTTTTTGCCACCCTCACTTTTATTCTTCTTTGTTGAATCCTGGCTACGTGCAGAGCTATCAGAGCGATTTCCGGATCGGGAGCGACGTGCTTGAGACTGTCCCCCTTTTCGAGACTTACGGCCCCTTGTCTCATTCCGTTTCTCAGAAGATCTCTGCTTCTTCGGTCCACTGGAAGATTTCTTCGTTTGACCACGATGGCGATCCGATTGAGCTTTCGTTTTTTTCTTACCGCCTTGTTTAACAGCTGCCGGTTTTTTATCCTCCGACTCTCGATTCAACAGCTTTCCTAAAATTTTCTTTATCATTATCAATTAATGCAATGATCACACGACTTGAATGAGGGATTCCTTTTTCGAGGGTATCTTCCCGGACATCTTCATTTATCCTTGCAAGGGAGCATTTCTGCCTAGGGGGATTCGTTCTGTCAATGGTTTGGTTTCCGCCCAAAAGATCACGACATTTTCATCCAACCCAATCTAAAAAGCCTCAAGAGTACCATTAAAACGCAATTATCTCAATCCTATGCTGGATCTCCATTAGAAACCTCTTATCTTTTCAGGAAATGAGCAATATCATGCCTCAGCCAAAAACCGACCCAATCATTCCTTTTCCTCTTAATGTTGAAACCGTTCGACGCGATTTTCCGATTCTCGATATTCACGTCGGCGAAAAACCATTAATCTATCTGGATAATGCTGCTTCCACTCAGAAGCCACAAGTAGTGATCGACGCAATTCAACGCTACTACATGCTCCAAAATGCAAACATCCACCGAGGTGTCCACTACCTCAGTCAGAAAGCGACGGATGCTTACGAAGAAGCTCGTCGAAAAACAGCACGTTTTATCAATGCCGAGTCAGAAGATGAAGTTGTCTTCGTCCGCGGTACTACCGAAGCAATTAATCTGGTCGCAACTTCCTGGGGGAGTCGTTATATTTTAGAAGGTGATGAAATCATCATCTCTCATCTCGAACACCATGCCAATATTGTCCCTTGGCAGATGCTTTGCGAAAGAGTTGGAGCTCACCTTAAAGTCATCCCTATTAATGATGACGGAGACCTCGACCTCGATGCCTATGAAGAATTACTCTCCGATCAAACGCGTATTGTCGCGATCGGACATGTTTCCAATGCAATCGGGACTGTGAACCCGATCAAAACAATGATCAAGACAGCCCACTCTAGAGGCATTCCTGTCCTGATCGATGGCGCTCAATCAGCGCCTCATTTTCCTATTGATGTGCAGGATCTGGATTGTGACTTCTTTATCGCCTCAGCTCATAAATTTTACGGTCCAACCGGCATCGGTTTCCTCTATGGAAAAGCCCACCAACTCGATGCGATGCCACCGTATCAAGGAGGTGGAGACATGATCCAAACAGTCACTTTGGAAAAATCTACCTACAAAAAAGCACCAGGACGATTTGAAGCAGGCACTCCGAATATCGCCGGAGCCATCGCAATGGGCGCAGCGATTGATTATTTGGAACATATTGGACGCGCCAATATCGTCACCTATGAACAAGAATTGATAACTTATGCCAAGGAACGTTTACAGAAAGTTGAAGGTCTTTCCTTGATAGGAGAACCTGCAGAACAAGCGGGAGCAGTTTCTTTTGCTCTCGATAGCGTCCATCCACACGATATAGGAACCATCCTTGATAAAAAAGGGATTGCCGTGCGGGCCGGTCACCACTGTGCCCAACCATTGATGAAACGATTAGGCGTCCCCGCCACAGCCAGAGCTTCTTTCGCCTTTTACAATACGAAAGAAGAAATTGACTCTCTAAGTGTTGCTTTGGAGAAAATAAGAGACTTGTTTGTCTAAAACATTTTCCTCCCGCTGAAACATATCTCATTTTATGTCCGATCTCACAGACCTATATCAGGAAATTATCCTGGATCACAATAAACGGCCCAGAAATTTTGGAAAAATTGATCAGCCAACTCATTTTGCAGAAGGGCATAATCCACTTTGTGGCGACGAACTTTCTATTTTTCTTGATGTTCAAAACGACAAAATCGATGACGTCAGTTTTGACGGACAAGGGTGTGCCATCTCAAAAGCTTCTGCTTCTTTAATGACGGAACGACTTAAAGGGAAAACAGTAGAAGAGGCTCGCGAAGTGATTAGCGAAGTACGCAAACTCCTGATCGGACCGGAAGAATCTGAACCCGATTTAGAAACGCTCGGAGATATCGCTGCTCTTGAAGGTGTGAAGAAATTTGCCGTAAGAGTAAAATGTGCCACTCTCGCCTGGCATGCTCTTGAAGCTGCCCTTGAAGGGAAAAGCACCACCTCAACAGAATAATCTACCCTTCCTCCGAACAGCTTCTAAGCGACATTCGGGCAAACTGCCTGCCCAAAAATGAAATTGGTGCTGTTTCGATGGCAAGTTCCAGAGGTTTTTTCAGATCACCCGTCTCCACCTGAATTCGAACATGCCCATGTGACGAGATCCCATTTAAGGCCTCCAACATTGCGTTAACCACTCCGCAATTGCGGCAGGCTATTCTCGTGCCACAGCCTCCAAGATCTTTAGAAGCCTGCGTGCATCCCAAAACTTCCCCCAAGCGGTATCCCAGAATCTCAAATGGTTGATCGAGCTCCAAAAACCACATGAAAGCGCGGTTCATATAGGTAATTTGGCGGTTTTCATTCAATACAACCAAAGGATCAGGCAAGGAATCCAGGATAGCTACGGCCATATCACTAGCTGTAATCAACTCATAATCCGCCAATATTTCTTCATATTTCCCTCTATCTGACGAAGCATAGGCTGTATTCGGAGTAAGCGTAAAATCCATGGCAAAATCCTCAATTAGAAAGAGTTTACGGCAATTCTCCCCTTATAACCCAACCTTACTTGCCAATTAATAGGCATATTTTGCCGCCCAGATTAATTGCTCTGCTTTAAATAACAAATGTGGATCTTCAGTTGCAATTTTAGTGTCCCTACCCTTTTCTGACCGCGTTGAGACCACCTCGTCGGTTTCAAACAGTTTAATCATCTATACTTTATGATATTTCGTATTCCTTTGAACCGGGTTAACTGGATCACCAGCAGTTTTCTCATTTTAACTGCTTTGATAGCCGTCACTGCGACTCCTTTATACATTTGGCATCACGGTATCGATCTCTTCCAGATCCTACTTTTCCTGTTCTATTTTTGTGCAACCGGATTTAGCATCACTCTTGGATATCACCGTAATTTTTCTCATTTAGCTTTTAAAGCGAAATGGCCCGTACGACTCTTTACATTGATTTTCGGCGCAGCAGCCTTTGAAAATTCGGCCCTGGACTGGTGTTCGGACCACCGAAGACATCATAAACATGTCGATCATGAAGAAGATCCTTACGATATCTCCAAGGGATTTTTTCATGCCCATATCGGTTGGCTGCTTTTTAAACTCCGTCCGGAACCACCAATGGATAATGTCGCTGACTTGCAGCGGGATCCTCTCGTCATGTGGCAACACCGCTGGTGTCAATGGATTGCTGTCGCAGTTGGGTTCATCCTTCCTGCGATCATAGGCTGGCTTTACGGTGGCCCACAAGCTGCTTTAGGCGCCTTTCTCATAGCAGGGATCGCCCGGGTTGTTTTTGTTCAACACATGACATTCTTCATTAATTCCCTTTGCCACACCGTGGGGAAACAACCGTATTCAACCAAACATTCAGCCCGTGATAGCGCCCTAATGGCAATCTTCACTTATGGCGAAGGGTATCATAACTATCACCACGAGTTTCAACATGACTATCGCAATGGCGTAAAGCCCTGGCAATTCGATCCAACGAAGTGGATCATCTGGAGTCTCGAAAAAGTGGGACTTGTTTCAAACTTAAGACGTGTGCCTGAAGATAAAATCCTACTGGCTGAAGCAACTGAAGCTCGTCTCCAATTAAACGCTCGTCTTTCCTGTCCCAAAACACAGTTGAGCGCCAAAACCCGAGAGCTGCTGCAATCTTCTCACGATGCACTCTCACACCTCTCTCAGGTCATCTCTGAAAGACGTCAGGAATATATACGAGCAACAGAAAAACATCTCGAACACTCCAAGGAGATTCTCGAGGAAATGCGCCGAGAACTTCGGTTGGCCATCGAACGGTTGGCCCTAGTTCCAGTGCCTGTGCCCGTTCTTTCATAGACAAAGGTCTTTATACAAAAAGCCCATCCAACGAAGAATAAGACCATTGTGAAATGAGGCCATTAGATAAATCTATTCTCCCACACGCCATTGCTCTTCAGCTTTTTTCTTTAGACGAGCCACAAATTCACTAGCAGCAACTCCCAACTTACTCCCACGTTTTTTCAAAAGCCCAACCATCCGAGTGGGAGCAGGCTCTTGAAAATGCACCAGTTCCACTCCTTTTAAAAGTGCGTTTCTGACTGCTATCTCTGGGACAATCGCGATTCCCAGGCCTGCACCAACCATCGAAAGTTGCGTTGGAAGCTGCTCGCATACCAAAAAACTCTGATCATCCACTGCTCCGCACAATTTCATTGTCTGATCGCGCAAACAATTTCCTCCACTCAAAAAGATCAACTCCTTCTCATCAATTGCCTTCGGTGTTACTTGAGACAGTCCGCAAATTGGGTGGGCACTGGGTACAGCCATCAATAGCCGTTCATGATACAAAGGTGTTAGATGCAGAGAAAACTTTTTCAACAAACTCGACTCGACATCACTAACAATCGCGAATTCCAAATCACCTGCAACCACCTCCCTCAGTAACTGAGAGGTCTTTGACTCACGAACCATCAGACGAACACCTGGATATTCTTGTCGAAAACTCCCCAAAAGAGCTGGCAACAAATTAGGAGCCACCGTTGGAATAATACCATATCGAACCTCTCCATCTACCAAAGCCTCTCGCTTCCTAAATTTGGATACAACACGAGCCTGTTCCTCTACAATAAGCACCGCACTTTCCAACAACAACATACCTGCTTTTCTCAATTCAATCGAACGCGGTTTTCGAAGAAACAAGGTCTCTCCAAGCTCCTCCTCAAGTCGAGCAATCTGATAACTCAAAGAAGGCTGCGTCATGCAGCAAACCTTTGCTGCCCGTGTAAAACTCTTTTCACGCGCCACTGCCAAAAAGCATTTTAACTGCGTTAACTCCATAGAAAATATCAATGACTGCTATATAATTATTCAATTTCTTCTATAGCTTCAACTATGGTAAGATCAAGCCCACATTCACATGAAAACACAAAAAGACATACTTACTACATCTGCTGGCAATCCCATCACAGACAATCAAAACTCCCTCTCTGCTGGAGCTCGAGGCCCTCTTCTTTTACAAGACTATCAACTAATAGAAAAACTGGCTCACCAAAACCGTGAACGCATTCCCGAACGTGTGGTTCATGCAAAGGGCTGGGGTGCCTTTGGCACCTTTACGGTCACCCATGACATCACGCAATATACCCGGGCAAATGTTTTTTCCAAAATAGGCAAAAAAACTGAAATGCTTGCCCGTTTCTCTACAGTTGCTGGTGAAATGGGAGCTGCTGACGCAGAACGTGACGTTCGTGGCTTTGCTCTCAAGTTTTACACCGATGAAGGAAATTGGGATCTTGTCGGTAACAACACTCCGATCTTTTTCGTTCGCGACCCTTATAAATTTCCAGATTTCATCCATACTCAAAAACGGCATCCACGAACCAATCTGCGTTCAACCACAGCCATGTGGGATTTTTGGTCCCTTTCTCCCGAAAGCCTCCACCAAGTCACTATCTTGATGAGCGACCGAGGGATTCCTACCGGGCCTCAATACATGAATGGCTATGGCTCACATACCTATAGCTTTTGGAACGATGCAGGAGAACGCTACTGGATAAAGTTTCACTTTAAAACACAGCAGGGGCATCGCCACTATACGAACGAGGAAGCAGAACAAATCATCGGTCAAAGTCGAGAAACCTATCAAGAAAGTCTCTTTGGAGACATTGAAAAAGGGACTTTTCCTAAATGGACGGTCTATGTGCAGATAATGCCAGAACTCGACGCGGAAAAGACTCCCTACAATCCCTTTGATCTCACCAAAGTATGGCCCCATGGCGACTACCCTCTTATTCAAGTCGGTGAAATGGAACTCAACCGAAACGCGGACAATTACTTTACTGAAATAGAGATGGCGGCCTTTTCGCCTTCAAACATCGTTCCCGGTATAGGCTTTTCACCTGACAAAATGTTGCAAGCCCGCGTCTTCTCCTATGCTGACGCACATCGCTATCGCTTGGGAACACACTATGAAGCATTGCCCGTCAATCGTCCTAAGTCTCCAGCCAATCACTACCACAAAGATGGAGCCATGCGTTTCTTCGAAAATGGCACTCATAACCCAGATGCCTATTATGAACCAAACACGATGAATGGTCCTGCAGAAAATGCCTCCTACGCAGAACCTCCCCTACGCATCAGTGGCGACGCAGATCGCTACAACCACCGTGATGGAAACGATGACTACACGCAGGCAGGCAACCTTTATCGACTATTTGATAACGACCAACAGGACCGCCTGCACAAAACCATAGCAGGTGCTATGGCAAACATCCCAAACGAAATCGCAATTCGCCAACTGAATCATTTCCATAAAGCAGATCCACGCTATGCCTCAGGAATCGCCGATATAATGGGGATTTCCTTCAAACCAGAAGAATAGTCCCAAGTAACCACCTAAGAACTCCTGATAAATCCATGACGTCACTTAACGAAACCGTTACTCAAGAAGAACTGCATCGCTACGCAGAATTACAACAAAACGCTCTTCAGTTTGCCCGGAATGGTAATACAGAGACACTGGCACGTATGATTGAAGCCGGATTGCCAATTGAGTTAAAAGATAGCAAAGGCAATACCCTCCTAATGCTTGCCTGTTACAACCAACAAGCAACCACCAGCCGAATGCTCCTCGAAAAAGGAGCTGATCCAGATTCACGAAATGACCGAGGTCAAACGCCTCTTGGAGGAGTCGCATTTAAAGGATACTGCAACATTATCGAATTGCTCCTTAAACATGGCGCAAATGTCAACGCAGACAACGGAGGTGGGAAAACACCGATGCTCTACGCTACCATGTTTGGAAGATTTAAGGCCCGTAAACTTCTGAAAAAGCACGGGGGCAAGCTATGGTCTAAGCCCGCCTACAGTGAGGCTTCCACACTAGCCGAAAGCCCATAGGCGAGTATGAAAGATCCAAAAAAATTTAACCTCTAGTTGGAAGTTAGGTATTCCGCAATCCCATCATGGGATGTTTCTAATCCCTTGGCTTCTTTGTTCCAATTAGCAGGACACACCTGTCCATGTTGTTCATGGAACTGTAAAGCATCAACCATTCTAAGTGCTTCGTCTACACTTCGGCCTAATGAATCATTGTTTACCAACTGATGTTGTACGATCCCATCCTTATCAATTAAAAACAATCCTCGCAAAGCAACTAAATCACCTTTCGCTACATATTGTCCGTCTTTTGCAACATCGAATTCACCAGCCAATACGTCATACGCCCTTGCAATTGTTTTGTTGGTATCTGCGACAAGTGGATACTTAATTCCTTGTATTCCACCTCTATCCTTGGGCAATTGTAACCATGTCCAATGGGAATGCTCCTGGTCAGTTGAAACAGCAATCACTTGCGTATTCTTTGCCTCAAAATCAGCCAGTTTCGACTGGAATGCATGCAATTCTGTAGGGCAGACAAATGTGAAATCTTTTGGATAAAAGAATAACAATACATATTTATTACCCTTGAATTGACTCAATGAATAATCATCTACGATTTCGCCTCCGTTGATCACAGCTTTTGCTGAAAAATCAGGGGCTTTTCGACCTACTAATACAGCCATTTTTCTAAGATTTTTGAATTATTTAAAGATTAATGTTTTTAGTTATCACGGGCATCCATTTTTACCCCGCCTTTGCATGCGAATATCGCTACAGTGAAACAATCACTGTTAGAATTTCCTCTATTGTCTAACAAAAAAGCTCCTTGAGAATAAAAATATCCTCAAGGAGCTGGATTCAAATTTTATGGTTTATCGACGACCACGGCCTCCGCCGTCACGGCCGCCACGACCACCGCGATAACCACCGTCACGACCACCGCCTCCACCACGATAGCCGCCACGATCACTGCGTTCTTCGCGAGGACGAGCCTCATTCACCGTTAAATCGCGTCCTTCAAAGTTTTGCTCATGAAACATAGAGATTGCCTTTTGGGCATCCTCATCTGTTCCCATCGTGACAAAGCCAAAGCCACGGGACCGTCCCGAATATTTTTCTATCATTACATCTACCTGTTGGACTTCCCCAGCTTGAGAAAAGTACTCCTGAATGCTTTCTTCTGTCGCACTAAACGGTAAATTACCTACGTACAATTTGTTACCCATAATCTATTCTTATATTGTTCGTATATCCTCCAAACTCGCACTTGTTTCCGATCCTCGGATTTCAAATCGCCCCAGAAGTTAACTTCAACTGACAATCTACCAATAATTCTGCTAGGGTTGACATACTTTCCCCGCAACACTTGCAAATTAAGCTACCAGAGCAACCTAAAAATGCCCATTCTTATACCCTTTCCACAAAAGCGATTCTAACGGGTTTTAGAGAGTTTATTTTCAACTTTGCTCCAACCTGAAGAATCGCTTTCATCTTCACTGAATTTCGTAATGCTCAATAAAAGGTAATAGACTCTACATTGAACGATTCCCACCATAGCATAAACAGAGTACTCTCAGCCTTTTCACTGGGCCAGGCTGCGTCTATTAATCAACTTGGCGGCACGGCCACGAAAAAATACGAAATTCAAACCCTGAAAGGAAGATTCGTCCTGCGCGTCAGACCCACTGAATTCGCGACAGAAGCCCTAACTCGTTTCGATCATGCTATACTACAAAGCCTCTCTGAAATGCAACTGCCTGTTCCCTGCCCTCAAAAAAACACCAAAGGCACAACCTGGACCAGAATCGATAGAGATGTTTTTGAAGTTCTTTCATGGGTAGAGGGAAATTACTTCGACTTCAACGATACCGAAGCACTCCAAAACTTAGGTGAGTTTTTAGCAAAATTCCACAGCCTCCCATCCGAAAAAATACCCGAAGGAAAAGAGAACTGGCTCCGTGAGGATCATCCCGACCTACTTCGGCCATATGTGACTCAGCTGACATCCCTCTGCAAATTCAATTCGGAAAAGGAATATATCCGTAATATTGATACTCAGCTTGATCACGTGAAAAGCGCAATCGACCCGATTTATGACGATCTCCCCAAAGCTGTCATTCACGGTGATATCCATCCTGGCAATGTCACTTTTGAAAATTCAAAGGTATCTGCCGTTTATGATTTTGATTACTTGAGCAGGCAGGCCCGAATAAGAGATCTTAGTGATGCCATTATCTTTTTTGCTGCAGACCGGACTCCACTGGTCGCCGATGATATTTTTTCTCTAACGGCTGCATTTAAACTCAATCTTGAGAGATCACTCACCTTACTTCGCGGCTACCACAAAATAAATCCACTCAAAATTGAAGAAATACAGATTCTACCGCTCTTTATGAAATCACGATGGTGCCAGATCAGACTTCGAGGAAGCAGAAAAGTGGGAAAAGCGAAAAAAGTGGGTTTTGTTCTAAATGATTTCTTTGAGATGATTGCATACTTTGATTCTATCGGATCAAAGTATGCAGAAGACATCGTTCAGAGATTGAAGTTCTCTGAAGCTTTATAAAATGCTAGATTGAGTAAGCAGCAAAGCAGTTCTATTTACCCTCGGGGGCCATAAACTTATAAACTAAGCCAGCCAAAGCGGCACCCAGAATAGGAGCTACCCAGAATAACCATAATTGGCCCATTGCCCAACTTCCATCCGCAAACAATGCCTGAGAAGTGCTACGAGCAGGATTCACCGAAGTGTTGGTAACAGGAATACTGATCAGATGAATCAATGTTAACCCCAATCCAATGGCGAGACCAGCAAAACCTTTAGGAGCTTTCGAATGGGTTGCGCCCAAGATAATAATCAAGAACATAAAGGTCATTACAACTTCCACAATTAAGGCGGATGACATATTATACCCCCCAGGAGAATGCTCACCATATCCGTTGGCAGCAAAACCACCTGCTTCAAACCCCGACTTACCACTGGCAATCAGATATAGAATACCTGCGCCGGCAATAGCGCCCAACAATTGCGCAATGATGTATGGAAGCAAATTCTTTGCTTCAAAACGACCGCCTAGCCATAAACCTATTGAAACTGCAGGATTGAAGTGTGCTCCTGATATATGCCCGACAGCATATATCATGGTTAAAACGGTTAAGCCAAAAGCTATGGATACACCCACGAATCCTATTCCTAGTTCAGGGTAAGCAGCCGCCAATACAGCACTTCCGCAGCCACCTAAAACTAGCCACAATGTACCAAAAAATTCAGCGGTTAATTGTCGAGTTGTTTGCATAATTATTATTTATGGGGTTGTACTTGCTTCGGCCTATAATCAAAAGAGACAGGGGAGATCAAAAGCCTGCCGCAAGGGGTTTAACTAATTGAGGTATTCTCGATTACAATCGAAACAGCTGTTTTCAAAACAGCCAATCACTAATTAACATATTCTAATGTCATTAAAACAAATTAAACAATTTATAGAATATCTTAGGAATTAAATCACACACGCGATATGATTTTATGTGAATCCACCCATAAATCTTAATACATAAAATATATCTGCCAGGATTTAACAACTAAACCCTTATTAAGCAAATGGCTGTATCCATTTGTATCGGATGAATATAAAATTAAACCGATTTTTCAGAAAACCTTTAGGACAACCCTCTTCCCTCACCCGAAGCCATTCGAGAAGCAATATCTCCTTCAAAATAGACGGTTCTTGTTGGGAAGGCAATAGAGAGACCGCGCGCCTGGACTGCTTTCATGATTTTCAGGTTAATCCGTTGCCGCACGTTCATATGCTCGAGCCACTTTGTCGTTTTGGTAAAATAGTATACGAGAATATCCAGAGAACTGGATCCGAAATCAGTAAAATTGACCAGAATGAACTCTTGATGCACATCCGTATCAGCCCGCAATAACTCACGAATATCTTCAACTAAACCGTCCATATCCTCCGGCTTGGTTTCATAGGTAACACCCACAACCTGCTTCACCCTCCTCTTCGGCATCCGGCTCCAATTTTCGATAATTTCGCCAGCTAAAACTTTATTCGGAATCGTAAGCTGAGATTTTGCCCAGGTACGCACCCTTGTCGAGCGAAGTCCAATTTCTTCAACATCTCCGTCAATTTTGTCCCCTACCTGGATCCAGTCGCCTACCTTAAACGGTCTATCCGCAATGATTGAAATCGATCCAAAGAAATTACCGAGAGACTCTTGGGCAGCTAAGGCCACAGCCAACCCACCGATTCCCAATCCCGCCAGTAAACTACTAACGGAATAACCCAGATTTTGAATCACAAGAATTGTGGCAATGATGATTAGAAAAACACGGGCCGTTTTTTTCAGTAGGGGGATAAAGTGATAAACTGACGACTCATTTTCGCCTGCCAATTCATGTAGAGAATCTGCTAACATATCGACGAACCGAAGAATTCCCCAAAAGACGACTACCATGGTAGCCGCCTGAAAAAGACGAAATACGATTAAATCGACTTCTCTTGTCAGAGTAAGCGCACTAACCGCCAGAAAAACGCCAACAACAACGACCAAGGTGCTCGCCGGACCTTCTACAGCTGGAATGAGTCGGTCATCAAATTTCCAACGCGTTTTGGTCGCCAAGGCCTTGAGACGCTTGAAAACAATCTGAAGCAAAATTTTTCGAAAGACAAAACTCAGTAAGAGGATGATAAACGAAAACAGGACTTGCCCGTAGGTATTTTCACCAACCTGGGCAGTCATCAGGTCGACCAACCAATTAACAGCTTCATCCCACGTAGCCACCTCTGATGCGGCGACTTGCGTGGTCTCTGTTTGAGATGTAGGAGTAGCTTCCTGAGCAATACCCTTCGCACAAGCAGTCACCAAAACCCAAAGAAAAATTAAGGCCAAATATCTCATTTCTGGTGCAAGACATAAGGAAAGCGATGGATTCACCAAGAAAAAAGCATTCGTTGCGGCCGATTCTATTTTGGTTATCTCCGATCGCTCATGTATGCCAAGTTTTCCTTTTAAACACTTACTCTTCTTTTTTCTTTTACTTCTCCCTGGTAAATTTGTGATAGCAGGTGAAGCCTTACGCGGGATCATCATCTCCTGTCAAACATGGGGCTGGCAATGGGCGGCAAATCATCACTGCAGTGAGAAAAAACACCTCATTCTTGTTAATTCTGTATCAGAGAAATGGGATCGACCCATTGTTTTCATGGAGCTCAGTTACGACAAAAGTCAAAAAGCAACCTATCGCCCATGGGAAGATGGCGACGGCAGCGCAAAGTAGGTCTCTCTGCAAACTCTCTTTCTCGATAGAGCTCTAACTGTTGTAAAAGAAGCCTCTCCAAAATCATTCCGCCTTGTTTGCCCTTCACTTTTCTGGTTAAGGATCTCTTTCTAAATTTTCTTCGAACATGAAATTTGACTTCGAAACACCTCCAGACCGACATTTCACCGACAGCCAGAAATGGCAAAAATATCAAGGGAAAGATATTCTTCCTATGTGGGTGGCAGATATGGATTTTCGATGTCCTCCACCTGTTCTTGCAGCTCTCCATCAGCGCGTTGATGAAGATGTCTTCGGATATGCCCGCCCTACTCAATCAACCACTGACGCAGTTCTCGATTATTTTCAAAACCAATACAATTGGAAGATTGAAAAAGAATGGATTCTTTGGCTACCGGGTCTCGGGGTGGGTCTCAATGCCGTCAGCCGAACCATCGGAAATCCGGGAGATGGAGTCATCACACCGACTCCCATCTATCCACCATTTCTGTTGGCTCCACAATGGGCTGATCGCGAGTTGATAACTAGCGATCTGGTTTTGGAAGAGAATTCTTGGGAAATCGATTGGGATGCGATGGAAAAAGCAATTAAACCCAATACAAAACTTTTCCTGCTCTGCAATCCCCACAATCCAGTAGCCAAAGTATGGAGGCGCCATGATCTTGAAAAAGTGGCAGACTTTTGCCTCAAACATGATCTAGTGCTCTGTTCTGACGAGGTTCATTGTGATCTCATTCTCGATGACATCGAATTCACTCCGACTGCCTTGATCAGTGAGGAAATCCATGATCGGACGATCACTTTCCACGCACCCAGCAAAACATTCAATATTGCTGGGCTAGCTTGTGCCCTTGCCATTATCCCTGATTCAAAACTGCGCTTTTCTTTTGCCAGAACATGCAGAGGTATCGTATCCGAAGTCAGCAACCTTGGCTACGCTGCTTGTGCAGCTGCCTATCGCCATGGTGAACCCTGGCGGCAGGAATTGCTGCAGATTCTTCGATTAAATCGCGATTTGCTTCTACAATTTGTCAAAGATGAGCTCCCAGGCATTAAAGCAACGCCTATTGAAGCCACTTATTTAGCCTGGTTAAAAACGGAAGAGCTTCATCTCGATGACCCCATCGCTTTTTTTGAAAAAGGTGGTGTGGGCTTATCTGATGGAAGGTTTTTTGGTGATGCCCGTTACGTGCGTCTAAATTTTGGATGCCCGCAAGTAACGCTTGTCGAAGGCTTACGACGGATGAAAAAGAGCCTCAACACTCTCTAAACATGAAGTTTTCTTAAGATAAAGGCAGGGGACCATTAGCCGCTGACCCATCGCGATTAGCCGGCAAGCCTTTCCCTTTAAT
>JANQKU010000120.1 GCA_028280955.1 Opitutaceae bacterium
CGATACAAACATTCCTTTAGAGGAAACATTTCGTGCATTGGATAAATTAACAGCTGATGGGAAAGTCCGTTTTGTGGGGTGTAGTAACTTCACCTCGGAAAATTTGAAAGAAGCATTTGATTTGTCGGAAAGAATGAACCATGCTCAATTCGTATCGATCCAGCCTAACTACAATTTGGTGGCTAGAGGAATTGAGCGTGATATTCTCCCGTTTTGTCAGAAAAATACGATTGGCGTTTTGTCCTACAGTCCATTGGGGGCTGGGTTTTTAACGGGTAAATTCAGAAAGGGTGAGGCGATTCCTGAAGGAACACGTTTTGATGTGATGCCAGCGCATCAGGATATCTATTTTAAGGATGCTCTTTTTGAGATTATGGAAGGACTTCGTTCTTTAGCGGAAGAGTCGGGCTTCTCCATGGTTCATCTCGCTTTGAGATGGGTGATGACACGGCCTGGGATTTCTTCAGTGCTGACAGGTGGAAGGCATATCGGTCATATTGATCAGGCCCTCAAAGCGGCGACTGCAGAGGATATTCCGGATGAATTGCTTGTCCGCTTAACAGAGCTCTCGTTTAAGGCTCTCTAACGGGGGTACTATTGTCTTAAGAAAGATCTGCTCTTGACAGTTTAGTAGAGGTGATGGAATCGTTTTCTGCCCAATAAAGAGAATTTTTAGTTAACCTTATCAACCCATATTACCCTATGTTAAGACCAGACCAGATAGCGCAATTTCACGAGAATGGATTTTTAAATGGTGGGAGACTTTTAACAGATGAAAAAGTCGATGTTTTGCGTGATGAACTGGTTAGAGTAATTGAGGATAAAGATCGGACAGATGTGAAACAACCGGTTCTCCTTCATAATTTTACCGGTGATGAGTCCGCGCCGGTTTGGCAGATTGTCAATATCTGGGAAGCCAGTGAACCTTTTGGCGAGTTAATCCGATCTGCTAAAGTTGCCGAAGGGATTGCAGAGTTGACCGGATCGGAAAGTCTGCGCATTTGGCATGATCAGATTCAGTACAAACCGGCTGAAGTTGGTGGTGTCAACATGTGGCATCAGGACGCACCATTGTGGCCAATTATTCGTCCAATGACGGAAGTGAGTGCCTGGGTTGCCCTGGATGATGTGGATGAAGGAAATGGCTGCATGAGTATGGTTCCAGGATCTCATAAATGGGGAGACGAAATGGATTACCTGAGAACTCTGGAGGATTTCAATTCACTGCCATCTGAGTTTAAAGGAAACGAGATAAAGACGGTTCCCTGTCTGGTCAAAAAAGGTGAAGTCCACTTTCACCATGCGCTTACCTGGCATGGTTCACCGGCAAATTTGAGTAACCGCAAGCGTCGTGCGATCGCGATTCACTATATGACGGATGAAACCTATTATGTGGCCAGTGGAGAGCATGTGATGAAACCCTTTGTGGGTGTTGCTGATGGAGAACGCCTGGAGGGTGAACACTTTCCCTCGGTTTGGTCGAAAGCGGGTTAAGCTTTATCTCGTAAGTCTGTCAGAGCGCTTTCTATATCGGGGTAGTGAAAGGTAAATCCTTCGGAAAGCAGCCGTCCGGGTGTTACGTAACGGCTTTTCAGTATCAGTTCCGTTTCTGTCCTCATAAAGAAGGCGCCTATTTCCAGAAGCAAGTGAGGTGCGGGTAAGCCAAATGAACGATCAGAGATTTTGCGGAAAATTGCCATAAAATCTTTATTAGGCAGAGCTCCGGGAGAGGCTAGATTATAAACGGCAGCTGGCCTTGGGTTTGAGAGAATCCATTCGATTGCTCGGCAAAAGTCATCGATGTGTATCCAGGAAATGTATTGTCGCCCGTTTCCCATGTGTCCTCCCAATCCTCTTTGGACAAGCTTTTGCATAATATCATAAGCGCCTCCTTTATGCTGTCCGAGGGCGATCGAGATACGCAAAGCCACTTTGTGGGTCATGGGAGCATCTGCATACTTCAGTTCTTTTTCCCAGGCCTTGGCGACCTCCACAGAAAAACGGTCTCTTCCGACGGGAGAGGCATCTATGTGACCGGTTTCTTCATCATTCGGGTGATCGTAACTATGCTTATAAATGGTAGCTGTGCTGGAATTGAGCCAGGTTCTTGGTGGGGTGGAGCATTGATGGATAGCTTTTCCCAGGACACGGGTAGAAAGCGTGCGGGAGTCCATTATTTCAGCTCGGTGTCGTTCGGTGTAGCGACAGTTGACGGATCGACCTGTCAGATTGATGAGGGCTGCAGATCCATCAATTTCTTCCGTCCAGTCACCGATGGTCTTACCATCCCATAGAACGGTTCTGGCAGAGTCTACTGGAGTTGCCTTTCGGCTGAGGATAACAACCTCCCTGCCACGTTGCGAAAATACCTTGGTAAGGGCTTTCCCCAGAAACCCAGAACCACCAGCTATGATGATTTTGTCCGCCTTCACAAGACACATTGTGAAGAGCTTATGGAGAATATGCCAGAGAAATCGAGTTCTATGTATCAGTAAAAAGATTTTACACAGGATAAACAGAGTATGACTGGTGAAGCAAAGTCAGGCAATTTGGGTGAATTCAGGATTGATGTGATGGGTAGGGTTCGGAATCATGGGATGGATGGAGAAAAACTCTGCAGCGGATTCCCTTCCTTATCACGATACAAAGCCGGCTGGTTACGATGGATTCTATTTCGCCCTGAATGCGACCTTTCGCTTTATTGAGAAAACCAAGGGTCGAGCAGTATTACTCTCTTTCTGGCAGGAGCATGGGATGCAGTATATGGCCCCGATTTGGCAGAAGTGGAAAGAGGGTGGTTTGCCAGCCATTGCGACTTATTGGAAATCTTTCTTTTCCCATGAGCCGGGAGCGGAAGTGGAAGTTGTTCAGAATGAAGAATGTGTTGAGCTGACTATCTCTGTCTGCCCGGCCATCAAAAAATTAAGAGAAGAAAAAAGGGAGATTTTTAAGGACTATTGTCAGCATTGTTATTTTGTTTCGGAAGCGGGGGCCAAGCAGGCCGGGCATACTGTTAGAATCAAGGGTGGAAACGGATCCTGTCATCAGGCGTTTTATCCGGTGAATTCAGCGCCAGAACCTCAATGCCTGGAGAACATTACCTTAGCTCAATGATTGGTGTTTATGATTTTTGTGGCCACTATGAGTGGACCTTCAACTGGATGGAGAAGCGTTACGGTAAGGATTATCTTTATCGTTATTATGATGAGTGTATCCATTGGGATGCGCAGACTCATGCCAAAAAACTGATTCTCGAAAAAGGCTTTGAGGGAATGCAGGAATATTGGGGGCATACTCTGGTGGACGAGGGTGCGGAATATACCACGCGTAGCGGTGACGATTATTTTCGAATCGATATGCATGATTGTCCTTCAAAAGGGTTTCTGATTCGCAACGGGTTGGAACAGCATGAGGATTACTGTGATCATTGCATGGGCTGGATTGGTCCTTTGATGGAGGAAGCCGGTTTCTCAATAGATCATGAACACAATCATAAAGGCCAATGTTGGTGGGTCTTCCATCGTAAAGGAGAGGAGAAGCCCGCTGAAGCTCTTCAATCAGATGAGAACGACGTAAAAATAAAGGCTAATTGGCATACGGATGAAACGCCGATAGATTCCTTTTTTCAAGCGAATCGAGTTTTGGATAAAGTCTGAGATTTAATGACGATTGAGGAAGCAAAACATTTTCTGACCGGTCCTGTTATGTCGTTGCGAACGGCTTTTGATAAGGAAGGTGAGATAGATTTTAAAGCGATTCGGAAGATCATTGATCGAGGGATTGATGGCGGCACCCGAACGATCATGCTCACGGTGGGAGATAGTCATTATGACTGTTTGAGTGATGAAGAAATCACTAAATTAACCCGTATCACAGTCGAACAGACAGCCGGTCGTGCCATGGTTATTGCGGCTGATCGCTATTATTCGAGCAAACGGGCCATCGCCTTCGCCGAGCACTGTAAAGAGTTAGGCGCAGATATGTTTATGCCGCTTCCTCCCGATTGGGGAGGATCGTGCACACCTGAATCGATGGCTGAACATTATGCAGCAATAGCTGAAACAATGCCTGTGATGATTGTCACTAATCGTTTCATTTCGCGGGGAATTCCTTTTGGCCTGGAAACTCTGGAGCGTTCTTTTGATCTTTCGCCCAACGTTCTGGCCATTAAGGATGATATGGGAGGCACATTTGCGCATGATATTTATATGCGTTTTAGCGAAAGAGTGGCCATTATTGCGGGAGGTCAAAAACGTAATCACATGAATATGTATCCATATGGATGTACAGGATATCTTTCGACTTTTTGCATGTACAATCCTGACTTTGCCCAAAGCTACTGGAAGGCGATTGAAGCCAATCACTTGAAGGAAGCCTCTAGATTGATTGAAGAAAAAGATGCGCCGTTTTTTGACTATATTCTAAAAATAAAGGGAGGCTTTGATGCGGCTATGCATGGGATGATCGAACTCTATGGATTAGGTCAACGACATCGACGCAAACCGTATCATACCATCACAGATGAAGACCTGGCAGGTCTTAAAGAATATCTGATGGGATTAGATCTACTGGAAGCTTGAAAGTAAGCCTGTCTAAAAAAGTTTAAAGAGGGTAGGTGAGATGCTCAGGCCCATCAAAATAAAACCCTGAGACTATCCCTATTGATAGAAATTCCGTCAGTTATCTCCGTGAAGACATTTGGGCAGGATCAACCCGGTTGACTGACAGCATCTTTTGATGATGAAGTCATCCACTTCTCCATTATGAAGGTTATGATCCGATAACTTATTTTTCAATTAGTTAAAAGTGTGGGATGCTCTTTGGTGTTAGTTAAAAAGCTATTTTTGCCTCTGTGAAGAAGAGAGATTGACAATTTAATAAGAATAAAATGCTCTTTTAATGAGAATGAAACTCATTTTCATTAAAAATAAGTGAGATCCTTTAAAGATGCCGATTTGCCCATTACAAAAGCCAAAAACAAAACTGATCCCGTTTGGAAATCAGACGGTTAAATCTCAGTGTTTTGAGCGAAATGATGGTCTTTCTCTTTCAATAGCTCGTTTCACTGCTTCTGAAAGGAAAGAGCCTTGTTTTTGGCCTCTGCAGTCTTTTTCCCAAATTTGTTTCATGGTAAGCGGTGGGTTTCGTCTCTTATTCCCCGATCGTGGGTGGCAACGTGTTCGATCGAATCGATGGTTTACTATTTCTCCAGGGAAATGGGATATTCGTTTCGAAGCTGAAGGCATGGTGGAGGTGGTCTGGCTCGATTGTGCGCGAGCCATTTGGGAAACTCTGGCTATTGAGGGGGAGACCTTGATGCATTTTCAGCGGGCTTGCCTAGGTTGTCCTAAACGTGTGGAAGCTGTTTTTTTTCAGGGAAACTTGACCCATCGGATGAAAGATCTGGTGAAAGGTCTTTTGAGGATGGAAGGTAGTACTGCCATCACACAACTCCTTTTGGAGTCTAGAATGCTGGAACTATTGGCGATTACTGCCGAAAATGACGTTTTTCTGGAGAAAGCGGCCTCAGAGCCCTGCCTGAGAAATGAAGATGAAGAAGCTCTGGAAGCAGCGGCGGAGTTTCTCGAAACAAATCTCAATTATCCTCATTCGATTTCTCATCTCAGTCGGCAAGTTTATTTAAACGAATTTAAGCTTAAAAAAGGATTCAGAGAGCGTTATAAGACAACTGTATTTGGTTATTTGAGACAAAAAAGAATGGAACGTGCCAGGGATTTAATGAGTGAAAAAAAGCAGACTGTCATTGAGACAGCGAATGCTGTTGGCTATTCTAATCCAAGTCATTTTTCTCGAGCTTTTCGGAGTGTTTTCGGGGTTAATCCAAGGGAATACCTGAAAACGGTTAGCCGGTAAGAGGTTTCTGTTCCAAATAGGTAGTCAAAAATCCCTGATGGAGTCTTTAAAATCCGTCTTGGAGTGGAGTCTTTAAAACGTTTTTTGTATGCTATTACAATCATGTCAATTTCACGTTTTTTTATTTCTTCTTTTCAATTATTCGTGACTGGTTTTGGGCTTTTATTTGCGTTTTCTGCATATGCTCAAAATGAACAAGACGAATCAGTTATTCAACTTGGTGAATATGTCGTAA
>JANQKU010000143.1 GCA_028280955.1 Opitutaceae bacterium
ATCGCATTGGCGCCAGCTCCGCCGACACCCAGCATCTTAATGGAAACTTCGCGTTCCATGACGTTTTCAGGTTCAAAAAGTGATTCTTGTTCGGGAATAAGATGATCCATATTGATTTCCTTTTAAGCGGTTGCAAAAATCTGTTTTACCCGACCCAACAAGCCTCTGGAGCGTTGGGTCTTTTCCGATACCTCGCCATGATAGCTTAAGCCATAATTAAGAAGTCCTAAGACCGTGCTGAATTCCGGCACAGCCAGCTCTTCCATCACCCACCTGGGGCATTCACCAATTCGCGTTGAAACACCCATGACTTGAGAAGAAACTTCATCCATCAGAGGCAACCGGGAAGATCCTCCTGTTAACACAATCCCGCTCCCCAACAATTCGGGTCTAAAATGATTGCCCAGGGATTTTTTTAAAACCTCAAACAGTTCGAATGCCCTCGCCGATAAAACCTGTTCAATTGCTTTTTGAGAAATCTGACGATCCCCTATTTCCAAATCACCATTGAGCCACGTCTTTTCCGTTTTATCTTGAGCCTTTACCAAAGCCTTGCCCGAACGCACTTTCAAACCCTCTGCCTGGTTGGTTGTCAGGCGCAACCCAATACTCAAATCATTGGTAAAGTGATCCCCTCCAATCGGAATAACCCCGGCCACATAACAATGACCATCATAGTAAAGCGCATAGTCTGTAGTTCCCCGTCCAATATCAACAACCAGGGTTCCATGCCTCCGCTCTTCCGGAGAAGACATGATAACCCCCGAAGCAAGACTGGAGAGAATGATGTCATCCACATGTAACGAGAACCCGTTCACAATGTGAATATGATCGCTCACCTTCGAAGCTTGGCCATGCACTGTCCAGTAACCAACCTCCAGCTTCTTCCCCTCCATATATTCCGGATTCTGTTCAATACGACCATCGAGACGAAAAGGCCGACGAATATGATGAATGATTGTCCGGTCTTCTGTAACCTGCTTCGCTTTTGCTAAGGATTTGACTCTTTCAATATCATCGAAATCAACCCGGTTATCAGCCGAACTCACCGTTACACCAGCCTCGTTATAGAATCCCGATAGATGGGCGCCCGTCTGCGCCAAATACACTCCCTCAATCCTCACTCCTGCCTGTTCTTCAGCAGATAAAATCGCGGCATGGGTACAATCACTTGCCGCCTTAAAATCAACCACATCACCCTTGATGACTCCGCTCGATGAACAGGACCCCATTCCAATGATGTTTAGACTCCGTCCATTTGTAATTTCACCAATTAAGACAGAGACCTTGGCGGTCCCTATTTCAATAGCGCCTATTATCTTGCTCCTTTTATGTATCACTTTTGTTTAACTATTATGGGGAATTAATCTAAAAAAATACTGTCAGAGGGTACCTAAACAATTGAGAAATCCTCTGAGAAAAAAACATTACAATTCGACTTCCACTGCCACCTGATCACGGAAAGAGAGATCGATTCTTTCCATATCCTCTCCCGCAGCCCTTCGGTAGTAATCAAGAATATAGTCTAACTTGGCTAACTGACGGCGAAAATTGCCAGGTTCAAAAACGATCTCTGACACATCTTTCGTTTTCACAGTCAGCCGCGGAGAATCTTTTAAAGACACCGTCTTCCACGTACTGTATAAATGAGGGGCCTCCTGGCGCGTAAGCTGTAACAAGTCTGAGATGCTATCAATACCTGGGATAGGTTTAAACCCATTGCCTTCCCTAACCAATCTAACACCATCAAGAAAGGGAAGACCTCGCAACAGTTGACGGGAGTAACCCTGTCCCTTGTAAACAACACCATCTTTCCCCACCAACATCATTTGGGTTTGTCCGTTCTTGGACCTGGCCAACAAGCGAATGACGGGAACCTGCTCATGCAAACTCACAACTAAAGTTCCTGGAAAATCACGGGTAATCACCGCACTCTTAACTTGTCCTTCAGCCTCCAACCGGTTCTTTATTCCCTCAATATCCACCTCCATTAACCCCACTCCATCAGGAAGCTCCAATCGCTTGGTAATCCACTCATCAGGAAGGACTCCGTCTGTTAAAAGAATCACCTCTTCAATCGGAGTGGATTCAACCAATGAAACCGCTGAAGTTTTCTCGGAGTCAAAATAACTAACCAGATAAACAATACCCAGTCCAATTCCCACAACAGTTGCGGATGCTGCCAATGTTTTAGCCAAATACTTCCAAAAACGCTTCTTGGCATGAACCGTTATTTTTTTAGAGCTAACAGTTTGTCGGATATCTCTCCAGGAAGGACTTTTTGATGTACTTTTATGAGCGTTCTTTTTCTTCATCGGGGTAAACGTTCGTATGCTTGTTGAAATCGTTGAATAGCCGGTTTTAAAAGGGAAACTAAAAGCGAATCAAAATCCAGACCGAGCATCCGGGCGCTCATTGGCAGGAGACTCGTTTCTGTCAGCCCTGGCAATGTGTTCACCTCAAGAAAAACAAACTTTCCATCCGGCCTTAACATATAGTCGACTCTGGCCCAGTCCCGACATCCACAAGCACGAAAAACAGCGACGGCGCTCTCTTGTATTTCCCTCGTCAACCTCTCATCCAGAGGAGCCGGCATTAGATAATCCGTCATGCCTTTAGTATACTTACTCTTATAATCATAGGCCCCGCTCTTAGGCCGAATTTCAACGACGCCACCCGCCTCTCCATCAAAAACACCTACCGTCAATTCACGACCTGAAACTCGCTGTTGCATCAACCATTCTTCTTTCAAATCCAAATTTGACAACACCTCCTGTATCGATTCCTCCCCTTTGGCAAAATGAAGACCGACACTGCTTCCCTGGCAATTTGGCTTAACCACGAGATCGTCACCCAATTCCTCCATCAACTCACAAACCTGGACCGAAGATTCGGATCCAATGAGAACCTCCTTCGTCACCTCCATACCCAACGAAGCGACCTTCTCACTCGTCAATCGTTTATCAAAACAAAGTTTACTCGAAAAAGCATCACAACCTGCATACGAAATGCCCTTTTCTTCCAAAAGCGACTGCAAGCCTCCGTCTTCCCCAAAAACACCATGTGTTGTCAAAAACACGACATGGCTCTCAGAGGAAATACCTTCTGGAATTACCCGCTCTGTGATATCATAGCTTTCTGCCCGAAAAGATCTCTCGATGGCCTCAAAAGCGGCTTTACCTGAAGCAAGAGCAATCTCTCTTTCCGCAGAATCACCTCCCATAAAAACAGCAATTATCATATCAGAACTCATAAAACCTTTGTCCACTCCTTCCCATATAGTAGGACTTCCGGTTCAAGATCGATGGCACGATCTTTCTTCACTTGGTTTCGCACCTTACGAACCAACGCAATGACATCGTCAGACGTTGCCCCTCCTCGATTGATAATAAAATTGGCATGCACCGATGAAACCTCCGCCCTGCCCACTCGAGTGCCCTTAAGACCTAACTCATCGATAATTTTTCCTGCAGACTCATTCGGAGGATTCTTAAAAATACAACCGGCGCTTGGCTCACGTGGTTGCGATTCATGACGCTGCTTTTGCATTTGCTCAATATTCTGAGCAATCGATAAAGACTTCTCTTTCGCTGCCGGTCGTAAAATAGCTCCCAAGGCGATCCCCTCCACCACTTCGTGACAACGCCTGTATTCAACATGTAAATCCTCATGTTTGATCAAACGGATCTCACCTGAAAACGTCATGATCTGTACTTCCTCCACCAGATCATAGATCCAACCGCCCATAGCGCCGGCATTCATGCGTAATGCGCCGCCAACTGTTCCCGGTATCCCCTCTAAAAATTCAAAACCCTGAAGTTCTTTCTTACAGGCGTAACCACAGAGTTCCTTCAGGCGAACGCCAGCGCCTACCCAAAGAGCCCCATCTTGTTGGGGTTGGATGCGTCTCCAGGAAGGATGTTGCAAACGGATAACCAGTCCACAAACACCCTCATCTGGGACAATTAGATTGGAACCTCGGCCAAGTAGAAAAACCGGAACAGATGATTTCCCTCCGGCCATGAGCAACGATTGCAGATCCTCGGGAGATGCCGGCTCACAATAAACCATTGCCATACCTCCCACTCTCAAAGTTGTTTTTGCCGCTAAGGGTTCCTCTACTTTTACGACCGTCTCATTGGACAAAGAGTGCTCTAAAGATGAAAAAAAACGTACCAATCGACTCCTTCGACTTTCCCCTTCTGCCATTCTATGCAAAACAGATCGGGCTAATTGATCAATATCACCGGCTCCCACAAATAAAAGCACATCTCCATTCTTCACTTCTCGGAGAATTTTTTCTGCACCATCGGTAAAATTCGCAAGCTCCACTGGCAAATCCCTGGCAGACTCATCTAATATCGCCTTTATATCTTTAGACTCTCCACCCGGCACATACGATTCACAAGCTGGATACACTTCGAAAAGAAAAAGGTGATCACAGTGCCGCAGAGCTTCAGCAAACCCCTTTTTAAACTGTGCTGTCCGCGAATAGCGATGCGGTTGAAAACAAACCACTAATCTTCCGGAAAAACAATTACGCATTGATTCCAGAAGATCCTCAATCTCTGTAGGATGGTGCGCATAATCCTCCACTACAGTTAAAAACGGAGATGAAAAAAGGATGCTCTGACGTCGGCGAACTCCCCCATAACCACCCAATAAATCGTCTTCCATTGAAAGACATAAGTAACTGGAAACCGCCAAAGCAGCACAGGCATTTTCTGCGTTAAAAGCGCCGTTTGCACAAACTCTTGCCTGCCGTTTTCCGAACATTCCTCCCAAGGTCAAAATCCTTCCTTTTTCACCCTCCACAGAATTAACCAAAGTGTAATCTCCTTCTTTTCCAAAACTGAAATCACCTTCTTCTCTTTGATCTCCAAAAAGCTGGAATGATCGTAAACAACCTCTGTTATAAAAGAATGCTCTTGAAGTCCTTGCCCTCAAGTTGCGAAACGTTTCTTTCAACATTTCTTCATCCCGATAATGATCGCAGTGATCCCAATCCAAATTCACACAAAGCGTTATTTCCGGTGAAAACCCCTCAATCGTTCCATCGCTTTCATCAATTTCAGCGACAACCCAATCAGCAGAAGCACAACGTGCAGGAGGAATAGATGCATCATTGAACAAGCCACCCAATAAATATCCCACGTCCAAACCACCTGACCGAAGAGCCGTCACCAACATGGCGCACGTAGTGGTTTTTCCATGTGATCCAACAACCGCAATCAAACGTTTTCTCTGTAAAACTTCCGCCAGCATTTCACCCCTCCGTAAAATGGGTAATTCACGATCTTTCGCCTCCAAATACTGTGGATGGTTATGAGATATGGCAGACGAAACCACCAGTCTTTCAACATCCATCCCAATCGACTTCCCTTCGGTAATCTCTATACCACGGGCGAGCAACAGCTTTTGGATTTCAACAGAAAGATTCCCATCTTCTCCGGAAACAGTAAAGCCAGACTCTGAAAGATAAATCGCCAAAGGAGCCATACCCATCCCACCAATACCGATGAGATGAACTCTCTTTCCTTTAGGCTTTTCTTTCATTATCATAAACAATTCAAACCCTGCTTAAGGCACTTCTACCACACTCAAACGAGATGGTGGCACCTCTCTTCGGGAGAGAACTTCCAAATCATCTGCGATCAAATCTGCCGAATTATCACGATCCATGCGCTGTAAATTCATGACAAACCGCTGCAGTAGCCAATCGTTAAAAACGACCTCTTTAACTTCCTTATAGAGATCTCCCAGAAAATCCTGGCCAACCAGAAAACCACCACCCTGCATCTCAAAAAACTTTGCATTTTCTAATTGATGATCATCCGCAGAATGTGGATACGGAATCAAAAGTGCAGGAAGACCGCAACGAGTCATTTCAGCAATCGTCCCAGCGCCTGCCCTGGATACAGCCAAATCCGCGCTCGATAGAAGATCTCCAACTTGATCCGAGAAGGCAATAAACCCAGATCTGACTTTTGTTCCGCGACGAGATTCATACTCAACAATCCCATCACTTCCCTTGCCCAGACCCGTCACACAGTAAACCTGTATTTCATCACTGGCCAATCGTCCCATTACACTAGTTGCCCAATCATTTAAAGCGCTCGCGCCTTGACTTCCTCCTAAGATAATCAAGACCTTTTGGTTTGGATTCATCCCCAACCGTTCCCGAGCTTCAGTCTTGGAAACACGTATAATTTCTTTTCGTACCGGATATCCGTAGTGGCGAATCCGATTTGCTTTTATATGGCCGACTTTCACACCCACTGGTAAATAAACGCGCTTGGCAAAGCTGCCCATAAAACGAATCGCTTTTCCTGGAACTCGATTTGCCTCATGCAAGGCCACAGGTATCCGGCTAAACAAACCACCGAGAGTTATCGCAATACACGTATAACCGCCAAAACCAAAAATCGCTTGGGGCTTTAGATCTTTAATTAGACGAAAAGCAGCTATTATCCCCTTCACTTGACTCACGACAAACTTTAGCATGCGTGATGGATGAAGGGAAAACCCAACTCCGGGTAGAACCACAAATTGAAGCTTTTTGTATTTTTCAATCAAACGGGAATCTACCTGTTTATTACTAATGAGAAGAGTGCATTGATGTCCCCGTGACTCAAGCTCTTCTGCCAAGGCGATACCAGGGGCCAAATGCCCCCCTGTTCCACCACAAGCAATTAAAAAACAACTCATCCGTCTATGTCCGTCATTGCCCTGTCTCCAGTTTTTAGAGCCGGGCTTGTCCATGATATATGTGTGTTGGCAATCAACCCTACCACAATAGCCATGAGAATAAGATTGGATCCTCCATAGCTAATAAACGGCAACGACATGCCCTTGGTAGGCAAGCACCCCGTAACAACTCCTAGATTAATTAATGCCTGCAATGTCAGAAGCAACAGACATCCTGCGATCAACAAATATTGAAAGAGATTCGGCGCTTTCCTCAGATGAAAAAGGCCCGCAACAAAGATTACCATAAAAAGCAGGACTGTACCCAAAGTGAAAAACAAACCCAATTCCTCACCCGCAATCGCGAAAATAAAGTCTGTATGAGCCTCAGGTAAAAATGCCATTTGCTGCCGTCCATTACCCAAACCAACCCCCTTAATTCCGCCAGCTCCAAAAGCCAGGATGGCCTGCCAAAGCTGATACGCTCCATCACTGCGATTTGCCTCAATATCAAGAAATGAAGTGATACGTGCCAGCCGTACCGGATTGTAGAAAATAGCCACTGCCAGAATCCCGATTCCACCCAAGACAGAAGGAATCAAATAGATCCATCGGACCCCCGCGAGTAACAACATGGAAAAACCAATCGCACCACATAACATGGCCGTTCCATAATCCGGCTCAATGATAATCAATCCACAGAAAAGACCTATCCATGCACAGGGAAAAACAAATCCACGCCAGAAAGTTGGAATCAGTTTTTGATTCGCCCCTAAATAATGCGCCAACGACAAAATCAAAGCAAATTTAGCAATCTCTGAAACTTGAAAACGCATTAAACCAAAATCAAGCCAACGACGGCTCCCATTGACATGGACACCAATGCCGGGAATCAAGACGATGACCAGACCGATCAATAGTAATCCTGCAATCCACCACGACATCGGTCGAACCCATTTGAGATTGACCCGGCTGACAATCAAACCAACCGCCAGCGCAACGCCAATCCAGATGATCTGTCGCTTAAGAAAGAAATAAGGATCTTGCCGAAAAGAAACACTCGCACTGAAGAGAATTGTTACTCCAAGAATTGTCAGAGCAGCCACACAAAACAGGATAAGAGAGGCTGGATTAATCAATCCGCTCCAGTGAAAGTTCTTTGTTTGGGTTCGCACGTTCAGTGATCAGTAAAAGCTCGCTTATTCTTCATTCGAAGGCTCTTCATCAATCGGGATAGCCGGTGCATCAATAACGTCTTCTGGAAGCATGCTATCCAAATCATCACCCGGGAGAAGAGGTAAGGTTTCTGTTATCTCCACTGGCTCCGGATCAGTTGTTTCAACCTCGGGAACTGTTGGCTGAACCGTTACAGTGGGTTTCGACGTAACAGATTGGAATCCGGGAACAACTAAAACCTGATTTGGACGGATACTGCGTGGATCTGTGATACCATTTGCCACCATTAGCTCCCTGATGGAAACCTCAAATTTTCGCGCGATACCCTCCAGGGTATCTCCAGCCTGCACCGTCACAGTCACTGCATCCGAAGAAGCCCTCACAGATGTTCTCTGAGTTGGTGCCGAAACAGGAGAAGATACCTGTCCGGATGTAGACGGAATTTTCAAGGTCTGCCCAATGCGGATTAAATCACTGCGCAAGTTATTGGCAGAACGAATAGCCTTAACTGTTGTCCCGTGATTCGCGGCAATCCTCGCCAAGTAATCACCTGACTTTACCTTATACGTAATGAAAGAACCTGTGTTCGCAACCGGACTTGGAGAAACCGAACTCACTTCCCTTTGGGAAGAAGCCGCACCGGCTGATTGTCCCGGTATCTTAATCTTCGCTCCCCACTGGAGCTGATCTGCCCGGATATTCGAATTGGCGCTTTGCAAAGCCTTTACCGAAATATTAAACTTTTTGGCAATTGACCAAAAACTATCTCCCTTCTTCACCGTGTACGTGATAGTCGAAGATCTCTCTTCAGATATCGACTCATTTTGAGACAGAGGAGTCAAAACTGAATCCGACGAAGACACGACACTACCGGGTCGCCTCGGGGATTCGCGCCTGGCTCTCTCAGCTGGAGTCGCGCCATAAAGCGGTTGACTGAGACTACTTGAACCATCCGAAACGGGAATGGGTTCAAGACTCGAACTCGCTACTGGCTGATTGGACCAGTTATCGGAATCCGCTGTCGAAGGACCATCAGCTACTGGCTGGCGTGGGGTCGTCTGACACCCAGGGCTCAGTAGGAAAATCATAAGAGGCACCAGGTGGATTGCCAGCACCATGCCGAATATTTTCATTATTTTCATCGATTTGTATTACTCCTGTTTTTGTTTTATCGTTGAGAAAATTTCTAGAGGTTATCTTTTATACGAGAATCTCCGTTTCAAATTGATTACCACGGTCAATATAATCTGCGAACATGTCGAAACTTGAAAAACCGGGACTAAATAAAATATTATCGCCCTTCGATGCCGTTTTCGTAGCAGCCTGAACGGCTTCATCCAGTGAGTTGCAAATGGCAACCTCCCGCCGTTCGTTCTCCAGCAGCTCCGCCAATTGTTCACCCACTTCACCGATTACGTATGCTTTTTTCACATACGGAACAATTCGATGAATAAAGGCCTCCAGATCACCCCCCTTAGCTCGACCTCCTCCAATCCATATCACGGGACGATCAAAATTGGACATCGCCATCTCTACCGCATGAAAATTTGTGGCCTTTGAATCATTCCAGAAACTGATCCCCCGGCGAGTTTCTACCAGCTTAAATCGATGAGATGAAATCTTAAACGACTGCACCGCCTCCCATAAGGTATGCAGAGGCAATTCCAAACGCTCCCAAAATATTTTTGCCATTAAAAGATTCTTATACTGCGGCATCCAGATAAAAGGTGTTCCCTCAATTTTCTCCATCGGCAAGTTTTCCTGTCTTCCCTTGACCAGATTATCTTCCGGTATTTCAAATCCCAAATTCCGAGCGCTCAAAAAGCTCGATTCATCAAAAAGAACACACTCCATCGGAGTTCTCTGAACCAAGTTATATTTGGCCCTGAAATAGGAATCCATATCCAAATGACGGTCCAAATGATCTTCAGAAAAACTCGTCCACATAGTCGCAGTCGGGCACATATAGTTCAGCACCTCAGCTTGAAAAGAGCTGACCTCACAAACGGCCACCGCATCACTCGAAATAGCCTGATCATAAACTTTTGAAAAAGGATAACCGACATTTCCGACCGCATAAGCCTCC
>JANQKU010000110.1 GCA_028280955.1 Opitutaceae bacterium
AATAAGGTAGAGCAGGCACTTGTTGAAATTTGGCAGGATGTCCTCGGAATCGAAAAAGTGGGTGTCAACGATGATTTCTTTGATCTAGGGGGACATTCGATCAAGGCTATCCAGGCGAACGTCAGAATCATGAAGAGTTTCGAAGTAACGCTTGGCATTGAAGCTATCTTCGAGAATCCCACTGTGGCCAAATTGGCAAAGATGTTGGAAGGGATGGAGAATGTAGAACAAGTGTCGATATGCTGTGTGGATAAGCGTGAATTCTATCCTGCGAGTTCACAGCAGCGCCGACTCTACGCTTTGCAGCAGATCAACCCTGAGGACACTTCCTACAATATGCCTAGCGTTTATTTATTTAATGACGATTTCGATCTAAAGAATTTTGAGAAGGCTCTGAGCTTGGTTATAGATCGCCACGAAATATTGCGGACAAGTCTGGAGATTGTGGATGGCGAGTTGGTGCAGAGAGTGAACCCTAGTATGGATTTCGAGCTGGAGGTAGAGGAGATTGGCGAAGGAGAGGTAGAGAATTATATGGGCAATTTTATTCGTTGTTTTGATTTAGCTCACGCCCCACTTTTTCGTATCAAAGTGCTAAGAAATTCAGATGGGAATTCGGTTCTGCTTACGGATATGCATCATGTGATATCAGATGGAGAGTCCTCTCGTCTTCTGGTCCAGGACTTGGGCAGGGCTCTTCGCGGAGAGATTCTACCTCCTCCAAGGCTGCAGTACAGAGATTACGCGGTATGGCAGCAAGAGGGAGAGGGACGTGAGCTGCTGGATAGACAAAGTGTGTATTGGAAAAAACAATATGAGGAGATTGCGCCTGTCCTAGCTCTTTCGACAGACTTTGAGCGGCCTCGAACGCGAAGCTCTGCTGGGGCTACTCTACCTTTTTCCCTGAGCAAGGAAATGGGTTTAAAAGTAAAGAGGCTTTGTCGAAATAACGATGTGACGTTGTTTATGTTTCTATTATCGTGCTACATGATCTTGTTGTCTCGCCATAGTAATCAGAGTGATGTGGTGGTGGGTTCTCCTGTGGCGGCGCGTGATCATGGAGATTTGGAGGAAGTCCTGGGTATGCTCACCAACACCTTGGCTCTGCGTGGCAGGCCTTGCGGTTCGAAGTGCTTCAGAGATTATTTGGAGGAGGTTAAGTCGATGTGCCTGGAAGCTTTCGCGAACCAGCAGTATCCTTTTGAGGAACTTCTGGATGAAATCGATTTGGAACGTGATGCGAGCCGTAATCCTCTCTTTGATGCGTTGTTTGTTATGCAGAATAACAATGGTGAAGCGACAGGAGAGGATCTGAGCCTGCTGCAACCTTATGAAATAGCGGTGAATGTGGCGAAATTCGACCTGATGCTGAGTGCCTCAGAATTGGAAGACGGCGGGATTAAACTGGAATTTGGATATGCGACCAGTCTATTCATTAAGGAGACGATAGAACGCTTAGCGGATCATTTTATTCGTTTGATCGAATCAACGGTGGTGGATTCGGTTCAGAAGCTCTCGGAGTTGGAGATTCTCGGGGAGGAGGAGCGTCATCAGCTCTTATACGAGTTCAACGATACGCAGGTGTGCTATCCGGTTGACAAATGTCTACACGAATTGTTCGAGGAGCAGGTGCGACGGAGACCTGACGCGGCGGCGGTGTCGTGGGATGGAGGTACCCTGAGTTACGACGAATTAAACAAGTGTTCGAACCGGTTGGCTTGGGTGCTGCGGGAGGATCATGGAGTGGGTCCGGATGTCCTGGTGGGACTGTGTTTAGAGCGTTCTTTAGAGATGATCGTTGGAATACTGGGCATCCTGAAAGCTGGTGGGGCCTACCTTCCGATCGATCCAGAGTATCCTTCCGAGCGCATTGGATTTATGTTGGAAGACACCGAAACCCAAACTCTTTTGATCAAAGGGATTAATCCGGTAGAGTCAGTCTTTACTGGAACGGTGTTGGATTTAGAGGATGAGGGAAGCTATGCGGACAAAACGCAGTCACTGGAGAGAATAAACAATCTGTCAGATTTGGCCTACATAATCTATACTTCCGGTTCAACAGGAAAGCCGAAGGCAGTGATGATAGAGCATCACAATGTCAGCCGTTTATTTACCACTTGTCAAAGTTGGTTTAATTTTAGTGAGAGTGATGTTTGGACTCTGTTTCATTACTTTGGTTTTGACTTTTCGGTTTGGGAGATTTTTGGAGCATTTCTGACAGGTGGGCGTCTGGTCGTGGTGCCACATTGGGTAAGCCGTTCTCCAGGTGAGTTTTACGATTTACTTTTGAAGGAGCAGGTGACGGTCTTAAATCAGACCCCATCTGCCTTTCGCCTTTTGATTGCTGAGGAAGCTAACCGTTCTGATAGCACACAGCTAGCTTTGCGCCATGTCATTTTTGGGGGCGAAGCGTTGGAGTTCGAAAGTCTGCGTCCCTGGCTGGAACGCCGTGGGGATAAAGTTCCCCGATTGGTGAACATGTATGGTATTACTGAGACAACTGTGCACGTTACCTATAAGCGTATTGTTACCGAAGATTTGGACAGAGCTAGGGGTAGTGAGATTGGTGTGCCTCTTTTTGATTTACGTATTTATATATTAGATACAAATAAAAGTTTGTTGCCAATTGGCGTAGCTGGGGAGATGTATGTGGGTGGCGACGGGTTAGCTAGAGGGTATCTAAATCGCGATGATTTGACTGCGGAGAGGTTTGTTTCAAATCCATTTGAACCTGGTGAAAAGATGTATCGTACGGGGGATCTGGCTCGATGGTTACCCGATGGCAATCTCGAGTATTTAGGTAGAATAGATGATCAGGTGAAAATTCGAGGTTTTCGTGTCGAATTAGGTGAAATTGAAAATGCTTTAGTAAAACAGGACAGTGTAAAAGAAGCTGTCGTGTTGGTTAAAGAAAGGAGTGGTGACCTGACCTTGATCGCGTATTATACAAGTGATGACAAGGAGCTGGAGGGGTCTACCTTACGCTCTGTTTTGAGGGAGAGTTTACCTGCCTATATGCTTCCTGCCTATTTTGTGCAGGTGGATGAAATTCCGTTGACTTCCAATGGGAAGGTAGACCGTAAAGCGTTGCCTGAGCCAGATGGCAGCCTGGTCAGTGGAACGGAATACGTGGCGCCACGTAATGAAGTTGAAGAGATTTTGGTGGACATCTGGCAGGATGTTTTAGGAGTGGATAAAGTGGGAATTAATGATGATTTTTTCGAATTGGGTGGTCATTCCCTAAAACAGATGGAGAACATGGTTATGATAAACAAACGATTCGGTATATCACTTTCGTTTAAAGACGTGTTCTCATTGGGGGTTTTGAAAGACTTGGCAGAGAGAATTGATAATGTAATTCTGGTTAGAGAAAGAAACAAAGACAGTGATGCTGGTGCTGAAGTAGAGGAAATGTTTAGATTCTAGATCTATGTTTTATTTGTTTTAGTAGAAGAGAGAAGGAATTGAGGGATGATAGTTTTGTCATTTAAGTACGTTTCATAGAGCTGTAATGCTCTAGCTTGATTAAATGGGAGATCTTGTTCGGGAATTTAGGGTTTTGTTGTATGATCAGTGTGTCAGCTCACTTTTTAGGCACTTCTAGTGCAGGACAAAATGAGCTGCCTTGTGCTGCTTCTTTTTTAACTCGCACCATCATCTATTTATAACTTTTAAGACTGTCTCTAAGGGGAATTTTAAGCCTTTAATGGCGAAATACTTTTTTATTTTTAGGAGGATAGATCTGTGGGGATTTGATCGGAAGATTATTTTTACCGAGGTCAGTATTCATGTTGGTTTTCAAGCAAAGAAAAATGATGAGCGATAAGTCTCTATTATTTAATTAATTTTACAATGAAGATACAATTATTTGATGCGATTGAATTCGTTAAAAATCTGAACGATTTAGGTATTAGGCTTTCGCTAGAGAAAGAGGAGATTATTTGTAAAGCTCCACCTGGTGTGCTGACTTTAGCAATTGCCGATCAAATTCGGGAGCATAAGGCTGCTATATTGCGACTTCTTAGAAGCTCTGGATTTGATCGATCAAGCATGCGAAAGTTGAGTCGGTGCTCGGATAGAGAATACTATCCTACTTCTTCGCAGCAGAAACGTTTGTATGCGCTACAGCAGTTGGATTTGTCTGGCACGATGTACAACATGCCTGGAGTCTATGTTTTAAGCGATGAGGTGGATATTGAACGATTGCAAGGAGCAGTCAATGCAGTGATCGAGCGCCATGAAGTGCTTCGTACCCATTTTGAGGTGATAGATGGTGTATTGATTCAGCGGGTGTATGATCAGGTTTTCTTTAAAGTTGAAGTAGAAGAAGTGCATGAGGATAATGTGGAGGAGAAGGTGATCGCTTTCATCCGAGCGTTTGACCTGAATAAAGCGCCACTTTTTCGAGTGAAAGTTTTGCGCAAGCCTGATGGAGAGATGATGCTTTTAACAGACATGCATCACATTATCTCGGATGGGACTTCTAATGGTATTTTGATTCGGGATTTTGCTCAGAGCTTCGGCGGTGAAGCCTTGAAGCCGTTGGCCTTACAGTACAAGGACTATGCGGTATGGCAACAAGAGGGTGAGGGGCGCGAGTTGCTGGACAGGCAAGGGAAGTATTGGAAGGATCTCTTTAAGGATGGAGCAGCCATCTTGGAACTGCCAACTGATTTTATTCGGCCGCAGATTCGTGATTTTCGAGGGTCCAAGTATGAAGAGGAACTGGATAGCATGGTGGTGCCGGATCTGACTGCGTATTGCCGTGAGCATGGTGTGACTTTGTATACACTTTTATTGGCTAGTTACAGTTCGCTACTTTCTCGCTACAGCGGGCAAGAGGATATTGTTGTAGGCAACGCAATAGCCGGACGAGATCATTCAGATCTGGACGGAGTTCTGGGGATGTTTGTCAATAGCTTGGCAATGCGCAGTCGTCCTGAAGGAGAGAAGCGGTTTTCGGATTATCTGGAAGAGGTTAAGCAATTGTGCTTGGATGCATTTGAAAACCAACAGTATCCTTTTGAGGAGTTAATTGACGAGTTGGCGCTGGAGGGGGATATGAGCCGCAATCCGGTGTTTGATACGATGTTGGTAGTGCAGAACTATAATAGGGAAGAAGAAGTTGAGGATTTGGGTCCAATCCGGCCTTATGACATAGAGAAAACAACGGCGATTTTCGATATTACCTTAAGGATCTGGAATATGAAAGAGGGGTTGCTTCTGGAATTTGAATACGCGACCAGTCTGTATAAAGAAGAAACGATTGCCCGTTTGGCGAAGCATTTGAAGAATTTTGTTGGATCGATCTTAGAGAATTCTGGTCAGAGATTGTCTGAGATCGAAATTTTGGATACGGAAGAGAAAAACCAACTGCTGCATGACTTTAATAAGAGTGACGTCAGCTTCTCGAGTGAAAAATGTCTTCATGAGTTGATTGAAGAGCAGGTGGAAAAGACGCCAGATGCGGTAGCGGTAGTGTTTGGTGATGAATCTTTAACGTATGGAGAACTAAACACTCGCGCCAATCAGTTAGCGTGGAAATTGCGTGAGGAGTATAGTGTGGGACCTGATGTTTTGGTGGGGATGTGTCTAGAGTGTTCTTTGGAGATGATTATAGGAATCCTTGGAATTTTGAAAGCAGGGGGCGCATATTTGCCGATGGATCCGAATTATCCTGCCGAACGAATTGGCTTTATGTTGGAGGATGGTGAATCGAAGACACTTTTGATTAAAGGATCGAATCCAGCAGAGCTAGTGTTTGAGGGAATAGTGCTGGATTTAGAGGATGAGGGAAGTTATGCGAACAAAACACAATCTCTGGAGCAGGTGAACGATCCATCTGATCTGGCCTATATGATCTACACTTCGGGTTCGACGGGTAAACCGAAAGCAGTGATGGTAGAGCATCATAATGTGAGTCGTTTGTTTGCGGCCTGCCAAAGCTGGTTTGATTTTAATGAGCGTGATGTCTGGACTCTGTTTCATTACTTTGGCTTTGATTTTTCCGTATGGGAAATTTTTGGATCGTTTCTAACCGGTGGACGTTTGGTAGTCGTGCCTCATTGGGTAAGCCGTTCACCCGAAGAATTCTACGATTTGCTTTTGAAGGAGCAAGTGACGGTTTTAAATCAGACTCCTTCTGCCTTCCGTTTATTGATCTCAGAAGATGGAAATCGCTCTGATAGCGAGAAGCTGGCGTTACGCTATATTATCTTCGGAGGAGAAGCGTTAGAGTTTGAAAGCTTGCGTCCTTGGCTGCAACGCCATGGGGATGAAACTCCCCGATTGGTGAACATGTATGGCATTACTGAGACGACTGTACATGTTACCTATAAGTGTATTATTGCCGAAGATTTGGATAAAGCAAGAGGGAGTGAAATAGGTGCACCTATTCCTGATTTGCGTGTGTATATTTTGGATGAGAACAGGCATCTGCTGCCGATTGGTGTTGCTGGGGAGATGTATGTCGGTGGTGGTGGTGTGGCTCGTGGTTACCTGAATCGCGGGGAATTAACCGGAGAGAGATTTGTTTCCAATCCGTTTGAACCGGATTGCCGGATGTATCGTACGGGGGACTTAGCCCGTTGGTCGGCCAACGGAAGTATAGAGTATCTGGGCCGTATCGATGATCAGGTAAAGATACGGGGTTTCCGTATCGAGTTAGGAGAGATCGAAAGTGTGCTGGGCCGTCATCCGTCTGTCGTGGAATGTGTGGCCAAAAGCTATGATCAAGCTGGCGATCTTTCTCTGGTGGCCTATGCGGTGCTCAATGCACAAGGAAATCATCAGGAGAATTCTGTGCGTGCGTCGCAGTGGAGCAATGAGCGTCTGACGCAGTGGCGTGATGTCTTCGATGAAACTTACGATGGAGAGACCCCGACGGATATCTCCTTCAACATATCTGGTTGGAATAGCAGTTTGACCGGAAAGCCGATCGCAGAAGAGGAGATGGTATTATGGCAGCAGGATACTGTTTCGACGATTCGTGCATTGGGGGCCAAAAGAATATTGGAAATTGGTTGTGGAACAGGGCTGTTGCTGTTTCGTTTGCTTGAAGATTGTGAATGTTACACGGCTACAGATCTTTCGGAAACTTCGATAGCGTATATCAAGGAAAATTTAAATGAAGAGCAGAAAGGTCGAGTGAATCTTTATCACTGTGAAGGGACGGACTTCGATCGAATTGAAGAGTCAAGTTATGACTTGGTGGTGATCAATTCAGTGGCTCAGTATTTTCCCAATGCGGATTACTTAAAGGAAGTATTGAGCAAGTCTTTGAAGGCCTTGGATGTCGGAGGTAAAATTTTCATCGGAGACGTTCGTGACTTAAGGCTGCATCGTTCTTTACTGACTGCCACCTTGCTAGAGCGTGTTTCGGATCGAATGCCATTGAAGGAGTTGAGATGTGAAGTCGAACAAATGGTCTTCAACGAGGATGAGTTACTTCTGGATCCCAGGTTTTTCCATTCCTTGCGGAGAGAATTTGAACAGATTACCTATGTTGAAGCGTTTCCGAAGCTGGGTGGTTTCGACAATGAGTTATCGAAGTTTCGTTACCAAACCATCCTGTGGACTTCTCCAGGAAAAGAAAGTATAATGAATTGGCTTAACTGGGATGATTTAACTGAGGGAGTGGATTGTATTCGGAAGTTATTGACAAATGGTGAAAACAACGTTGTCGCAGTAAGAGGCATCCCTAATGCCAGGATTTATCAAGAGTTTCAAGTGAACAGGGAATTATTTGAAGGCCCAGGATTTGGAACTGTTGGCTGGTTGCGTGACCTGAGAGTAGAGAAAGAGTTGGTTGAACCTGAAAGTTGGTTTACGTTGGGCAGTGAGTTAGGCTGGGAAGTTCGTATTGAGTTAACTGATCCTCGTCATTATGCTGTAGTTCTGGGCAAATTGGGTGATGATCATTGGAGACCGCAATTTATAAAAGAAGTTGAGGGAAGTGATGATGGATACGCCAACAATCCTCTGAGTGAAAAACTGAGAGACCTACAGCGGGGTGAGCTGCGAGAATATCTGACAGAGAAACTACCCGAGTATATGGTCCCCTCCAGTCTCATGATCATCGACAAGTTACCTTTGACTTCAAATGGGAAGGTAGACCGTAAGGCGTTGCCTGAGCCGGATGGCAGCAAAGGTAGCAACGTCGAATACTTGGCTCCGCATAATGATGTAGAAAGAATTTTGGTGCAAATCTGGCAGGATGTGCTCGGAGTTGAGAAAGTGGGAATTAATGATAACTTTTTCGATCTCGGAGGGCATTCTTTGAAGGCTGTGATTACAGTTGCCAAGATAAAGAAAGCTTTGGAGGTGGACTTGTCTATTAAAGAGCTTTTTGAATTTTCAAGTATCAATGAACTCGCGACTCGATTAGCCGAAGGAGCGCATCTTGCCTATCTGTCGATAAAACAGATTGAAAAGCGTGATTTTTATCCTGTTTCTTCTCAGCAGAAACGGTTATATGCTCTACAGCAGTTGGACGTTGATGGAGTGGCTTACAATATGCCGGGTGCATACGTGTTGGGCGAGGAGGTCGATCTAGATCGACTGCGAAGCGCAGCCATGACGGTAATTGATCGGCATGAGGCATTGCGCACGCGTTTTGTGATCTTAGATGACGATCTGTTTCAGTGTGTCGAAGAGCGTGTATCTTTCGAAGTAGAGATTGAGGAGGTCGGTGAGGAAGAAGTAAAAGAAAAGATAGCGGATTTTGTACGTTCATTCGATTTGAATATCGCTCCGCTCTTGAGGATGAAGGTTTTGTCTAACCCAAGCGGTAATCGTATCCTTTTAACGGATATACATCATATTGTTTCGGATGGGACTTCCAATGGAATCCTGATTGGGAATTTTATCCGAGCGTTTGAAGGTGAAGTTTTGGAGCCATTGGTTTTGCATTACAAGGACTATGCCGTGTGGCAGCAGGAAGGAGCTGGCCGTAAGTTACTCGATCAGCAAGGAAAGTATTGGAAAAGTCAATTCGAGGGAGAGATTCCAGTATTGGAATTTCCTACCGATTTTTCACGACCTCAGGTACGTGATTTTGTGGGAGCATCACTTAAGGTTGATTTTGGTAAGAGCATAACGTCCGAATTGAGAGCATATTGCCAAAAAAAGGAAGTGACTTTGTATATGTTGTTCCTGTCCTGTTATCAGATTTTGCTATCTCGTTACAGCGGTCAGGAAGATATTATTGTGGGAACTCCAGTGGCTGGTCGTGACCATGCTGATCTAAATGATATCTTTGGGATGTTTGTAAATATCTTGGCCATTCGAGGTCGACCTGAAAGTTCTAAGAAATTTTCTTCTTATCTGGAGGAAGTGAAGGAGCAGTTTTTGGAAGGACTGGCGAATCAGCAATATCCTTTCGAGGAATTAATCGATTCTATCGATGTTGAACGTGATCTCAGTCGTAACCCTCTGTTTGATACAGTGCTAGTGGTGCAAAATGTTGATTCCAGTGAAGCCATTGCTGAGTTTGGTGTCATCCGTCCTTACCGTCTGAGCAATTCCATCGCTAAGTTTGATATTACTCTTAGTGTGGTAGAGTCTGAGGAGAGGCTTCATCTTGATTTTGAGTACGCGACAGGTTTGTTCAAAGAAGAGACGATTATTCGTTTTTCCGAACATTTGAAACGTGTGGTGGAATTGGTTGTGGGGGATTCAAATCAAAAGATATGCGATATTGATCTCTTGGGTGAATCAGAGCGTGAGCACTTATTATATGAATTTAATGATACAGATGCGGATTATCCGAAAGACAGATGTATTCATGAGCTATTTGAGGAACAGGCGCTACGGATTCCGCAGAACGTCGCACTTTGCTGTGAGGGACGTGAGTGGACTTATGGTGAACTTGACGAAAAGTCCAATCGTCTCGCTAGGAGACTTCACGAAGACTACAGCGTAGGCCCTGATGTTTTGGTAGGACTTTACATGGATCGTTCTCTAGAAATGATCGTCGGTATTTTGGGCATTCTTAAGACTGGAGGAGCTTATGTTCCTCTCGATCCAACGTATCCAACTGACCGAATCCGGTTTATGATCGGAGACGTAGGGATGAATATTGTTTTATCCAAGTCAGATGGAGTTGTCGAATTGCCCGAGGAGGTAACTTTTCTCGATTTGCAAAAAAGATCGAGCTATGCGGAAGACAGTACACCTTTGCCTAAAAGCGGCAGTCCGTCAAATTTGGCTTACTGCCTCTACACTTCAGGTTCTACAGGCATGCCTAAAGGTGTGCTCGTGGAGCATGCAAGTGTTGTTAATTTTCTCTATTCTCAGCGTGAAGCTTATGGAGGTGATTGTGATTTGCTTGGCATATCGACCTGCTCTTTTGCTTTTGATGTTTCAGTGTGGGAGTTTTTCTCTCTATTATGTTTTGGAGGCACATTGCTTTTATTGATGGAAGACGATGTTGTCGATATTGGAGAGCAGATTTTTCAACAGAAGATAACGTCAGCTTACATAGCTCCTGCTCTACTCGAATCTTGTATAAATTATTTTGAAAAGACAGAGAGAGTGTGTCCTCTGAAGCATTTATTGGTGGGAGTTGAATCTATCGAGAGCTCACTCCTCGATCGATTTTTATCTAATTCTTCAGATCTTAGAATATTGAATGGGTATGGGCCTTCTGAGGCTACCATTTGCGCAACATTCTTTCCCTATAGAAAAGTAGAGATGGTGAATGGAAAAGTTCCGATAGGGCGCCCGTTGCCGAATACCAATTGTTACGTATTGGATGCTTCAGGGAGACTTTGTCCGATTGGGGTGGCTGGCGAACTTTGCTTATCCGGAGCTGGTCTTGCTCGTGGCTATTTGAACCGTCCTGAATTGACTGCGGAGAGATTCTCGTCGCATATGCTTAATTCTAAAAGGAAAATGTATCGTACTGGAGACGTAGCTCACTGGCTCGCTAATGGGAACTTGGAGTTTCTTGGTCGTATTGATAATCAGGTAAAAGTTCGCGGTTTCCGAGTTGAACCGGGTGAGATTGAATCCGCTGCTCTAGAGATGGAAGAAGTGAGCGATGTAGCAGTAGTGGTTGTTTGGGATAATTTGGCTTGCTACTACGTGTCGGGGGATGAGTCCCTGACCGCAGAGTTGCTTCGCGAGCGTCTTCGCTCGCTGCTTCCCTCTTATATGGTGCCTTCTTATTTCGTGGAATTGGAAGAGCTGCCAACGGCCAACGGTAAGTTGGATCGTAAGGCACTTCCCGAACCGGAGATTAGATCTGGAAGTAGCGCGGAATATGTGGCCCCGCGCGACGAAATGGAGCAAGTTTTAGCGGAGATTTGGGAAGAAGTTTTGGGAGTGGAGAAAGTGGGTATCTACGACAACTTCTTCGATTTGGGAGGACATTCACTGACCGCAATTTCTTGTGTGGCAAAAATTAAAAAGAAAATTGGCATCGATGTGCCGTTAGTCAGGATGTTGACTGATTCCATTAGTGAATTGGCTGTATTCTGTGGAGAGAATCGTCCTCGAAAAGATGTTTGGAAAACAGTGTCGAATCTTTCTAAAAGTTTATTTTCAAAATCCGGAACTTGAATTTTCGCTGATGAACAATTCAACAAAAGAGTGAGTCAATAAGTAATGGAAGGGATGTTTGGGCTCTCCGGATGGGGCTTTTGCCCATAAAATTCAGAGAATCTTTAGACTATTTCATTGGTTCTGAGCATCCTTTATTTTCTCTTTAAAACGATTCCAATCTTCATAAATCCCTGATTTTCATGCTCATGATGAAGGCCTATTCTTTTCGGAATGGGCCTTTATCGGTGCAGGGTTCGGTTTGTTTGGTCGGACGTTTTCTTCTTGATTGCCACTTTCGAAAAGAATCTCGAATTGGTTCAACTCCGAGGGGTTAAAAATGGAGAAGACCGATTTCTGTAAAGAAATCGGTCTTCATTGGGTGCAGGGCTCGGATTTGAACCGAGGACCTTCAGGTTATGAGCCTGACGAGCTACCGGACTGCTCCACCCTGCATCACTAAAATAGATTTGCTACACATAGTGTAGGAAGGGCGAATTTGTCCGTAGATTGCGGTCTGTCAATGGTTTTTCATCGTTAATAATCGATTAAGAATCAGTTAGAAGAAAAGTTTGGGGTAGTTCTTGCTTGCATTCGTTGAGGGGAAAGGTAGGTGTAGCCTCTTTTCGTATGGTGAGAAGGCTATTTGGCTGGATCGTCATGCGTTTCACATTAACCCTCAGTATAAATAAGTAAGACTGCCCTTTTGGCAGATCTGTGCTCTCCCGAGAGTATTTTTATTATGGAAGTTACATTACAAGATTTGTTCGATGCCGGCGTTCACTTTGGGCATCAGGTAAAGCGTTGGAATCCTCGTTCAAAAGGATTTGTTTTTGATCACCGCCAGGGTACTTCGATTATTGATTTATCGAAAACCCACAAAGCCCTGGGAATCGCCTATCAGTTTATTGAAGAGACTGTTGCCAATGGTAAAGAGGTCTTGTTGGTAGGAACGAAACGGCAGGCTCAGGAGATTATACGTGAGGCCGCCGCTGTTACCAATATGCCTTTCTGTTCCAATCGCTGGATGGGTGGAACACTCACCAATTTTGCAACGATTAAGGGTAGTGTGGCCAAATACAAAAAGTATCAGGCGATGGAAACTGATGGAAGTCTGGCGAAGCTGCCGAAAAAGGAAGAGTCAGCCATCAAGCGTGAAATGGCTCGTATGATGCGCAACTTTGAAGGCTTGGTTCAGATGCCTGAGTTGCCGGCGGTTATTTTTATTATTGATATTAAGCACGAGGATATTGCGGTAGCGGAGGCTAGACGAATGGGTATTCCGGTGGTTGGATTGGTCGATACCAACTCGGATCCAGCTCTAGTAGATTATGCGATTCCTGGCAATGATGATGCGGTGAAATCGATCCGTATTATTGTTGATACCATTGTAGAGGCTATTCAATCAGGTCTTTCTCGCAGGGACGAGGTTCGTATGGCCAAGGCAGCACTTGAAATGGCGGATGTCGCTTCTCAACCTGAAGAAGAGGTTGTGGAAGAGCAACCCGAAGAAGCGGCAGCGTCTGCTCCGGCCGTTGTGGCAGAAGAAACTATTGCTGAAGCGCCTGCTCCAGTAGCGGTTCCAGCGCCTAAGGTCCCTGCTCCGGTTGAAGCGGTTGCACCTGAAACGACAGCCACTGAAGAAGAACCAGCTCCGGCGGAAGAAAGCGCCGAGGCAGCTGCAGAAGAAGAAAGCAAGAGTGAGTAAGTTTTTTGGGAAATCCCTAACATTTTAAAAAAATATTATGAGTAACGTAATTACGGCAAAGATGGTTGGCGAACTCCGGGCAAAAACCGGTGCTGGCCTGATGGACTGCAAAAAAGCTCTGACTGAAGCCAACGGAGATGATGCTCAGGCTGAAACAATTCTTCGGAAGAAGGGTATTTCCCAAGCTGCTAAGAAAGCTGGACGTGCGACTTCTGAGGGGTTGATTGAGAGTTATATTCATCTTGGTGGTAAAGTGGGTGTCTTGCTTGAGTTAAACTGTGAAACAGATTTTGTTGCTAAGACAGATGACTTTAAGAATCTCTGTCGGGATGTTTGTTTGCATATTGCTGCGGCCAGTCCTTCCTATGTCAGTCGGGATGAAGTTCCTGCAGAAGATATCAAAAAAGAGCAGGACATCGCTACGGCTCAGGCAGAAGGAAAGCCACCGCCAGCCGTTCAGAAAATTGTCGAAGGTAAGTTAAATAAGTATTATTCGACTATCTGCCTTCTCGAACAGCCTTTTGTGAAAAATGCAGATCAGACGATTCAGGATTTACTGACTTCCAAGATCTCAGCCCTCGGTGAAAATTTGGTGATTCAACGGTTTGTCCGTTACCAAATTGGCGAATAAGATTTTACTCTTTTTTGTGAGCAAATAAATCAGCCTTTGATTGGTTGAGCACGGTGTTCATGACGCCTTCTATCGAAGGTGTGTGCTTAGTCAGGGATTGGCGATTTGTAGAGCTGTTTCCAATGAAGACAGTTCCTCTGTCCTCGTGCAAGGCAATTGGTATTGTTGTTGTGGCGATGTCCTCGCGCTCCAGCAAAGCTTGTAATGAATGCTTTTATCATTATTGGTAATGATAACTTCTCCATTGCCAGATCTGCTGAAAACGATAGGACCTTTATCCTTTCCTATAAAGTAAATGTGAAGGGTTAAGGTAAGAAGTCTCCTGAATTTCTAGGGATGATTTCCTTTGAGAAAGTGCTTGCCACATTTTGACGTATATAGGAATAAACATACTTGTCTATTGACATAAAAAGAATAAAAACAAGAGGAGATCTGTAACAAAGGTTGCTTTTGGGGGGTATTAAATCTCATTTTAACTGTTTCTCATGTGAGTTTATATTATGTCTCACTACTGGCAGAGCTTTGATTAAATAGTGGTTTTAGGCCGAATTGAATTATGGTGCTATAACACTTCCTTTCTCTCTGTGCTCTTTGAGAAATCCAGAATTTTGTATCGTAAATATAGATACAGTTAATTAATCTAAAGGTTGTTTTTTAAATTATCATGAGATGAAATCATCAAAGGCGAGATATAAGGAGGTGATAAAGATAGAATCAGCGATGGGGACTGATTCGCAAACAGAAGAGCCTTTGTTCATTGATGGAGAAAGCGCATGTGAATCTCCGGATGCAGTATCGCCGATGTCGAGATACATCGCCTGGGTAAAGCCTTTTAAGTGGAGGCTTATGATGATCTTGATTGTGGGTCTGTCCGGAGTCTTGATTGGAATATTACAGCCCTTGGCAATGCGATTTCTTGTGGATTCGATTGTCTTGGAAAGTTCTTACCGAGATGACGAGAAGCTGATATTGTCAGTTTGTGTGGGTCTGTTGGTTTTGTTGCTTACGCTGACTTCATCGATGCTAACATTGATTGGAAGATTTTCGGTACTAAATCTGAGTGTCCGAATTCTTGCTTCGGTTCGTAAACATGTTTTTGCTAATCTCTTGATACTTTCGTTACCTGCTTTGGAGCGTTTAACAACAGGAGGGGTTTCCAACCGACTGATTAACGATACGCGTGAGATGTCTAGTTTGTTGGAAAATATGATAGTAACTCCGGTTGTATTGGGAGTTCGAGTCGTAGTTACGTTTTTCTTGATATTTTGGGTTAATTGGAGACTGGCATTGTTTGCACTTTTGTTGGTGCCTTTCTCTTTAGGGCTAAGTTACTTCGTTATTCGAAGAATTCGGCCTTTAGCTAAGGCTATGCTTCGGGAGCTTGGGCAGTTGATGGGACAAATGACCGAACTTTTCAGAGGAATCCGTGTGTTGAAAATTTACAATAGAGAAGCGAGGGAGAAGCTGAATTTCGCTCATGACAGCAATTTAATTGCTCGTCTTGAGTTAAGTGTCACAAAAATGAGGGAAGTTATGAGATTGGGGTGGATGACGATGATCTCTTTGACTGGACTTGTTATTATTTGTGTTGGAAGTGTCTTAAGTATTAAGGGGTATGCTACGATAGGAGATATCTTTGCTCTGTCGCTTTATACTGCTTTTATTTTGCAGCCAACATTTGGTTTGGTGAATGCTATCAGTGACTCGAAAAAAAGTCAGGCAGCACTGGATAGAGTATGTGAGGTTCTGGTACCTATAGAAGATGAAAAATCTGTTCGGAGAAAGAATGAGCCGCTACCAGAATGTATTCATAAGATTGAGTTCCAATCGGTATTCTTTGGCTATGAATTGGGCGTTCCTGTGTTGAAAAATATAAATTTTAAAGCAAATGAGGGAGAGACAGTAGCTTTAGTAGGGAAAAGTGGATCAGGTAAATCCACTTTGATTGATCTACTATCTCGATTCTATTCACCGGATAAAGGGCGCATTTTATTAAATGGAGTGGATGTGAAGGAATTCAGTCTGAGTCCATACAGGATGCAAATCGCCATCGTTGAGCAGGAGGTGACTTTGTTTGACGGCACAATTGGAGAGAATATCGCTTATGCAAAGCCTTTGGCGACGAAGAGAGAGATTGAAGAGGCCGCCCTGAAAGCAGATGCTCATGATTTCATCGTTTCTCAGCCGAGTGGGTACGAATCGATGGTAGGTGAAAATGGAAGGAGTCTATCGGGAGGGGAGAAGCAGAGAATCAGCATTGCCAGAGCGTTTCTAGCAAACCCGAAGATATTGATATTGGATGAGGCTACGAGTAGTTTGGATGGAGAAACAGAACGTTCGGTGCAACAATCATTGGAATCGCTTAGAAAAGATAGAATTACCTTTGTGATCGCGCATCGGCTGAGTACAATCCGATCAGCTGATAAGATCGTTGTATTGGAGGATGGAGAGATTGTTGAGATGGGATCACATAAAGAATTAATTGCGGTAAGAGGTAGGTATTTTACCAACGTGATGAGTCAGACAGATATTTTGGATTTACCGGTAGACGCAGCGTTTTGAGAGACTGTTGGATGAAACACCTGTATTAAGAAAATGAAGAAGAAGTTTAAATTATATTCTAGAATAAGCATATTTTTCTTTATGTGCTTAGTTTGTGTCTTCGGTCTTGAGGAATAGTTTGGGTCCTTCTGGGTAGATGGTGATTAAGCGGGTGGAAGAGGTTTTATTGTCTTTATTTGGAATCTCTGTATCTCATGGATTGGTTCTTAAAAGAATTATGAAAATGTATTAATTATTTAGATATAAATATTGAGAATATCTATTATGGAAAAATATGATTATAAAACATTGTTGAAAATTCTTAAGGAATGGAAGGATTTTTCGGTGAAGGTAAGAGATGAATCTCATGGAAATGAACCCCTAAAAACTTATGCTGAATCGCAAATTAAATATGCCGTTGGGCTCAAATCGCTGGTAGATAAAAATTTTATTGGTGACGGGGTCGATGACTCGAAAGCTAGATT
>JANQKU010000168.1 GCA_028280955.1 Opitutaceae bacterium
CGCATTGGCCGTGGCATCCTGTTTTGCAATAACCGGTTCCTCAATATCTTCCGGCAAGCTGCCCCGCACTCGGGATACACGGTCTCTCACATCCTGAGCCGCCACATCAATATCTCTCGCCAGATTGAACTCCACAGACAGGCTGCTAGCCTGTTCACGGCTTTCACTGGTGATTTTTTTAATACCCTCGATACTGTTGACCGCCTCTTCCAGTTTTTCTGTCAATTCTGTTTCGACCACAGAGGCGCTTGCCCCGGGGTAAACCGTTAAGACATTCACAACTGGCGGATCAATATCGGGAAGTTCCCGAACAGGCAGACGCGTTAGACCGATAATGCCAAAAATGAGCAACCCCAAACTCATCATTACCGTTAAAATCGGTCGTTTGATACTGATTTCAGAAATAATCATAACCGTAAACGTAAAGGTTTTTCAGAAACACCACCTACTCTTCGACGATCTCTAAAACCTCCGGCTCTTTTGCAGTCAGGTTTGATTTAGGCGAAATCGCCACTGGCGCACCCGGGCCAATTTTTTGGAAACCTTCTGTGATAACCAAATCCCCAGCCTCCAAACCATTGGTAATCTCGGAAGCCCCCGCCAAGCGAAGCCCTACCTCAACCATGCGAGGTTCTGCCTGCATCTCTTTTGAAACGACGTAAACAAAAGCCTGGTCTTCATTGTAGCTGATAGCGATTTCCGGAATCACGATCGCCTCTTCTTTCGTCTTCAAAATCAGATCCAGATTCCCAAACATACCCGGCTTCAAACGACCATCCTCATTGGACACCTTAGCCTTTACCAAAACCGTGCGAGTTGAAGTATCCAACCGAGGCGCAATAAAATAAACCACACCTTCAAACGATTCTCCCGGGTAAGCTGTCAGGCGAATCTCAATACGCTGATTCAAAGCCAACTGGCTGATAAAACGCTCCGGCACATTGAACTCTGCCTTTATCGGGTCAAGGTCAACCAACGTGCAAAGCACCGAACCACGACTGATAAATTGTCCCGGACTGACCAACCGCTCTGCCATAATTCCTGAAAAGGGAGCATGGATCGTGGCATCTTCCAGATTTTGGCGAGCCAATTCCAAGGCAGCGCCATCTGCTAAATAAGTGGCCTGAGCTCGATCAAATTCCTGCTGTGAAATCGTTCGGCTTTTCAACAACGTTCGATTTCTCTCCAAAATCGTCTCGGCTAATTTAAAATTGGCTTTTGTCTGCTCTACTGTTGCCACCAGCTTGGCATCATCCAGCTCAAACAAAACCTGACCCTCTTCGACCAACTCACCCTCTGAAAATCCTATTTTCTCTATCAGTGCATCGATTTCACTCTGGATGGAAACGATTTCATTCGCCTGCAAGGTCCCTACCACGGATATCTTTTCAGCCACTGGTTCAACCTTTGCTTCAGCCACGACCACTTGGGCAGCAAATCCAGGAGGAGGACCACCCTCCTCGCCTCCACCGGAGCATCCTCCTGCCAAAAGCGCAATCACACTGGCACCTAATGCGTAATAAAAAAAGTGATACTTCTTCATTTCAGATCTCATTTGATAAACTTCAGTCTCTTCCGAATGAAGATCCACTCGGACAACCAGAGTATACATGCAAAAGAAATGACAGTATGCTCTCTACGGAATCAGTCAACAGGAGTCTCTCTATTTTCCATTATCTCGGAAAAAGTGAAGAAAAAAGAATGGGATAAACCACTCTCTCTAATAAATTTCGACACAGAAGCTGTTTGATAAGTCAAAGTAAACGATGGCATGGAGGCAAGACAGAGAAGACTCTCTTGTTCAAGAAGGAACGATAGCTCTCAAGCCATCGTTTTTTCTCATCTCATTTTGGCTCAGTCCAGAAAGAACATTTCAAGTAACCCCACACCCACGGTTCCGTCCGAACTTCGGATATGCGCCGTGTAAACACCAGGAGACAGGGTTAAAAGGATCGCCGCATCCTTTGAACCATCGGTTAAAGGCCCCGCTCCAATTTCAGTAAAAGCTGCTTTAAGAACGTTTGGGTCATCATCACCCCAGTCCTCATTAAAATCAATCAATGTCTGACCCGAATAAACTTCGATCTGTGGATCAGGCAGAAATCCGGGAACATTGCTCACAGCCAATCCAGGACCAATTCCCCTCACCAAAACCCTTCTCGATTGATTCCCCGTGATAACAAAACCCGGAATAACCACCCGAGCTCCAGCGCCGACTTCAGCCCTGGCAGACAACGCAACCAAGCCCGAACCAGAGACTGCCGGAGCAACCACATAAACTTCGGCCAGCCCAATGCCTTCTCCTCCATTCATTCCTTTAAAGTGCATGGTATAGACACCGGGATCGAGCTCCAGATAAGCAGCCCCATCCTTACTTCCACTGGCCAAGGGGGAAAGACCCACCTGCTGGAAATAGGCTTCCAAATCCTCTGGAGCAGTCTCCCAATCATCATTTGTGGCAACTGGGATCGATTTTGAATAGATCACGATCTGAGGATCACTCAAAACACCACTTACTCCAACATCCGCTAAAGCAGGGCCGAGCCCTCTAACAATGAGCTTCGTCTTATCCGGACCCTTGAAAACCATCCCAGGAATCAGAATATTCGCGCCACTGCCAACCGCAGCGCGAACCGACATCGCTACCGGTACAGCATAATCTCCTTCCGCTGCCGGCTGTTCGATCGTTCGTGAAAACAAAACCTCTCCTCCAACAGACATAATAGTAATCGTTGCCGAGCGGCTCACCGCTAAATGACTGGGAGCCACCTCAATTTCCAGCAAGTGCATGCCGGCAGAACCAATATTCGTGCCTATCGATACCCAGTCATCGGAAGTCGATGCTATCCAGGCAGTGTTGGCATAAAAGGAAACAGACTGAGTATCTCCTGCAGAAGAAAAAACAAGTGAGGGTGATAGGCCACAATTTGTCGAGTAACTTGCTGTGGCATCTTTATGCCAGTCGGCAAAGCTTGCCGCAGCGACGGCATCACCCACTTGTATGCAGGTGAGATCAGGGTTAAAGGTCGCATTAAAAGAGAGTAAGTTGAAGTTGGCTCCATTTTGCATATTGAGGGCTGTGAGTTGGTTAGAGCGACAGTCGAGATCCTCTAACGCGGTATGGGTGCTCACATCAAGGGCCGTAAGATAGTTGTAAGAGCAATTGAAGATTTTTAGTGCGATATTCGCGCTCACATCTAATGATGTGAGATAGTTGTCAGAACAATAAAGATTCTCTAAAGCGGTATTGGCACTGACATTAAGAGATGTGAGCTCATTGTAAGAGCAATGAAGTAATTTTAAAGTGGTATTAGCACTTACATCCAAGGATGTAAGTGCGTTGTCGCCACACCATAATTCTATTAAGGCAGTATTGGTGCTCACATCCAGAGAGGTGAGTTGATTGAAACCACAATAAAGCTTCTCTAAAGCGGTATTGGCGTTTACATCAAGGACAGTGAGTGGATTATAAGAACAATTGAGTACTTTCAACGCAGTGTTGGAGCTTACATCCAGAACCGTAAGTTCGTTGTCGCCACACCATAATTCTACTAAAGCGGTATTGGCGCTCACATCTAGGACAGTGAGTGGATTGTTGTTACATCCAAGGTATGTTAAAGCGGTATTGGCACTCACATCCAGAGAGGTGAGGTCGTTACTGCCAAGCACGAAGAATGTTAACGCAGTATTGGCACTCACATCAAGAGAGGTGAGGTCGTTGTTGTCACACCTGAGTTTTTCTAAAGCGGCATTGGCGCTTACATCTAGGATAGTGAGTTGGTTGTCGCCACACCATAATTCTATTAAAGCAGTATTGGCGCTCACATCCAGATTTGTGAGCTCGTTGAATCCACAACTAAGTAATGTTAAAGCGGTATTGGTGCTCATATCAAGACTCGTGAGATCATTACTCACACAATAGAGCTCTGTTAAAGCAGTATTAGCGCTTACATCTAGGACAGTAAGATAGTTGCCAGAACAACCGAATATTGTTAAGGCAGTGTTCGCGCTCACATCCAGACTTGTGAGCTCGTTGAATCCACAACTGAGGTATGTTAAGGCGGTATTGGCGCTTACATCCAGACTTGTGAGCTCGTTGTTATTACAATCGAGCTGTGTTAAAACAGTATTGGCACTCACATCCAGAGAGGTGAGGTAATTATCAGGGCAAGAAAATGTTATTAACGCAGTATTGGCACTTACATCCAGACTTGTGAGCTCGTTGCTGTTACAAAAGAGCTCTGTTAAGGCGGTATTGACGCTCAAATCAATAGAGGTGAGGTCGTTGTAAGAAAAATTGAATATTTTTAATGCAGTGTTGGTGCTCACATCAAGGGATGTGAGGTAGTTGCTACCACACTTGAGGAATGTTAAGGCGGTATTAGCACTTACATCAAGAGTAGTGAGATAATTCCCGTCACAATCGAGCTCTGTTAAGGCGGTATTAGCACTCACATCAAGGATCGTGAGGTCGTTGTAAGCACAACTGAATATTTTCAACGCGGTATTGGCGCTTACATCAAGGGCCGTGAGGTAGTTGTCTCCACAAAAGAGCTCTGTTAACGAAGTATTGGCAATCAGATCAAGTTCTGTGAGTCCATTTAACACACAGTAGAGCTTTGTTAAAGCAGTATTGACACTCACATCAAGAGAGGTGAGTGGATTGTAAGAGCAATTGAATATTTCTAACGCGACAAAATCTTCAATGCCAGTGAGATCGGCAATGTTTCGGGCACTGATATCCAGCGATGTAATTCCGCTAATATTTGCCGTTGGCACATTATCATCCAACACGGTGTCATAACCCAGATCTATCAGTGCCTGCTCAAAGTTGTCATCGGGCACGTAGGTATTTTGCGCAGCTAAAAAAGCGGGCAACATGGTAAGAAGCGCCGTAAAAAGGTAAATTTTGTTCATCTTTCCGTCTCCATAAGTGCCGATCTAATGGTTTACTAGAGAACAAATTAGGCATACTAATTCATGTAGACAAGTAAAAACCTAGGCAATCTACAGCCTTCTTCCCCATTTGAAGTTTTTTAGATCCTCTAAATTCCCAATTCCCGAGCTGCAGCGACGACGGCCTCAACTGTTACACCGAGTTCTTTCAGTACCACATCACCGGGAGCAGATAAGCCAAAACGATCAATACCGATCACCTTACCATCCAAGCCCACATAGCGGTACCACGAATCAGGCACACCGGCTTCCACTGCCACCCGCTTGCGACAGCCGGCAGGCAAAACACTTTCCTGATACTCACTGTTCTGTCGTTCAAACCGGTCAAAACAGGGCATGGAAACAACCCTGACACCGTCTCCCAATTCCTTGGCGGCTTCCAGAGCCAAACTCAATTCACTGCCGCAAGAGAGAATGATTCCAGACAAATCACCTGTTTCCTGACAGACAATGTACCCACCCTTCAAGACACCCTCCCGACGCGTTTTCACTGGAATATCCGTGAGAGATGGTAAGTTCTGACGACTCAAACTCAATCCGGTGGGGCCATCCTGCCTTTCAAAGGCAGCCACAATCGCCCCGACAGATTCCTCTGCATCGGCCGGCTTTATCATGTCCAGACCCGGAACACTGCGTAAACTGCTCATTGTTTCAACCGGCTGATGCGTCGGTCCATCTACCCCTACACCCACACTATCATGCGTCCAGTACCAGAGAGTTGGCAGTTTGGCCAAAGCAGATAGACGAACTGAAGGCCGCATATAATCGGAAAAGGTGAAGAACGTCGCACCGGAAGCAAAGAAAAGACCCTCGTAGGCAAATCCATTGACAATCGCTCCCATGGCATGCTCACGAATACCGAAACGAATATTGCGCCCCAGACGATTCTCTTTGGAAAAATCCCCATCCGCATCGCCCAGGTAATTCTTGGTTGAGCCATGCAAATCAGCGCTGCCGCTGATAATCAAAGGCAACTTCTGCGCCAGTGCATCCAGAGCCTTACCTCCGGAAACACGGGTGGCCACAGCCTTATCTCCCATCTCCGGGATAGAGGCAAACAACTCATCCGTCGATGGAACCTTCCGGGCATATCCATCTTCCAACAGTTGAGACCCTTCCGGATTCGCCTTTTTCCAGGCAGCGTAAAGATCATCCCACTCTGCATTTTCGGCCGCTCTTTTTTCAGCCATCTCTGCAAAGTAAGCCCTCACCTCATCGGAAACATAAAAACTTTCCTTGGGAAGCCCCAGCCCAGCCCGTGCGCTCTCTTCATAAGCCGCGCCACCTTCACCATGAGCCTTCCAGGTTCCGGCCACTTCCGGAATTCCCCGTCCAATCTCCGTCTTGGCGATAATCAACTGTGGTTTGCCGGAAGTCGAAGATTTCGCCCTCTCATACGCAGCGAGAAAAGCAACCATGTCATGCCCATCTATCGTGCTGACCTCAAAACCGTAGGCCTCAAATTTTTGAGGAACATTCTCAGACTGTGACGCCTCAGACTGCGCATCTAACGTCACATCATTGCTATCATAAATCAAAATCAGATTATCCAAGCCATTATGTCCGGCAAAAGAACAAGCCTCCTGAGCAACACCCTCCTGTAAACACCCATCTCCAGCCAAACAAACTACCTTGTAATCAAGAATTACCTGCTCTGCTGTATTAAAGCGAGCTTCGGCCATCTTTCCGGAAACCGCCATCCCGACGGCGTTTCCAATCCCCTGCCCCAGTGGCCCCGTGGTGGATTCGACCCCATCAGTCTCTCCAAATTCGGGATGTCCCGGAGTCTTACTGTGCAAGTGACGAAATTGCTTCAAATCCTCAAGAGACAAGTCGTAACCCGACAAATGAAGCCAAGCATATAAAAACATCGAACCATGACCGGCTGAAAGCACAAATCGATCCCGGTTCAACCACCGTGGATTCGCAGGATTAAAACGCAACGCATGGCCAAAGAGGGTCGCACCCATCTCTGCTGCACCCAGAGGTAAACCCAGATGACCGGCCTTTCCCGCTGCTATGACCGCATCGATGGCTAAACCACGGGCCTCATTCGAGGCCTTTTGAAGTATTTCGGTGTTGAGAGACATGATCAGATTCAATGCAACATCTCATGTCTGTCGCAAGACTATCATACAAAAAAAAGCGAGCCGTCTGACTCGCTTTTAAAATTTGTTGGAAAAAGTGAATTTAGTTCAGGCGCTTTCTCTTTACCTGAACAGCCTTCTTTCCGATCCGGTCACGTAAGTAATACAGGCGAGCACGCATAACTTCACTTTCACTTTCTACCTCGATCTTGGCCACATTCGGGCTGTGGACTGGGAATACTTTCTCGACACCTTCTCCATAAGAAATTCGGCGAACAGTAAAGCTCTCTTGTATGCCACTTCCCTTCCGAGCAATAACGATTCCTGAGAAAATCTGGATACGCTCTTTATCACCTTCCCGCACTTTTGTATGAACACGAATACCGTCCCCTACCTTGAATTTAGGTAGTTCAGACTTGAGCTGGTCTTGAGTAATTTCTTTAACGATGGCTTTCATTGAACTTGGAAAATAAATCTGGGCGACGACGTTCAGTAAGATCCATTCTCCTTTCGTGTCGCCATTTCTCAATCTGCTTATGATTACCTGAAAGCAGGATCTCTGGAACGGACAACCCACGGAAGTTGGCTGGTCTCGTATACTGAGGGAAGTCGAGCAAGTTGCCGGTGAAACTTTCGTGAGTCAATGATTTTTCCTCACCTAAAAAACCGGGAATAAAACGACTGAAACAATCCACCAAAACAGCTGCCGCCAAAGTGCCGTTTGTCAGCACATAATCTCCAATACTGATTTCTCTGTCCACCAGTTCATCTCTGACCCTTTGATCCACTCCCTCATAATGTCCACTCAGCAAAATCAAATGCTCTTCTCTGGAAATCTCCTCTGCCAACGTCGGGCTCAACGGCTCTCCGTCTGGCGTTAAAAACACCGTTTTCGAAACGGGACTGCGCAATTCTTCGATGGCCTCAAACAAAGGCTCTGGTTTCATCACCATCCCCGCGCCACCGCCAAACGGTCGATCATCTGTCACCTGATGCTTATCCTTCGCCCAGTCACGAATGTTGTGAATCTTCAGATCCAGTATTCCCGTTTCCCTCGCCCGGCCGACCATACTCTCAACCAGAAATCCATCCAACATAGAGGGAAAAAGCGTGAGAATATCTATTTTCATGGGATTCAGAAGATAAAAAAAGGTCCGGCCAGCAGCCGAACCTGTAAAACTGTTTTAGGCGATCACTCTGGCAGAATCACTCTGCGCCAAACCAAAGGATAAAGCCAGCTATTATAGAGTTAGCTCGCTGCCGGCGATTCAGCATCCGCTTTTTTCGCTCTCTTCAACAAGGATCGTGACGTATCGGTCGGTAAAGCGCCTTGGGAAATCCAATAATCAGCCCGCTCAACATCCAGCTTCAAAGTCTCAGATTCATTCTTTGCTCTAGGTGAATACGTTCCCAAAATCTCAACAAAACGTCCATCGCGACGACCTCGTGCCTCGGCCACAACGACACGGTAAACCGGATTATGAGTCGCTCCAATGCGGGCTAGTTTGATTTTCAATGCCATGACTGCTTCTATAGTATAATAAAAAGTGAAGACCTCTTTAGAGAAAGCGGCTCATCGTCAGCTAAACTTTGCTCTTGTCAAGCCCCATCCTTCAGAATGACATCTGCCCCCTTATGCTTAAAGCTGGTATCGTCGGTCTGCCCAACGTGGGCAAGTCTACTCTCTTCAATGCGCTTACCCGTACTCGTAAAGCCGAGGCGGCTAACTATCCCTTTTGTACCATCGATCCAAACGTTGGAGTTGTCACCGTTCCGGATGAACGTCTGGCCGTGCTCCAGAAGATCGCCAAAACCAACGTCGTCATCCCCGCTGCTGTTGAATTTGTAGACATCGCCGGGCTCGTCGCCGGCGCCAGCAAAGGAGAAGGCCTCGGCAATCAGTTTCTGGCCAATATTCGGGAAGTCGATGCCATCATTCACGTGGTTCGCTGCTTTGCAGATGACGACGTCATTCACAACATGGGTTCCGTCGATCCCATTCGAGACATCGAAATCATCACGACAGAGCTTATCCTGGCCGACATCACTGCTCTGGAAAAACGAAAAGAAAAAGCCATCAAAAAAGCCCGAGGCAATGACAAAGAAGCTCAGGCAGAAGTGGAGCTGATCGATAAAATCCTTCCCCACCTCAACGAAACAAAACCGGCCAATACGCTCGAAC
>JANQKU010000180.1 GCA_028280955.1 Opitutaceae bacterium
GCCAAGAGGGCTCATCGTTCCCGTGGAAGTTTCGTTATGCACGAGGGTAATACAATCATAGCCACCTTGATTCAGTTCATTGCGGACAGCATCGGGATCGACAGGCTTACCCCAATCAAACTGGAGAGGGGTTGCTTCCTTCCCGCAACGTTGTGCGATATCATACCACTTGTCGGAAAATGCTCCATTCATACAATTGAGAACTTTTTTCGCACAGGTGTTGCGTAGAGATCCTTCCATAACACCCCAGGCACTGCTGGTGCTTAAATAAACAGGTGAGGTCGTATAAAAAAGCTTCTGAAGATTTGGCTGGATCGATTGATATAGAGTTACAAAATCTGGGCTTCGATGGCCGATAGGCGCCTGTTGCATGGCCCGCAAGGTTTTCTCAGAAACGTTGACGGGGCCAGGGATAAAAAGTTTATAACTCACGTATTACTCTGCTTAATAATCTTTTGGTTGGCATCTCCCAAGACAATTACTTTGGGCTTATGAACAGCCACTTCTTCTGGAGACAGAATGGCGAAAGACATAATGGTAAGAAGGTCACCAACCTTACCAAGATGGGCAGTGCCACCATTAAGGCTTATGGTTTTCGATCCAGCCGGAGCGGGGATAGCATAGGTTTCAAATCGATTTCCATTTGCTAAGTTCCCAATGAGAATTTTTTCATAAGGAAGCATGCCAGCTGCATTAAGGAAATCGAGGTCAATTGCGAGACTTCCTTCGTAGTTGAGACTGGTGTCAGTGACTTCGGCTCGATGAATTTTAGATTTTAAGAGAGTTACCTGCATAGGATAGGTAGGTCAGAAAAGAAATTCAAATAGGGTGAAAGCCCAATCCGCGTCAATAATCATTATGGATGTGTGGTGTATTTTATGTGATGATTTTAAGGAATTTGCATACCTTTCTGCCATCTGAAATTTGGAAAAGGCTGGTATTTTCAGTAAAAAAGGCGAAAAAGTCTACACAAGTCCCCCTGATAATAGGCTTATAATAAAATGCCTTTTTTTCAATTAAAGAAGAAGTTCACCCAATTTGAGCAGTACTCGATCGATGTCATTTTTGGACGTCGCAAAGGTAAGAGAGCTGCTTTGTACAAGTTTTTTCTTTGGCTTAATTCACTTCTTTTTAGCCAGATAATACAACTTCGGCTTTGGCTGTATTCGGTGAGAATCTTACAGGATAGACCTTTGGGCTGTTTAGTCGTCGTGGTTGGTAATTTAACTGTGGGCGGTACAGGCAAAACACCCGTTGTAGAGAGATTTGCTCGTTCACTGGCAGAAAGAGGGCGAAAGGTCGCTATTTTAAGCCGTGGTTACAAGAGTAAGAGAGAATCGATCATAAAGCGTTTTTGGAGGATTATTGTAAAGGGAGGTCAACCACCACCACCCAAGGTTGTCAGTAATGGGCGCAGTGTTCTTCTCGATAGTGAGCAGTCCGGAGATGAACCTTATATGTTAGCTCAAAATCTTCCGGGAGTGATTGTTTTGGTAGATAAGAACCGAGTGAAGAGCGGGTATTATGCGATACGTAAGTATGGATGTGATACATTAATCCTCGACGATGGTTTTCAATATCTGCCACTCAAAGGTAGACTAAACCTTTTATTGGTGGATAAAACAAATCCATTTGGTAATGGAAGTTTACTGCCGAGAGGAATTTTGAGAGAACCTATCAAGCATTTGAAGAGAGCGTCTTATGTTTTTCTTACCAAGTCGGATGGTAAAAAGGATCCAGAACTGGAGGCTCTGATACAAAAGCATAACCCGGGTGTGGATATCATCGAATGCGCGCACCGTCCACAGTATCTCCAGGAGGTTAATGGCTTTGAACGCAAGGATGTGGCGTTTTTAAAAGGAAAGAGGATAGGCGCTTTCAGCGGAATAGCTGCTCCGGAGGGGTTTGAAGAATTCCTGAGGCAGCAAGGGGCTCAATTGTTGTACACCCGACGATTTCTGGATCATTACCGATTTGATAGAGAAGATTTACTCCATATCTTTGGGCAAGCAAAAGAAGCAGGACTTGAATTCTTAGTCACAACGGAAAAAGATGCGGTGCGAATTTCCGAAACATTCGATTTTCCCATACCGCTCTATTATCTTCGCTTAGAAATCAAAATCTTAAGTGGGGTAGCTGACTTTGAAGAAGCTGTTTCACGGATTTGTTTTCCAACGAGAGAGCCCATCTCAGTTGACTGATTTCAGAGTCTTTCTAATTAGAGATTGTCTGAAAAGGATCGTCAAGTGATGCTTGCTTCGTCATTTCAATATCAATGATAAACCCTTCCTATACACAATTAGCCGATGTTTTAACCGGGTTTTCGACTTCCTTGCAGGAGGGAGAAAAGGTCCTGATTGATGCTTATGACGTTCCAGAGGGAATCGTTATTGCATTGATTCGAGCGGCGCGGAAAAAGGGAGCTATCCCTTATGTTCAGCTCAATCATGCGCGAATAACACGTGAACTCATTCGCGATGCGAAAAAAGAGCAATATACTATTGCATCTGAGCTTGAATTGTCGCGGATGAAAAGGATGGATGCTTATATCGCCTTAAGAGGAGCAGAGAATATTTATGAAAACTCTGATGTCGCCGGAGCTCAGATTCAACTTGTCTCCGAGTTAATGCGTCCGGTTCAGAATTATCGAGTTAATGAGACCAAATGGGTTGTTCTTCGTTGGCCCACACCATCGATGGCTCAACAGGCGATGATGAGTACTGAGGCATTTGAAGAATTTTATTTTAAGGTCTGCACCTTAGATTATTCCCGAATGACAGAGGGAATGGAGTCATTGAAGACGCTGATGGAAAAAACGGACAGAGTAGAGATCAAAGGACCTGGGACAGAGCTCTCTTTTTCCATCATAGAAATAGGGGCGGAAGCATGTGGCGGGTTGCGTAATATTCCTGACGGTGAGGTTTTTTCCTGTCCTGTTAAGGAAAGTGTTGAGGGTGTTTTGCAATACAATGTGCCAACTGTTTATCTGGGAACTTCTTTTGAAAATATACGACTGGTCTTTGAGCAAGGAAAGATCGTCGAAGCGACAAGCTCCAATACAAAAAGATTGAATGAGATACTCGATTCAGATGAAGGGGCTCGTTATATCGGAGAATTTGCTCTTGGATTTAATCCCTATATTTTAGAACCAATGCGTGATATTCTTTTTGATGAAAAAATAGCAGGTTCTTTCCATTTTACCCCAGGGCAAGCCTATGAAACCGCAGGCAATGGAAATCGTTCACAGGTCCACTGGGATATGGTCTGTATTCAGCGACCGGAATATGGTGGTGGTGAAATATTTTTTGACGGAGAATTGGTGCGAAAAGAAGGTCTTTTTGTTTCAGCAGATTTAAAAAAACTTAATCCAGACCATTTGACTGGAGAAATAACTGATTAAGTCTACTATCTTAAATGTATCAACGATCTGAAGACTTAACCGCCTTCCTCGACAGGCTCCCTAAAACAGAAACACATCTTCATATCGAAGGTGCCTTGCCTTATCAGCTTCTGCAAAAAATGGATCCCGAGAAATTTAAAGAGGTTCCTTATTTTTGGGCTACTGATTATCGTTATCCCACATTTGAAAACTTTGAAGGCACTTTAATTGAACACGCTATTCAATGGTTTACCTCGCCGGAAAACTATTATGAAGCTGCCAAAATTGTTTTTGAAGGGTTAAAGGACCAGAATGTCCGTTATATTGAGACCAGCTTTCATATCGGAATGGTCGAGTTTATTGATATCAAGGGTAAAGAAATCTTACATGCGATCCAATCAGCTGCACCGAAAGGGATCGAGTTGCGTGTTTTTGCCGGTATGCTGCGAAATCATTATACTCCGTTTATGAAGCCAATTATTGACGATCTAGTTAATTGGGATGGATTAGCTGGTATCGATTTACACGGGGTAGAGGTGTGGGATTTGGAAGATTGGTCTGAGGGTATTTGGAAAGTGTGTCAGGAAGCTGGAAAAGAAACCAAGGCTCATGCCGGTGAATTCGGAGGAGCAGAAAATGTTCGTGAGGTGATTGAACGTTTGAAAGTACGCAGGGTTCAGCATGGCGTGCGCTCTGTTGAAGATGAGTCTGTTCTTCAGTTGTTACTTGATGAAGGAGTGACTCTTGATGTTTGTCCTATCAGCAATCTTAAACTTCAAGTAGTTCCTTCAATGAAGGAGCATCCGATACGTCAGTTGTTCGATAGAGGAATCAACTGCACCATCAGTACAGATGATCCCTTTTCCTTTGGGAATACAGTGACTGATGAATACAGCGCTTTGGCCAATGAGCTGAACTTTACAAAAAGAGAATTGGCTGAAATTGCTCGAAACGGTTTCAAGATAGCGCAGTTGGAGAAGGGAAAACGTCAGCAAATTTTTGACGAAATTGATGATGTCATCGCCAAGTTTGAATAAGTGTGACAAAAGTTTCTCTGTGCCCCAAAAATATCATCTGACAGTCGCTGAAGGCGTCCATAAAGAAAGAGCTGACAAATTGTTGGTAGCTGAGTTTTCGGACTTCAGCCGGGCGGATCTTCACAGGGCATTTGAAGCAGGTTTAGTTTTTTCCGGTGGCGTTGTCTTAAAGAAAAACGCTCGATTATCAGAAGGCGCAGAAGTTGTTTTTTCTATGCCGGAGCTTCAGGCTGCCGAAGTGAAGCCGGTAGATATCCCTTTACGGATTCTCTACGAAGATAAACATCTGCTAGCCATTGATAAACCCAGCGGCATGGTGGTGCATCCGGGAGCTGGAACCAATGATGATACTCTGGTGCACGCTTTATTACATCACTGCCAGGGACAGCTAAGTGGCATCGGTGGTGTCGAACGACCTGGTATCGTCCATCGTCTTGATCGCGAAACCAGCGGTGTGATGGTCGTGGCAAAGGATGATCAGACACATCGAGGATTGGCCGAAGGTTTTGCTCAACGGACTTTCAAAAAAGAATATTTAGCGCTGGTGACGAGGGCTCCTGAGCTTTTAAGTGGAAGTATCAAAAAATCTATTACAAGAAATTCTCAACAACGTCATAAAATGGCTGTGGCCAAAGATGATAAAGAAGGGAAGAGCGCACGAACGGATTGGGAAGTTGTCGAAAAATTCGGGAAAGCTTACGCACTTTTTCGATGTGAAATACACACGGGACGAACGCATCAAATACGAGTGCATTTAAGCAGTGAAAGACATTCTTTGGTTGGAGATTCCGTCTATGGGTATCGCCCGGACGACCGTTTGTCTGTCTCTCCTGAGCGAGTTATGTTGCACGCTGAACGATTACAACTCACACATCCTATTTCCGGAACTCTGCATGATTTCAGAGCTCCAATACCGGATGATTTTTTGATTCAATGCGAAGAGCTAAGGCGTCTGTTTTCTTAAGATTAAGTTTCCAGGTTTTGAAGGAGTTTGGCAGCAATTCCGTAACGGAGATTATAAAATGAATGCCGGAAGTTTTGGAAATTTCCCAGGAAAGAAAGCGTAATAAGAGTGGTGAGTGCAGTGGGAAAGATATCGGCTCTTTCGGGTGGAAGACCTGAAAAGCTTCTTCTTTGCTCCAGTGTCAATGGGGCTATTTCTCCGAGCAATTTTTTGAGCTTTAAGACGGGAATAACGGGTGATGGGTTATGTTCTTCTCCAGTTATGAGGAAACGCGCATTGGTTGCAGTACCACCGGTGATGATGGTCGAAGCTTCTGATCCTAGGTTCATCGTAAACCCTGATTCTTTGAATTCATCCTCAACATGTCTTCGGATAGCTTTCTCTTCTGACTTTGTAAATGGTCGCCGGCAATCTTTCACCCATTTTTCGGTTAATCGGATAGAGCCAAGTGGCAGGCTGATGCTTTGTGTTGGTAAAGCAGCTTGAAATGAAAGACATTCCAAGCTGCCACCACCAAGATCAAAAAGGTAAAAACTTTTGAGGCCGTGAATATCCGGGTCGCAACGAATTCCTTCACCAATAAAACGAGCTTCCGTCTCTCCTGAAAGAATTCGAAGGGTTATTCCAGTGTTTTTGATAATAGTTTGAACGAAATCCTGGCCATTCTTGGCTTCTCTCACCGCACTGGTTGCCACAATTTCAGTTTGGGCGACTTCGTACTTTTTACTTTGAGAAAGCAAAGTTTGCACTGAAGCAACAGCACGCTGCATGCTCTCTTTTTTTAAGAGAGGGTTGCTTGCTGAAATACCATCACCAAGACGGGTTTCTTCTCTGCCTTCAAAAACTTTCTCGATATGGCCCTCATCGGTTTTGGAGGCAACCAGTAATTTGATGGAGTTACTTCCAATATCAATAATAGCGACAGTCGGCGAAGGCATTGGTCAGAGTTGATACTTAGCCGGAGCGATCAAGACGACAAATTCTCCTTTTAAACTCACAGTGGATAATCTCTCAAGGATCTCTCCCACGGTAGCAATATGAAATGTTTCGTAAACTTTGGTCATTTCCCTACCAATGGCTATGTAGCGATCAGATCCAAGGGTTTCGAAAACATCGTTAAGGAATTTTTCGATCCGATGACAGGATTCATATAGAGCAATGGTATAATCGAATTGAGAATATTCTTTGAAAAATTTGATCCGAGCAGATTTTTTTGAGGGCAAGAATCCCACAAAGAGAAACCCATTCGTGGGCAGGCCACTAACAGAGAGTAAGGTAATAAGAGCGCTGGGACCGGGGATAGGAATAACCGGAATGTTCTTTCGGCGACATTCTCTGACGATTCTGAAACCAGGATCACTGATGCCGGGTGTTCCTGCTTCTGAAATCAAGGCGATGGATTTTCCCTCCTTGAGGTGTTCGGCTAAGGGAGCCGCTTGGGTGTTTTCATTGTATTCATGATAAGCAACAAGGTCTTTTTTGACGCCAAGGTGTTTGAATAGATTTCCTGTTGTTCGTTTATCTTCGCAAGCAACAAGGTCACATTGGCTGATAATCGAGATAGCTCGCTCAGAGAGGTCTGCTAGATTTCCCAAGGGAGTCGCGACTACATAAAGACATCCTGGCTGCGGTATGAGCGAGTTGTTTTCACGACTCATGAAACGAAATGATCGGCTAAAAGGGAGGAGAGTTATCTTCCCATTCCAGGAAACTGGCCTTCCCAGCTAGCTGGTTCGTTCCAGGGCACAGCATTTTCTCTCGTTTCATCATCGTAGGTGGCGCAACCAAAAAAAGCAAAGATTACTCCTGAAAGGAGAGACAAAGTGAGCAATTGTTTAAATCGTTTCATTTCTGGGATATAATTGTTGTTGAACGGGTATTTTGACAGGGGAACTTAGGGCTTGTTTCCTGATTCGTCAACGGACGAGGTGCTGAAATGTCGATTCATACCAGGGAGCGGCTATCTTTAAATAAATTTCTTTGTCAGGGTTGGCTGCCAGATGCTTGAGGAGTTTGTAGATGCGTTCTGTCTCATTTGGCTTTTCAAGACTGGTAGCCATTGATTCGGCCGTGAAGGATGTATCTGGAAATGCTCTTATTTGCCGTATAATGGCTTCTTTAAGTTGGAGAGCGGATGTTGCTGCTTCTTTGCCTGCTTCAACTCCGGGCTGGTGGTAAGCATTCACTTGAATAAGAGAAGCGTAGAAACCGACTGCACGTTCGTAGAGTGCGATAAGCATGCCGATGGTATGGGTGGATATTTCTTCGATAGTTATCGTTATGGATTCTCGATCTTTTTCCGATAAGGCGTCTCGGGTGCCCAGTAGAAACCCATGCAGGTAATCACCGGAGGTGAGGCCTTCTTCCACTTCCAATGATTCCGCTTCGCGGTCGAGTAAAACCTCAATAAAAGTAGCAAAGAAATTGGAAACGCCTTCTCTCAATTGTTGGACATAAGCGTGTTGGTCCGTTGAACCTTTATTGCCGTAGACAGCGATACCTTGGTTAACGAGATTTCCTTTAAGATCGAATTCTTTTCCCAGAGACTCCATAATAAGCTGCTGGAGATAACGGGAAAATAAAAGAAGACGATCTTTGTAGGGAAGGACGACCATATCTTTCCTGCCAATACCGTCGGTTGCATAATACCAACTCAAAGCAAGAAGAGCCGCCGGATTTTTATCGCGATCAGGTAAGCGTGTGATGTTATCCATGGCACGAGCTCCGGCCAGAATCTGTTCGACATCAATACCTTGAAGCGCAGCAGGAACGAGTCCGACAGCTGCCAGGACACTGGTTCTTCCGCCTACCCAGTCCCACATGGGAAATCGTTCGATCCATCCTTCGGATACGGCTGTCTGATCCAGTTCGCTGTTTCGTCCAGTGATAGCAACTGCATGGCTGGAAAAGTCTAACCCGGCTCTTTTATAGGCTGCTTTGGCTTCGAGCATACCATTTCGAGTTTCTTTTGTGCCACCGGATTTTGAAATGACGATGCAAAGAGTTTCGCTCAAATGTCCTCCCAGTTTGGCCAGGACATAATCCATCCCATCAGGATCTGTATTATCAAAAAAATGAATGTGGCAGCGATCTATCCCGGGTCTCCCCAATGCTTTAGCGATAAATTGTGGTCCTAGAGCGGAACCGCCAATCCCAATAACGAGAATATTTTTAAAAAGACCGCCAGCTCCCCGAATCTTTCCAAAGTGAATCTGTTCTGCGAAATTAAGAATATTATTTTTTGTTTCATTGATGTCATCAGTGATTTCAGCTGTTGGAGCCAATTCAGCGTTTCTCAACCAATAATGACCAACCATTCTGTCTTCATCGGGATTAGCAATAGCGCCTTCCTCCAGTTTGCGCATAGACTCAAAAGCTTCTTTGAGTTTGGGCTCCATTTCATCAAAGAAAGAATCTGGGAAGTTGAGTCGGCTTATATCCAACGCCAATCCAATTTCGGGAAAGGGAAAATTATATTTTTTATAGCGCTCCCAGTTCATCGTTGTTTGTTCATAGAGAATAGTTCACTTTTTCTTAGAGGTCAGCGTCTGTGACTGCCCCGAAAGAAGCCGAGGTGACCAGTTTAGCATATTTTGCCAGAACACCTCGTTTTTCAGGACTGCCGGAACCTTTAAAGTTACGCATTCGTTCTTCGAGTTCTCCCTCCGGAAGATTAACATTAATACTGTTCTTAACGGCATCGATTTCGATTTCATCTCCATCTTTGATCACGCCGATTGGTCCCCCGGTAGCTGCTTCCGGAGTGATGTGGCCAACGTC
>JANQKU010000195.1 GCA_028280955.1 Opitutaceae bacterium
CGCTTGCAAAAGACGTTGAACAATATTTTCCACATCTTCCCCGACATAACCTGCTTCTGTCAATGTTGTCGCATCTGAGATAGCAAAGGGAACATCGAGTACCTTAGCCAACGAACGAGCCAGTAACGTTTTACCAGAACCAGTTGGCCCCACCAAAAGGATATTACTCTTCTCCACTTCCACTTCGGAAAATTCGGGAGAAAGCTCAGGCTTATCATCACCACTGTATCCGGCGTCAAATAAAAGTCGTTTATAGTGATTATAGACTGCCACAGCTAAGACTCTCTTCGCATGATCCTGACCAATGACATAATTATCCAACGTACTTTTAACATCGGATGGTTTCAAAAGCTGAAAGGATGGCTTATTATCGACAGCTGGAGTTTTCAGCTCACGATCTACAATCGTTTTACAGACCGTCACACATGAATCACAGATATAGACACCAGGACCGGCGATCATTTTTTTGACCTCAGCCTGCGGTTTTCCACAAAAGGAACACAGTGTCATGCGTGATGATTTTGCCATTTTAGATTACCTTTTAAATTAATCGATCAAGCTTGTGCTGCAATGGCAGCCGGAACTTCATTTTTGTTTTCCAAGATCTGATCGACCAAGCCATACTCGACTGCTTCTTCAGCTGTCATGTAGTTATCGCGATCCGAGTCCTTTTCAAGTTGCTCTGGGGTTTTTCCAGAGTGTTTTGCCAAGATCTCATTCAACTGACGGCGCCAACGAATAATTTCTTTGGCCTGAATAGAAATGTCTGCCGCTTGTCCACCAGCACCTCCCGATGGCTGGTGTATCATAACTCGGCTATTTGGAAGCGCAAAACGTTTTCCCTTTGTTCCTGCAGCAAGAAGCACCGTCGCCATGCTCGCGGCCTGCCCGACACAATAAGTCACCACATCACACGAAACCATATTCATGGTATCGTAAATTGCCATACCGCCTGTCACGACACCACCCGGTGAATTGATATAGAGTTGGATATCCTTTTTGGGATCTTCCATCTGCAAAAACAGCATCTGAGCGATAATAACATTGGATACCCCATCATCGATTGGTGAACCAATAAAAACAATACGGTCTTTTAACAAACGACTGTATATATCCATACTGCGTTCACCGCGACCGGTATTCTCAAGAACTATAGGAACGTAATAACTCACAAATAATAAGTGTTAAAAAATTGGAAATTGGAATCAACTCTTGGCCGTCGAAACGGTAGCTTGATCGACGAGGAAATCAAGTGTCTTGTTAAAAACAATAGATTGCTGAATCGAACGGACCCTATCTTGATCCTTCGCAAGCTCTTTCGAAAGCTTTTCAGGTTTCGTCCCCGTTTGCATCGCCTCCTGCATAATGACTCGACTGATATCCTCATTATCAGCCGAAATCTTTTCAATTTCAGCGATTTTAGCTAAAATTAACTGCAATTTTGCACGAGTTACGGCAGATTTACGGGCATTTGAATGCAATTCCTCCTTATTCTTTTCCATTTCTTCCTGAGGAACACCCATCCGAAGATTTCGTTCCATCATCTGCCGAAGGATCGACTGCGTTTCCGAGTCAATTAGAGACTCGGGAATCGGAAATTCTATCTTTTCTGCCAACTTCTCTGATGCCTGTTGTTTCAGAGACGATCGATTTTCAGCCTCCTTACGATACTTTAAACTGCTCAAAATCTGCTCTTTTAATTGATCCAGGGATTCCGCCTGATGAGCTTTAAGGAACTCGTCATCAATCTCGGGAAGTAAACGCTCCCTAACTTCAAGTGCTTCTACCGAATAAACTGCCTTTTTCTCAGCAAGCGTTTCTACCGTAAATCCCTTTGGAAATTCCACTTCAATCTCTTTAGTATCTCCAACAGCAAGCCCTCCCAATTCCTTGGCTAATCCAGGAATTAGGCCTTCGCTTGTTCCAACTTCTTCCCATGTTTGAGGCATTTTACCATAAATCGGCTTATCTGGCGCAATCTCAACAATCGGTTGATCATCTATCTTCCCTTCTAAACTGAATTTGATATAATCCCCCTCCTGGCTCGCACGTTCAACAGTGGAAAATTCCGCTTTTTCTTTACGAAGACTTTCCAAAACATCATCCACCTCCTCCGGTTTCACTTCAACTAAGGCTTGTTCAATTTCAAGTCCCTTATAATCAGGGAGTTCGAACTCTGGTCTAATTTCAAGCGTAAAAGTTAATTCTGCGGGTTCTCCCACTTTAATCTCAGCCTCTGAAACATTGAGCAGTGTAAGCACATCTACCTTTGATTCTTTTAAACTATCACGGTAAGCTTTCGCCATTACTTTCTGTTTAAGCTCCTCTTGTATCTCTTTTTCAAAACGCTTCAGTACGATATTTCGTGGTGCCTTGCCTGGACGAAAGCCGGGGATTTTCGCCATTTGAGCAAACTCATTTCCAATATTTGAGTGCTCCTCATCGACTTCGGACGCATCGAGAGTGACGATGAAATCTTTTCGTGTTTCGTTAATATCTTTTATGTCAATTTTCACAGTGATGAAATAGTGCTATCTAGGTCTTCTCTGAGGAGAAACCGATAACCTTATGTACCACCAAGCAACGCGGTCAATCCAGAATACAGGGTACGAAATTCATTTTAATTACTTGCTCGATGTCATTCTCTCGCCTTTCTCTCATCCATATACAGATTGCGCAAAGTGCCCGAAAGCTCACCACAATATCCACTCCTTATCCTAGACTCCGCCTCAACGAATATCTCGATTGGAATACGTCTAAATCCATCAGATGCCGGAGTCTGGTACGATTCAGATGAACAAGCAGGAATCTCCATCTTTCGAGGAATTGAGTTTTGTTTAAAAAAAAGCCAGACGACATTTAAAGACCTCTCATCCATTTTATACTGCGCAGGCCCCGGATCCATGCTGGGAATTCGTACAGCCGCAATGGCACTGAGGACATGGTTACATACAGCACAAAGTTCCCTTAGTATCTACCAATACAAAAGCCTCTCATTAGCGGCAGCAGAACGATGCCTGAGCAACAACAGTGTCCCCTTCACCATCGTTCTGGATGCCAGACGTTCTCGCTGGCATACTCTGACAATAACCGAACAAAATTGGCAGGAAAACATTCAATCAATAACATCCGAAGATCTTTCTCAGATTCAGCATGAAATTTTCTTACCGGAAGGATTTGCGACTTGGACAGAACTCTCCTTTCCTTTTCAAAAATGCTCCTATACCCCTCACCTTTTTGCAGATACATCGTTCCTCCGAAAACTTGCCTATAAGACAACATCTCCAAATGTCTTTATGACAGAAAAACCTATTTATCAAAAATGGGATGCTACCATTAGGGCACAGACAAAACCAAAAATCAGAGATGAATAAAACTGCCCAGCTTCCACTCAGATGCTGGGCAGAAATAGACCTAGCTGCACTCGAACGAAACATCGCACGCATTCAACAGTCCTTACCGGCCAACATACGCTATGTCGCTGTCGTCAAAGCAGATGCCTATGGGCACGGCATCCATCAATCTGTCGCACGGCTCATGCACAGTAAAACCGATTTTTTCGCCGTCGCTAATATATCGGAAGCAGCAGCTATCCGGGAACTGGGACCAGGATGGCCGATCCTTCTCCTCAGCCCTCTACTTCCCGATGAAGACAAATACATCATAGAATATGATTTAATCCCCACTATTTCGACTGAAAATGAAGTCCGGCGATTCGACGAATTAGGAAAAACTTTCGGTAAAAAAATCTCCGTTCATATGAAAATTGATACTGGCATGGGAAGAGTTGGCGTATGGCATTCCGCTGCTCCCGCATTGTATGCTTCAATACGTCATTCGAAAAACCTTTTTCTAGACGGAATTTATACGCATTTTTCTTCATCCGATTCAGATATCGGATACACAACAAAACAACGCAATTTGTTTTTCAATCTCTTAGAGACCCTGCAAATTTCTTCAAAAGACGGCTTACTCATACACGCAGACAATAGCTCCGGCATTGAATCATTTAAAAAAAACAGCCCCATTAACGCTGTTCGAATAGGATTACTTCAGTATGGGGTAATTCCTTACAAAGATTCTATTTTATCAACCGTAAAAACAGAAAATGTATTTAGTTTTCACACACGAATTGGTCTGATAAAAAAACTACCAAAGAAAACTTCAATCAGCTACGGACGCACCTGCACACTAAAAAGAGACTCTGATATCGCCATCTTGACAGCAGGTTATGCCGACGGCATTCCTCGGTCCTGCGGAAACCGAGGATCCGTTCTTATCAATGGCCATCGATGTCCTATCTTAGGCAATATCACAATGGATCAAACAATTGTCGACATTACGGATCTTGAACAGACTTCAGTAGGAGATCAGGCTATTTTATTCGGGAAGCAAGGTGGAACAGAAATTACTATTGGTGAATTTAGTCAATGGGCCGGCACAATTCCCTGGGAGATCCTCACTTCTATTTCAAAACGCGTACAGCGAATATATAAAACAAACCTGGGAACCTAGTTATTCATGGCAGATAACTAAGAACGTTCGGCGTAAAATCGGTGGGCACCAATGACAGCCGTAACTCGCATATCCTTCATCCATCCGACATATTCACCCTTTAACGAAAAATGTGTGGCCCCTCCTGTTAAATCCGTAAGAGTACCGTCATACAACCGATCCACTATCTTAAGAGCATTTTTCCATTCAGGATCACGAGAAGCTCTCCTTACATGGTCTGCAAATCCTCTACGACCAGTTTTTCCTGTTGTCGCCGTATTCATCGATGAAAATGCATAGGGTCGCTTTACCACCTGATAAACAGCACGTGGGTTCTTTTTTGCCCTGTTTTCAATTACATTTGCGACTGCTGTCATCCCCAGCGGACCCTCACTGGCAGCTTCTAGAACAAGACAGGCTGCGACAACCTGTCTTTCCCAAGGATCCGGTTTATGAGAAACAGCTTCCGCCACAGCTGGGAGGCTACAAACTCCAAGCAAAAAAGATAGAAAAACTGTTAATCGATAATACATGTGGAAAGACCCTGAATTACATTAAAAATAGATCCGTCAATGACTATTTTCGGCCAAAACCCCCTCCGATATAGAAAAATCCCAATAAATCTAAATAAAAGAAATCACTTTCCTATTCCATAAGCTTCAAAGCCAATTTTTCTTAATCTATTGATATCTAACAAGTTGCGTCCATCAAAAACAAAAGCTGGTTTCACCATATTGTCGTACAAACGTTGAAAATCGAGAGCTTTAAATTCATCCCATTCCGTAAGAATTGCAATTGCATGCGCATCTTTAGCTGCTTCATAGGGGTCATTGACCACTGAAACGCCCAGAAGGTTCCCCTCATCTTCTTGCAAACCTAAGGCCTCTATAACTTGCTCCCCTTCAACTTTGGGATCATAAATGGAAAGTTGAGCCTGCTCTTCCAGTAAATCCTTACAAATATAGATCGCAGCAGACTCTCGTGTATCATTAGTATCTTTTTTAAAAGCGAACCCTAAAATCGCAATTTTCTTATCAAAAACAGTGTTAAAAAGAGATTGAATTATTTTTTGACCGTATCTTTTTTTCTGCCAATCATTCATTTTAATGACTTGATCCCAGTATTCGGCAACTTCGGGCAAACCAAAGTGTTCACTTAAGTATACGAGATTAAGAAGATCCTTCTGAAAGCAAGAACCGCCAAAACCGACAGAAGCCTTTAAGAATTTCGGCCCTATTCTGGAATCACGGCCTACTGCAAGAGCAACCTCATCCACCTCCGCTTCCGTCGCTTCACATAACGCAGAAATAGAATTAATACTGGAAATTCTTTGTGCTAAAAACGCATTGGCAACTAGTTTTGAAAGCTCTGAAGACCATAAATTTGTCGTGAGAATACGATCACGCGAAACCCATTTTTCATAGATGGAAACGATTGTTTCGACCGCAGCCTTTCCCTCAGGTGTTGTATCTCCACCGATTAAGATACGATCAGGATTTTCCAAATCAGCTATCGCAGTTCCTTCTGCAAGAAATTCTGGATTTGATAAAACTTGAAACTCCGCTCCACTTGAATTGGCAGCTAGAACCGCCTTGATAGATTCAGCCGTTCTCACTGGGATTGTTGATTTTTCAACAATGATCTTCTTACCTTGGTCAACAACAGAAGCTATGCGTCTCGCACATAACTCTACAAATTTCAAATCTGCAGCCCTCCCAGCTCCGACTCCATAGGTTTTTGTCGGTGTATTAACTGAAACAAAAATAATATCAGCCTTCAAAATAGCTTCATCAATCTTAGTAGAGAAGAAAAGGTTTTTATCTCGAACCGACTTCACTATCTCGTCTAAACCAGGCTCAAAAACAGGCAACACATCAGAATTCCACTGGGCAATCCTTTCCGCATTGATATCGACCACGGTCACTTCAATCGAAGGATTTTTTTTGGCGATCACAGCCATAGTAGGTCCCCCCACATAACCTGCACCTATACAGCAAATATTCATGATTTTGTAAAAATAGTTAATATCAACAACGAACAAAAATTTTAAATCTTGATGAGAATTTTGCTCAAACGAATCGAGGTCTCTCACAAGCTGCAACGATATTTTGAGACTATCATCATCCGATATTAGAAAATAACTTCGCAGTTTCCGTAAAACGACGAGCAGCCTCCATCAGATTTTTCTCACTTAAGACTCCAAAGCTAAGACGCACACTATCAAATACTTTCACACCTCCATAGCATAAATCTCCTGGAACATAGAGGACTCCATTTCGGCAACATGCCTCCCAGAACTCAGATCCCATACGAGTATCCAGCTCCTCTGGAGCTTTTAACCATAAATATAATCCTCCTAACGGTTTTTTCCATTCCCAACCGACAGTCTCAAGTCCCTCATCACACAAAGCAATGTGTAGCGTATGCATCTTCTCCTGATAAATTTGACGGATCACCCTGAGATGGCTGTCAAAACTGCCATCCGAGAGGACATTCTCCAGAATTGCTTGAGTAAAGTTACTGGACCCAAAATCATGATGCCCCTTCAACCAAAGCATCCGTTCCAGCCAGTCCTTATCCGTACAAAACCCAGATCCGATTTTTAAACCTGTCGCAAAGGGCTTGGTTAATGTCGTTAAATAAAGACGAGAAATCCCTTTAAAATCATCCAGCGAAACAATGCTACGAGCAGGGTACTCTTCAGTAAAATAGAGCTCTCGATAAGCAGCATCCTCAATGACAGCAATAGGTTCATCCAATCGTTGTAATACCTCTGCCAATCTTATTTTTTCATCCTCACTGCGTGATTCCCCAGAAGGATTTGAAAAATAACTGACAAGATAGATTGCCTTAACACGGTCAATTTCACCTGATTCCCTCATCCCGATTAGTTCTTTTTCAAATCCTGGGAAATCAATCGACCCATCTTCAGTTACTGGTAAAGACCGAGCCTCTATCCCCTCTCCTTTCAACATTTCTAAATAGACAAAATAGCTCGGTGATTCGACAAAAATAATATCACCAGCATCACATAAAACCTGGGTTGCCAGAAACAAAGCCTGCTGTGAACCATTGGTAATAAACACTTTCTTTCGATCCTCTTCGTTATAAACAACCCCATCTTGCTTCATTAACCGCTCAGCCAGCATATGTCGCAACTCCGGTCTACCCTGATTAGGTCCATATTGCAGATACTCAGGTAATCCAGAACGACTCAGAAGGTCTTTAACAGCCTCCCCAACCTCTGGCACAGGGAGTGAATGATTGTCTGTAAACCCTGCGGCTAGGCTAAGAACGTCCGGGTTTTCCAAAGCGATCGTCATAACACTGGCAATCGCTGAAGGTACTAGCTTTTGTCCTAACTCTGAATAAGAAATTTTTTGATTAGAAGAACCCATAATGACAGGCCCAAACATCATCAGGATATTTTAAAAATCGCAAGTCATTGAAAAGTAAAAAGGCTGACACATAAATGTATCAGTAGCCTTCAGGAAAACAGACGTCTTCACATGTAAGGCTACGCAGGCTTATGAGCAGGGCCTACCGGAGGAGGTAAAGCATCAGGTTCTTTGTCAGACGTATCTTCCGCTTTTTCTTCCTTTACTTTCTCCTCTGACGAAGCAGCTGGCTCTGGCCGAATCACCTCTGAACGAATCTCTCCGAATTCAATGATTTCAGCAACATGCTTACCTTCTAAAGTTTCGTATTCAAGAAGTGATTCAGCTATTAAACTCAAAGCTGAACGATTTTCCTTAATCAACTCAGTCGCTCGGGCATACTGCTCATCAATGATGTTTTTGATTTCAGCATCAATACTTCTGGAAGTCGCTTCACTTATACTTTGACTCTTGGCAATATCACGCCCCAGGAAAACAGTATCTTGGTTTTCCACGAAAGCAATTGGACCCAAAGGACTCATCCCCCATTCACACACCATTTGATGGGCTAGTTTAGTCGCCATTTTAATATCACCCGATGCGCCACTAGTAATATCACCAATAACAATTTCTTCCGCAATACGCCCACCCATCAAACAAGCCAGCTGATTTAACATCCGGCGTTTTGCATAATTATAAGTATCTTTTTTTGGAATAAACATCGTACTGCCCAAGGAACCACCACGGGGAATAATCGTCACCTTATGCACTGGCATATCCCCGTCATCCACGAGAGCCTGTACTAAAGCATGGCCAGCTTCATGATACGCTACTATTTTCTTATCCTCATCATCCATAATGCGACGACGCTCCCGACCAAATTGCACCTTATCCCTAGCATCATCGATATCGATAGGTTCAATCGTCTTTTTATTTCGGCGTGCCGCCGTCAAAGCGGATTCATTCAATAAATTCGCCAAGTCAGCGCCAGAGAGCCCAGGTGTTCCCCGTGCCACCGTTTTGAGGTCAACTGTATCGGCCAGCGGCAATTTCTTTGCATGAACTTTAAGAATCTCTTCGCGGCCAACCAAATCGGGCAAATCAATATAAACCTGACGATCAAAACGCCCTGGCCGCAACAATGCATTATCTAAAACATCAGGCCGATTGGTCGCAGCTATAATAATAACACCCTCGTTAGCGTCAAAACCATCCATTTCAACCAAGAGCGAGTTCAAGGTTTGTTCACGTTCATCATTTCCACCACCAAGACCGGCCCCACGCTGACGTCCGACTGCGTCGATTTCATCAATAAAAATCAAACACGGAGCATGCTTTCGTCCCTGCTCAAACATATCTCGAACACGACTGGCACCAACTCCAACAAACATTTCAACAAAATCAGAACCACTGATTGAAAAAAATGGCACATCGGCTTCCCCTGCTACAGATTTCGCAAGCAACGTTTTTCCTGTTCCTGGAGGGCCCACCATCAAAATACCTTTGGGAATGCGTCCCCCAATTTTCTGAAATTTTTTGGGATCTCTTAAGAATTCGACAACTTCACTAACTTCCTCTTTTGCCTCATCACATCCGGCAACATCCTTGAAAGTTAGTTTTTCACGATCGCGAGTGAGCATTTTCGCTCGACTTTTACCAAAGCTCATCGCTCCTCGACCGGCATTTTTCAACTGACGAACAAAGAGAAAATACAATAATCCGATGATAATAATAAACGGTAACAGACTGAATATGAACTGAGTTAGAAACGTACTCGCACGAGCTTCAACAAATGCCCCTGTCTTTTGCAGTATCGCAAAATTTTCATCCGTCAAACGACCTTCAGCCCGAAATGGAATACTTTCAGCCCCACCACGCTCTGGATTTTTGATTTTTCCACTTAAAACAACCCAATCTTTCCCTCCTGAAGGATCTGATTTAATCAATCCATCTGAAACCTCACCTGCTTGGGCTGCATCAAGAACAGCCTGTATTTTCAGGCTTATTCCCTTTCCTGTTGATCCTGGATTGAGAAACCAAAGAGCTACAATGGCAGCAAAAATCGCCAACCAAATAATAAGAACTTTTGGTTGAAACCGTTCAGGGGGTGAATTTTTAAGCGGATTTCGCTTATTGTTTTTTTCGTTGTCCGCCATAGGATTCAGTTAAAATAGAAATTGTATTAAAAAAGCGTGAGGGCTTAAACGCGATAAGTCAATTGTACCGCTCTCTTAGTGGAAGATTTAATTCGATATAAATGCGCAGGAGGAAAATAGGGACACCATATGAGCTGACCTGAGGCAAGACAAACAATAGGCAACTTATGACGTCTTTTCACAGAAATCTTCTTATTTGTAAATAGATCCTGCAACTTAGCCATTCCGGGGCTACCCAAAGGTTGGTATGCATCTCCATTCTTCCATCTTCTGACCTGAAAAACAGGTTCAGGTTTCATTCCCAAAGCCAAAAAGACAGTTTCAGCTGGGTCAAATGCTCCCGCAAAAATCTTTTCCCGTAAACATTCATCCACTGAAACAACCCTAGCCGATAACCATTGAGCTTGATCTGGACACTGTATTTCACCTCCCAAAGCTAACCTCATTTCCGGCCAGCCTGTTTCTCTGTCCACAGAAACAACGACACGGATCACCTGGTTTTTATACTCGAGAAATGAAGTGGTGCCAAAGCTCCTTTGTCCTCTACACCCATTGCTCATTTGCTCAACAAGTTCCTCCATAGCCACACGACTTAGAGATCCTTGTTCCTGTAAAAACCCAAGCCACCGTTGCAGCGCTCTCCGATACAAAGCTTTTGGCCTACCTTTCAAAAGCCTTAAATCCAAAGGTTCATCCGGATGAATTTTTCCGATCAAATCGATTAACCATCTATCCAAGGCTTCATTTTCATCTTCTAAAATCTGTCGAGACAAAGATAAACCAGTTAACAAATCCTGAGGACAGGACTTCTCCCAATTTGGGATAACCGTATTTCGGATGCGATTTCGATAATACCTATTCTCGAAATTAGAAGAATCCTCTCTCCACGAAATACCGCAACCCTCAAGAGCCGAAATGATTTCAGATCTTCGCAGAGTCAACAAAGGCCGAAGATGTATAAAGTCATTAGCACCCTTTTGAATTGGACGGGGAGAAGCCAAGCCAGCAGAGCCACTCCCACGCGATAATCTCATCAACAACGTTTCAGCTATGTCATTCAAGTGATGACCGAAAATAAGTAACTGTCCTTTTTCCTTCTTTAAAATCCTCCAGAAAAAATCAAAACGGGCGGTCCTCGCTGCGGATTCACTCGGAGATGAGGGCTCTCCTTTCAATTTCCACTGTTCCGAAAAAAACTTCAGGCCGAGCCCTTCAGCTAAACCCTTGACAAATACTTCATCTTCCATCGATTCCTTTCCCCGAAGAGCATGATCAAAATGTAAAACTCGAAATCGATTTCGTAAATCGGGAAAATGGGCCCAAAGCAGTAATATCAGACAAACAGAGTCAGCTCCTCCCGAACAAGCTATACCCACAGTTTCTGATTTTAATTCTCCTGCTAAAGAATCAACAACCTTGGGATGCAATGACTCTATCGGAAACCTCTCTTTTAATTTCCGAGCCTGTAATGCCCACTTTGTATCTCCAGCCATTTTAGTATTTTCGGTGCCGACAAACACCTATCAAGTAGCTCGGGCTCCTCAAGAACCAGAAAGATACTCTTTACCAAACCATTTGGTCAATTCCCCAGGAATCCTTAATCGACCATCCGCCTCTAGGTTGTTTTCCAATATAGCCGCCAAAACGCGTGGAATGGCCAAGGCAGAGCCATTCAGAGTATGAACAAACTCAGGCTTTTCACCCTCTTCTCGGCGAAAACGTATATTGGCTCTACGGGCCTGAAAATCAGTGAACGATGAACAACTGGACACCTCCAACCACCTCTTCTGACCTCCGGCCCAAACTTCTAAATCATACTGCTTGCTATGCGAAAAACCAATATCTCCAGCAGGCATTAACTGAACTCGATAAGGTAAATCTAGTTTCTTGAGAAGATTTTCTGAATGCCCTCTAATTTCCTCCAAAGCATTCAGACTTTGGACCGGCTCTGTCCACTGCACAATCTCAACCTTATCAAACTGATGCAATCGATTGAGCCCACGGACATGAGCTCCCCAGCTTCCCGCTTCTCGACGAAAACAAGGAGTATATGCCACTCTCTTTACTGGCAAGCTTTCCAGATCTAGAATTTCATCTCGAAAATAATTCGTTACGGGAACTTCAGCTGTTGGAATTAAATAAATACCCTCTTTCAAGTCCACATACATCTGTCCGTCTTTGTCTGGCAATTGACCTGTGGCAGTCGCACTTGCTGCGTTAACAACTATTGGAGGAGCCACTTCAACATAGCCTGCAGTGACAGCCTCATCTAAAAAGAACTGAACTAAACTACGAACCAGACGGGCCATCTCTCCAACGTAGAAAGGAAAACCGGCGCCTGTTACTTTAACCCCGCGGCTAAAATCAACCAATTCTTCGAACCAGGGAATATCAAAATGGGGAATCGCTTTTTCATACTTAGCCACATCTCCAAAACTAGCGACCGTCACGGCCTCTGCTTCATCCTTTCCGTCTGGCACACTTGGATCTGGAACATTGGGAATAGACAGTAAAGCCGCCTGAAAAGCCTCATCTGCTTCCCGAGCTACCACCTCTAAAGCTTTCACATCATTGGCAATTACCTTCATCTCCTTCACCTTCTCCAGAAATTCCGGAGAACCCTTTTGCAAAGCCGCCATCTCCTGATTGGTAGCCTTCTGCTTAGCTCGCTCTACCTCAGCCTCTCCAATCTTCTCACGACGAACCTTATCGAGCTCTAGGACAGCATCGATATCACATTCAAATTTCTTTCTGGCTACCCCAGCCTTGATAACTCCAGGGGTTTCTCGGAGGGCTTTGATGTCGATCATGGAAACTTTCAAACATGTGGAGCTGAAAATTGTGGGTCAAGGCACAATCATACAAATGCGGCCGGTCTGTTTTGACTTTTTTTTCAACTGCCATGGATTCATATAGACTGGACACCTTTCTCCCCCTGCTTTCACATGCACAAAATGGCCAACATTATCTGCATGAAATGGGGCACCAAGTACGGTGCCGATTATGTCAATAAACTTCACTCCATGGTGCAGAGGCATTTAACAATCCCTCACCGGTTCATCTGTTTTACCGATGACTCTTCTGGTATTACTCCCGGAATCGAAGTTTTTCCTCTTCCCGAAATGGCACTCCCAGCAGATGCCCCAGAACGTGGTTGGAATAAACTGTCTACCATGGGAGCGACTCTTGCTGACTTGCAAGGGACTACCCTTTTTCTGGATCTCGATATTCTTATTATTGACAACATTGACTGCCTCTTCGAACACCCTGGAAATTTTTGTATCATTCACGATTGGCTTCGGCCCAATAGACCCACAGGAAACTCTTCCGTTTACCGTTGGGAAATCGGAGCACATCCTGAAGTTCTAGATTACTTCATCACTCATCTTCCGGAAGTTCGGAAAAACTTTCGCAATGAACAGGCTTATCTCACAGCCAAAGTTATGGAAACAACTCAAGTTACCTATTGGCCCGAGACATGGTGTCGTAGCTTTAAGCGCCATTGCATGCCTAAAGGATTGAAAGGTCTCTGGGAAGCTCCAACGATCCCTAAGGATGCCAAAATTATCGTTTTTCATGGAAACCCCAATCCCCACGACGCGATTAAAGGAAAAAGCAACCACCGTTGGAAATTCCTTCGCCCAACCCCTTGGATCACAGAGCACTGGCATTAAGAAGTAAGTGATTTTTCTTCTGAAAGTTATTGGTTACCTCTTGGTGTATTCTCCGGAATTCATCCCGAGAGCCATCGCCAATACTCTTGGTTATTTTATCTATTACGTTCTTCCCTCACGAAGACACATAGTTCTATCAAACCTTCATCACTGCTTTCCTGACTCTAAACATACTTGGCGACGGCGCATCGCCTTGCAGAGTTGCTGCCAAACCATCGAAACCGGAATGCTCGGATTAATTATTCCTTTCCTCAAAAAGGACAGGATTAGCAGTATGCTCCATATCCCACCCAAAACGCGGGAAACGCTTAAAAGGATTGCCGACAGCAACCGACCTTTTCTCCTCTGCTCACCCCATCTTGGCGCCTGGGAACTCATGACAACATTTCCCGGACAACTGCATCACACATTTCCCAAAGTAGGTGTTGTTTACCGACCCTTAAAAAACGAAACCCTGAATCAATGGGTTGTAAAATCCCGCGAAAAATTTGGCATGAGTCTCCTGAGTCGCCGCCAGGGATTTAGTGAAGGAATGAAGATTTTGCGCGCAGGTGGAGGATATGGAGTCTTGTTTGACCAAAATGCCGGAGATCTGGGAACCCTTTCACTCTTTTTTGATAGGCTGACCTCAACAACCGAACTCCCCGGCTTGCTCACCGAAAAATTCGATGCTATTGTCACAACAATCCATACCGAACGAATCACTTTTTGGCATTATTCTCTTCGAGTCGAAATTCAAGATACGTCCTCTAAATCGGAAAAAGTCACCAATCATCTCAATACTTGGCTCGAAAATCTTCTTCGCTCTAATGACAATATCTGTAGCTCCTGGCTATGGCTCCACAATCGTTGGCGCACCCAGTATGTCCCTGAAAAACGATTTCGCATCGAATCAAAACGGAGCCTGATAAGCAAAACGCAAAAACTAGCGAAAAAGACACGGTTCTGGATCAGGTTACCAGCACAACTTGATGAAATACTTCGAATCATTCCATCGATACGTGCGCTTAAAAAAGCAAGACCCGACGGCGAGTTCACAATGATCTTGAGAAATCGCTATATTCCTTTGCTTAAATGCCTTCAGATTGGTGACGAATACCTCGCTTTACCCGATGGAAATATCAAGTCATTCCTTAAAATCTTCAAATGGCGTCTCCAATATTCAGATACCCTTATTGTTGTGCCATCCTCTATCTGGCATGATATTGAAGCCTGGCTTATTGGCTCCCGCCAACGATTTGGCATTGAAATCAATGGTCGCCAACGCCCGTTATTGACCCATACCTGGAAAGTCCCACCAGAACTAGACCAAAGAACACTCCATCAATCCAGAGTTTGGGAGATGTTTTATCGCCATTTTGGCCTCCTCGAAAAACCCGATTTCAGTCCTTTGGAGATTCCAAATAGCGAGCTCCCTTCCCATCTAACTCTTCCAGCAACCACACTTGTCGGCATCATTTCTGGAGTAGAAGGTAATCAAATAAAATGCTGGCCAACCGATCATTGGAAACAACTTCTCTATGATCTGTCTCGAGAATTGCCTTCCCTTCATTTCGTTTTTTTTGGAAATTCTCTCGATCGACTGAATGCCCACCAAATCACACAAGACATTCCTAACCAGAATGTTCATAATTTCGCAGGGCAAATCTCTCTTGTCGAAACAACTCATTTACTTAAAAAATGTTCCATTGTTATCGGAAACGATGACGGTAACCTCCACCTTGCCAATGCTCTTGGAGTTCCCGTCATAGGACTTTATGGCCCTTCAAATCCGATTCGAACCGGACCTGTATTTACCGGTTCTACTCAAGTCATCCAGCCACCTTATAGCCAACCAACCGGTGCAGCCCATTTAAGCGACCTGCAACCAAGACAAGTTAAACAAGCCATTCAAGCCCGGTTAAATCGCATGCAAAACTTGATTCCCCAAACCCAGTCATGGAGTTATCGAAATAAATAAGAATATGACACAATATACATCTCTTCATACCTTAAAGCACATCTTTCAAAAACTGATTTTTCGTTGCTGAGTTTTAATCACCCTCTAAGTTTTTACCTTTAGTTTTAGCACCACCACATGCCGCTTCTTACCGTCGAAAACCTGAAAACATCCTTTCATACACGGGACGGAATCGTAAAAGCAGTCGACAGTGTTTCCTTTAGCATTGAACGCGGCGAAACTCTTGGGATCGTAGGCGAATCTGGATCCGGAAAATCAGTTACCTGCTATTCTCTCTTGGGGCTTATCCCGCAACCTCCAGGCAAAATTGAGTCTGGAACAGCAATCTTTGATGGAACAGATCTCTTGCAAGATTCTTCCACAGAACTGAGATCCATCAGGGGCAAACGTATTTCTATGATTTTTCAGGACCCGATGACCTCCCTTAATCCTTATCTGCGGGTCTCGGATCAACTCATCGAACCACTTATAATCCACGAAAAAATTAGTCGAAAAGAAGCCTTACAAAAAGCGATAGCTTCACTCAATGAAGTAGGCATACAAGATGCTTCCAAACGTATTCATTTTTATCCCCATGAATTTTCCGGAGGCATGCGACAAAGAGTCATGATTGCCATGGCACTGATTACCCGGCCTGAACTACTTATTGCAGACGAACCAACCACTGCCCTCGACGTCACTGTACAGGCTCAGATACTTGAACTGATCAAAAAACTTCAAAAAGAACATAATATGGCCGTCATCTTCATCACTCATGACCTTGGTGTCGTCGCCGGTCTATGCGATCGCGTCCAAGTTATGTATGCAGGGCGCATTGTAGAATCTTCTCATACGCCAAACATTTATTACAACACTCGACACCCCTATACGGAGTCTCTGCAAAAATCTATTCCATCACTACAACCCAAAGGCAAAAATCTCTTCACCATTCCCGGCCTGCCTCCTGATCTCTCAAAAATAATGGAAGGATGCCCTTTCGCTCCTCGTTGCCCCCAAGTAGTTGAAAAATGCCATCAAACCCCAATAGCACTACAACCAGTTGCAGACGATCACTATAGCGCCTGTTTACGCGTTCAAAACAGCGAAATCTTAACCTAGAAATTGCCTAAAAAGCATAAAGTGAGATGGCGGAAAAGATACTTGAACTAGAAAACGTTAAAACTCACTTTCCTGTTTATTCCGGTTTTATTTTAAAACATCAGACCGGTACCGTAAAAGCAGTTGATGGTGTTAACTTACACCTTGAGAAAGGTGAAGCTCTAGGTTTAGTCGGAGAATCTGGCTGCGGTAAATCCACCCTGGCACGCAGCATTACTCAACTCATTCCACCCACCGATGGAGTCATCCAATTTAAGGACAAAACCCTAAATGATCTATCCTCTGAGCAACTCAAAAAAGTTAGAACCGATCTTCAGATGATCTTTCAAGATCCATACGCTTCCTTAAATCCACGTATGACAGTTTTTGATACATTAGCAGAACCTCTCATTGCTCACAATCGCACTAAACGAAAGAATACCAGCCAGGAAGTTTCCACTCTAATGGAGAAAGTGGGATTATCCCCACGCCTCATGAGAAAATACCCCCATGAATTCTCAGGTGGTCAACGCCAGCGTATCGCTATCGCCCGAGCACTTGCCTTGAACCCAAGCATCATTGTCGCGGATGAACCGGTTTCCGCTCTCGATGTCTCTATCCAAGCACAGATCCTCAACTTACTTTCCAAATTACGAAAAGAATTCGACTTGAGCATCATTTTCATCGCTCACGATCTCTCTGTCGTAAAACATATTTCAGATCGCATCGCAGTTATGTATCTGGGAAAGATAGTAGAAATCGGAGACGCAATCGATATCATCGAAAATCCCCGTCATCCCTATACTCAAGCACTTGTCAGTGCTATACCAGTGCCAGACCCTGAACGTGAAAAAGCCAGAAAACGCACCGTCTTACTGGGAGATCCACCCTCACCGATAAACCCTCCATCCGGCTGCAGCTTTCATCCAAGATGCCTCTACGCAACGGAAGAGTGCGCAAAAATAACCCCGGCTCTTGCTCCAACCGGAAAAAACCATTCAGCCGCTTGCATCCGAATCGATGAAATCGGAAACCCCTCTGCCCCATGAAATTAAGTTTGTCTCCCTCCTTATGGGAAAAAAACAAAACAACTGGAGATTCTACCAAAGCTGACTACCCTCTATCCTAAAGATTCCAGACTCCTCATATGCGCGATTACTTTATCAGGCGACTTCTCCTTATTCCTCCAACCCTTTTGGGAATTACCCTGATTGTTTTCGCTATCACCCGCTTTGTTCCGGGCGGACCTATCGAACAAGCTCTCATGGAGGCGCAAATGGTCGATGCCGGAGGTGGCAAGGGAAGTAATCTTGCCGGAAATACTGCCCTTTCCGAAGATCAAATTCAACAACTCAAAGAATTTTACGGGCTCGATAAACCCTGGCCCATTGCCTATGCCCAGTGGCTGGGAAAAGTAGCCCAAGGAGATTTTGGAACCTCCTATCGCTACAACGATCCGGTTCTCACGATGATCCTAGAAAGATTTCCCATCTCAATCTACTTTGGATTCGTTACGCTTATCCTTACCTATAGTATCTGCATTCCTTTAGGGATCATTAAAGCTATTCGACATAATACAGTTTTCGACACCCTTAGTTCTGTCTTAGTTTTTATCGGTTATGCCATTCCCGGTTATGTCTTGGGAGCTTTTTTAGTAGTTTTTCCAGCATCTCGATGGGGATGGTTTCCCAGCGGAGGTTTTGTCAGCCGAGATTTTGAAGACTTGGATCTTTGGGGTAAAGTCAGTGATCTCATTCAACACACCACCCTTCCACTCATTTGTTATTTGGTAGGAAGTTTTACCTTCGTTACTCTCTTGATGAAAAACCATCTGATGGATAACCTCTCCACTGACTATGTTCGCACAGCCATTGCCAAAGGATTATCCTTCCGCAAAGCAGTCACCCGACATGCCCTACGTAATTCCCTTATCCCACTGGCTACTAATTTCGGGCATAATTTTGTTCTCTTTGTTACCGGATCTTTTCTAATCGAATTCATTTTTGATATCAATGGATTCGGTTTGCTCGGCTACGAATCAATCACCCAGCGCGATTATCCCGTTGTCATGGGAATTCTCTTACTGAGCTCTCTTCTTCTATTGATCGGCAATATCGTCTCGGATATTCTGGTGGCTCTAACGGACCCAAGAATCCGCTTCCAGTAATTTCAAAATGAGGCTTAATCCCTTAACTCAAAAAAAACTCAAACGATTCTATACCCTCAAACGCGGGTATTATTCCTTTTTAATTTTTGCAATACTTCTGGGATTCACTGTCATAGGTGAACTCCTGGTCAATAACCGCGCCCTCATCGTTTCCTATAACGGAAAACTGTATTTCCCCACTTACACCGCCCAAAAACCCGGCACTCTTTTTGGCGAAACTTATTCTTATGAAGCAAACTACCGGGAACTAAAAGAAAAGTTTAAAACTGAAGATCAGGGCAATTGGATTCTCATGCCCATCGTTCCTTATAACCCTTTCGAAAATGATTTTCGGGAAAATGAAAAAGCGGCTCGTCCACCATCCTTAGCTCAGCAACATTTCTTAGGCACGGATACAACGGGCAGAGATATCCTTGCTCGACTTTTTTATGGATTCCGCACAGCCATGATCTTTGCCCTAGGCTTCATGGCCTTTGTCTATTTTGTAGGCATTACCATCGGATGCGCTATGGGGTATTTTGGCGGAGTCTTCGATCTTTTTGTCCAACGACTGATCGAAATATGGTCCAATATTCCCTTTCTCTTCATTGTCATTATCATCGCATCCATTATCCGGCCAAATTTGGGTATTCTTCTTTTTATTACCGCTATCTTTTCTTGGACCTCCATTACCTATTATATGCGAACCGGCACCTATCGCGAAAAAGCCAGGGATTACGTCGCAGCTGCTCAACTGATGGGAGCCAGCACACCTCGTATTCTTTTTCAACACATCCTCCCCAACATTCTTTCAACTCTGGTTACCTTTATGCCCTTTACCATTGCAGCGGCGATTACCAGCTTAACCGCTCTTGATTTCCTGGGTTTTGGCTTACCTGCTCCTTCTCCCAGTTGGGGTGAATTACTACGACAAGGAACAGGAAATTTATATGCTCCCTGGATTGTCATGTCCGCCTTTTGTGCCATGGTTACGATACTCGTCCTGATAACCTTTATCGGCGAGGCAATACGCGAAGCCTTTGATCCCAAAAAATTTACTACCTATCAATAACTCCCTTCATGAAAACGTCTAAGTTACGATTCCATCTTACCCTTCTTTTTATCCTCTCAAGTCTAATTCTATGGACTGGTTGTAGCTCACAAAAAGAAGACAACTCAAGTGAGCAAATCTCATCCGACTTTAATCAGAAGGTTCAAACCTATTATGAAGCTTCTCCTGAAAATTTTGTTTTCAAATCAATTGAGGATCTTCCGCAAGATTTGAAATGGGAAGATGGAAATGACTTGCCCGATATTGGCTCCCCCAATGCTAAAAAGGGAGGCACATACTATGAATATATTCCCGATTTTCCCAGAACACTTCGCTATGTGGGAACCGATGCGAACGGGTCTTTCCGCTCTGAAATATTAGACTACAATAGGGTATCCCTCATTCATCTTCATCCCAATATTCCCGAACGTTTCTATCCTGGATTAGCCAAAGAGTGGGCTATTGATTGGGAAACTCATACTATTTATCTTCGTCTAAATCCCGAGGCCACTTATTCCGATGGAGTTCCTGTCCGAACCGATGACTTTTTCTTTCTTTTTTATTTGAGACAAAGCCCACATATTCAGGCACCTTACTCTAATAATGTTTTTAAATTTGGGACTTATTTTACAAAAATAACCAAATACGATGATCTCACCTTTTCTATTACCATAAAGTCCACCAAGCCAGACATGCTTAGTTTTGCCGCGCTTAGCCCGGTTCCTCAGCATTTTTATCAGGGCTTTGGGGAAAACTTCATTACGGACTATCAATGGCAGTTTGAACCGACTACTGGGGCCTATACCATTCGCCCTGAAGATGTCGAAAAAGGACAATCGATCATCATGCGCCGAAACAAAAACTGGTGGGCTAAAGACCTGAAGTTTTTCCGCAATCGATTTAATTATGATAAACTGCACTACGAAGTCATCCGTGATCCCAGTAAAGCTTTTGAAGCCTTTCTACGCGGTGATTTAGATGCTGGCAGGATGACATCGCCAGAACAATGGTATGAAAAACTTCCCGACAATCATCCTTTAGTCGAAACCGGCTTTATTCACAAAATCACCTTCTACAACGAAATTCCTCGACCTACCTGGGGCTTGAGAATCAACTCATATCAACCCCTTCTAAATAACAGGGACATCCGCATCGGTATCAATTATGCCTGCAATTTTGGCCTGATAAACAAAGAATTTTTTCGGGGAGACAACGAACGCCTGCGCACTGTTGCAGATGGATATGGAGAATTTTCCCACCCTACTCTGAAAGCAAGACCTTTCGATGTCGAAAAAGCTCTCGAATATTTCGCCAAAGCTGGATTCAACGAACGAGGAGCAGATGGCATTTTGGTAAACGAACAAGGACAACGACTATCCTTTAGTCTCACCACCGGCTATAAGCGATTTGAAGCGGCTTTCACAATTCTAGTCGAAGAAGCAGCTAAAGCAGGATTAGAACTAAAACTAGACATTATGGATCATACAACCAGTTTCAAACTCATCTCCGAGAAAAAACATCAGATTCATTTTGTCGGAATGATAGTTGGTCTCAACATGTATCCAGATTATTGGCAAGGATACCATTCTGACAATGCGATAAACGAAGATGGAACAGCCAAGCCAAATACAAACAATTTTACGATAACAAACGACAACGAAATTGACGCCTTGATTGATCGTTACCGTGATAGCTCCGACAAAGAAGAAATCAAACAGCTCTCTCACCTGATTTCTGAGAAACTACATGACTACGCCGCATTTATCCCCGGTTGGGTCGCTCCGTTTTATCGAACAGCAAAATGGAAATGGGTTCACTTTCCCGATGACTTTAATGTACGTCAAAGCCTCCGACATCGGGAATATAGAGTGGATTGGTTTGAGGGGAATGAACGGGAAGAAACACTACGTGCTTTGAAAACAGGTAAAACTTTTGAGAAAACCATACAGGTCTACGATCAATACAAGCGGAACTAAACCCAATCTGGATTTTTCTATTTCTCCCATGATCTCCAGTTTGGATAATTCGTCCCAGCAGCTGACTTCCGAAACAATTCTCTTAGAGGTTAAGAACTTAGTCACAGCTTTTGATACCGACGCGGGCCAAGTGACCGCTGTCGACGATGTCAGCTTTAGTATTCAACAAGGACAAACCCTTGGGATCGTCGGAGAATCCGGCTGCGGGAAAAGCGTTACGGCGCTTTCCATCATGCGCTTACTTCCACAACCCATGGGACATTTACTTGGAGGAAAAATCCTCTTTAAAGGGCAAGATCTTGCGACCTTTCCTATTGAAGAAATGCGGAAAATTCGAGGAGGACAAATAGGAATGATCTTTCAAGAACCGATGACTGCTCTAAACCCTGTCCATCGCATTGGAAAACAACTCAGCGAAGTCTTTCTTCTCCACCAGGATATCACAAACGAAGAAGCTTTCACTAAAGCTATCGAGCTTCTCGACAAAGTGGGTATCCCATCTCCCCAAATCAGAATTAAAGAGTATCCTCATCAACTTTCAGGAGGCATGCGCCAGCGAGTCGTTATTGCCATGGCCATAGCCTGCAAACCAGCTCTACTGATTGCCGATGAACCAACCACTGCCCTCGACGTCACCATCCAGGCTCAAATCCTCGAACTTTTGAAAGAGCTCCAGCAAGAAATGGGCATGTCGACAATTTTGATCACACATGATCTTGGCGTCATCGCTGAAACTTGCGATGAAGTGGTTGTTATGTATGCCGGGCGTGTGGCCGAACGTGGATCAGTCTACGATATTTTTGAAAACCCCAAACACCCCTACACTCAGGGATTACTTGCTTCAATACCCCGACTTGAGGATGAGAGGAAAACCTGCATGCAAACAATTGAAGGTATGGTCCCCGGGCTGCTCGACCTGCCTTCCGGCTGTCGATTTCAAAACCGTTGTCCACTGAGAGAAGATAAATGCGCAGAAAGGCAACCACCAGAAGAACAAATTGGCCCAGATCACTATGTGAGCTGCTTCCGACACAGCGAAACATAAACTGCCAAAAACAATGCTGGACACCAACCATCTTCTCGAAGTCAAAAACCTGAAAACCTATTTCCCGGTTCGAAGCGGTATCTTCTTAACAGCTCAAGCCCAATGCAAAGCTGTCGACGATATTTCCTTTTCTCTTCAAGCAGGAGAAACCCTCGGACTAGTAGGAGAATCCGGTTGTGGGAAATCAACCCTAGGTAAAACTATTGCTCGGTTGATTAAACCCAACAATGGAAGTATCCATTTTCAAAACACAGACATCACAACCCTTGGCAGAAAAAAACTCAAGCCGCTGCGAAAGGATATTCAAATGATTTTTCAGGACCCTGCTGATTCCCTCAATTCGCGTCATAGTATCAGCAACATCCTAGAAGAACCTTTTATTATTCACGGCATTGGAAATGCCAAACATAGAAAAAAGAGAGTCTGCGAATTAATGAAAAAAGTCGGTCTCCAAGCTAACGCTATTGATCGCTTTCCTTTTGAATTTTCTGGGGGCCAGAGACAACGTATCGGCATCGCCCGAGCCATTGCCCTCAATCCAAAATTAATCATCTGTGATGAACCTGTCTCCGCTCTAGATGTTTCTGTCCAGAGTCAGGTTCTTAACCTGCTCATGGATCTACAAAAAGAGATGCAGCTTTCCTATCTCTTTATTGCTCATGATCTTGCCGTCGTAAAACACATCTCAGACCGTATCGCCATCATGTACCTGGGCAAGATAGTCGAAATGGGTGAGGCAGATGACATCTACCAGCGCCCCAGACATCCTTACACCCGTGCTCTTATTTCAGCAATTCCCACTCCTGACCCACGTAAAAAGAGCAAACGGCAAATTCTAGTAGGGGATGTACCCTCTCCCATCAATCCTCCTTCTGGATGCCCCTTCCATACCCGTTGTCCTCATGTTCAGGATATCTGCCGGACTAAATTACCTCTCCTTCGAAATACAGCTGAAACAGATCAAAAAAAACATACAGTCGCTTGTCATTTTGATCTGTGATCGGTTCCCGGATCTTTTGATCCATTCGCCTTTCAAGCGAGCGTAATTAGGGTCTTCAAAAAAAGTTCATTTTGATGAAAGATTGAGTTGCATTGCCTGAAATGTTTTCCGAGCGTACGCTCAACAAAAGGAGTATTATGAGTGAGCATCACTCGACCTTAACCATTTCGACCGATCAACCGACAAATATCAGTAACCGTTCAGCCCTGCGAAGGAATCTTTCACTCTGCTTCTCGGAGGGGATTGTCGCAATGCCGATCGTGTATCTTACCCTACCCGGTAACTTCATTATCGCAATGCTCCTTACCCAGGTCTTTCAGTTATCTGATCCAACCTTTGGCCTGATTGTCTCCCTGCCAGCCTGGTGTAACGTTGCTCAACTCATCATCATTCCTTTCCTGGGAAAACTATGGTCTCAAAAAACCATTACCCTGATTTTTTCATGGTTACACCTTCTCGTCTGGTCCGCCTTGGGCTCCATCCTCCCCTTTATCCCGGAAGACAATATCGAAACCGCCGGAAAAATCTTTTTCATCCTTTTTCTCTTCTCCAGTCTGCTGCAAGCAATGGTCGGTGTCTCCTGGACATCCTGGATTCAGGAATGGATTCCGGGACGTATCCGAGGCAAATTTTTTGGGAAGCGAAATCGCATTCTCCAAGTCGCTACTATTCTCTTTATTTTAGGGACAACCTTCTGCCTAAGTTTCTTTGAAAAGAACAATCCTATCCTCGGATTTCAGATCATCATCTATGCTTCAGTTTTACTACGAGCACTCTCCATTTTCTATCAACAAAGGATTCTTTCCACCTCTGCCCAAAGTGAAATTGAAGTCGCACATAATCTCAAAGCACAAACCCGATTCATCCTCCAAAGTAAACCCCTGAAACTCTTTTTTGTTTTCGGAGCCCTCTTTGGTTTTTCCACAAATTTCCTCGGCCCTTTTTTTAATGTTTTTCTCTACGAAGTCATGGAGCTTGGGGTCAAAGATCTGGCGATCTATACCATCGTGGCCAGTATCGCTGGCGCCGTTTCACTCCCAGCTTGGGGTCGACTCCTGGATAGCTACGGCAACCGTCCTGTCATCCTGGTCATTCTCTTCATCTGGATGTTCTTCGGCTATAGCTGGTGTTTTGTAACTCCCGAACGAACCTGGATTCTTCACTTTGCCTTTGCCTCTGGAGGTCTGTTTTCAGCTGGTTTTATTCTAGGCACCTTTAATCTACTCCTAAAACTCATCCCCAGAGAAGCCAAAACGACCGCCATCAGTCTCAACGTGGCCATCACATCAGCTACTGCAGCGATTGCTCCGATCATTGGAGGTCTTCTTCTTGAACAGATTTCAAGGTACGGAGTGGATAAATTACATACCTTTCAAGCGATGGGATTTGTCCATCATACTCTCATCCTCCTCAGTGGACTCATTCTTTTTAAAATTACAGAGTTAAAATCTTCATCTCTCAACCAAGTCATTGGCGCTATGCGTTCTTTCCGCCAGATCGGCGCCCTTACCGGTTTAACCTTCTTTGCCAACTATACCTTCACCAGGCGAAAAAAACGGAAGCGCAAATGATCTATCATTTTATCAAAACCTCAACAGCCGCTGGAATGGATCTCATTACCTTCTGTATTTTTTCTCATTTATTGAAAATGGAGATTGCGTTGCCTTCCTCCATCTTTGAGCGTACAGCTGACAAAGGATCCACATGAATGAAGAACCTTTGACCTCTTCATCAGAAAAACCCTCTCAGATAGCTAAAAAAACGCCTTCAACCCTTCGGAAAAACCTTTTCCTGGGCCAGGCTCTTGGAGTTGTAGCGATGCCTCTCGGTTTTCTTATCCTACCGAGTAACTTCATCATCGCCATGCTCCTGACGCAAACTTTTCAACTATCTGACTCCGTCTATGGATTAATTGTTTCCCTGCCAGCCTGGTGCAATGTCGCCCAACTTATCATCGTTCCCTTACTGGGAAATCGCTGGTCTCAGAAATCGGTTACCCAAGTCTTCTCCTGGATCCATCTGATCATTTGGGCCGTTCTGGCGAGTGTCCTTCCCTTTATCCCCCAAGACAATCTAAAGTTAGCCAGTCAAATCTTTTTTATCCTTTTTTTCCTATCCAGTTTTTTTCATGCCATCCTTGGTGTTGCCTTTACCTCATGGCTTCAAGAATGGGTTCCCGGGCGTATTCGCGGAAAATATTTTGGCAAACGAAACCGAATCCTCCAGATCACTACCATTTTCATTATACTCGGAGGTAGTTACATTCTCTCCCTATTGGAAACCGATAACATTATTCTAGGATTTCAAATCATCATTTATATCTCTGTTTTTCTTCGAGCTATTTCTGTTATTCTCCAATACCAAATCCTTTCGACCTCTGACCATCAACTCCGGGAAAAAAAATACAATCTGAAATCGCAGATCCGTATTATTCTGCATTCAAAACCCCTTATTCTCTTTTTTCTCTTTGGAGCTAGCTTTGGTTTTGCCGCCAGTTTTCTCGGTCCCTTCTTTATGGTTTTTTACTATGAAGCTTTACACCTGAAAGTCGACCAGGTAGCACGATTTGTCACTATCTCCAGCATCGCGGGAGCTCTTGCCCTGCCAGCCTGGGGGAGGCTCTTCGATCAAAACGGAATTCGGCCTGTCTTACTCGTCATCATGTTTATCTGGCTCCCTTGCGGTTATTCCGGTTATTGGGTTACCCCGGAAAGAACATGGATACTCTATGGGCTTTTTGCCATAAGTGGCTTTTTCTCATCTGGATTTCTCTTGGGTTCATTCAATCTTTTATTAAAATTGATCCCACCTGAAGCTAAGACAACAGCCATCAGTATCCATCTATCGATTACATCACTTACTGCCGCAATTGCCCCCATTTTGGGAGGTTTATTTCTCGAAAAACTCTGGAGTTTACAAATCGAAAAACTGGACGCCTATCATCTTTGCGTCATCATTCACTACACTTCCGTTCTCCTGACAACCTCTCTTCTCTTAGCACTGAAAGAACCCAAGTCCACTTCTCTCAATCAGGTAATCGGTGCAATGCGCTCTTTTCGACAAATTGGAGCCCTCATGGGTATTGGTTTCTTTGTCAACTACGTTTTCACCAGACGAAAACGTACTCGACGAAAATGAGTGACAACAACTGTCAATTATTGAGAAAAGAATCCTCCATCCCTTATTGATTGGGAAAGAAACCCATATGAAAAAAGAAATCGGCATTGGTATTATTGGTTGCGGCGGTAGAATTCAAAGCCTACTCAGCACACTCCTTCCTCTCGATTCACGTCTCAAAGTAACAGCGCTTTGCGATCTGAGTCGAAAATCGATCAAAGAAACTCAAGATCTAATTGGTTATGCTCCCAAGACCTATAAGAAGTATCAGGATCTCGTCAAAGCCCCTCAGGTCGATTGGGTCATTATCGGCACATGGAATTGCTTTCACAGAGATAATGTCCTGGCAGCTTTCGAAGAGGGAAAAGATGTTTTCTGTGAAAAACCCTTGGCCACCAATTTCGAAGACTCTCTCGCCATGTACCGAGCCTGGAAAAAAAGCGGAAGGCAATTCAACATTGGATTCACTCTTCGCTTTTCTCCCCATTATCGCAAACTCAAGCAACTTCTCAACAAAGGAACCATCGGTGATATCATCAGCCTCGAATTCAATGAAACCTTAGGCTTCAACCATGGAGGCTACATTATGGGAGATTGGCGGCGACTGACTCAAAACGCAGGAACCCATCTTTTGGAAAAATGCAGCCATGACATCGATCTAGCCAATTGGATGGTAGAAAGTAAGGCCAGCAAAGTAGCTTCTTTCGGAGGCCTTAATTTTTTTATCCCTGAAAACATCAAACACATGCGCCGTATCGGTAAGGATAAAGACGGTAAACCTGCCTATCAATCATGGCCTCGCCCCGTGGGGAAAAATCCATTTACGTCCGACAAAGACATCATCGACAACCAAGTCGCCATTATTGAATATACCAACGGTGTTCGAGCAACGTTTCACACCAACACCAATGCAGGCATTCCGGAACGCCGCATGTACATTTGCGGAACCGAGGGCTCTATCCGAGCCGATGTCCTGACTGGAAAAATAGAAATTCAACGTATCGGTTTTAAAACAAGAATCCGCTCTCTTCAAACTGGTTCCAGTAGTGGTCACGGTGGAGGTGATGTCGTCCTCTCAAAAGAACTAGCCGGTAGTATGCTCAGAGACCGTCCTCCGACGACTGGATTGGAAGATGGGTTAAAGTCAGCCATCACCTGTTTCGCTATCGATAAAGCCATGGAAACCGGAAAAGTTGTTTCAGTTAATCCCTATTGGAAAAAAGCGGGATTAATCTAACGGATATTCAAGTTGCAGTTTAAAGTTTTGGCTCACGCAAAGCCCCAAAGACCCCGAGACTTTTATCGTCAAGTCCATTGATGACTCGCTTAATCCCATCTTTCATCATTGATGCGCCAAAATTAAGTAGGAACCCAAGCTTCAATTCCTTCAGTTTTAGGTAAGTTAAAAGCTGTTTGTGATAAATCTTATGGAGTTGCTCCACAGATTTTAGTTCGAGAATTACCTTTCCCTCAACAAGAATATCTATTCGAAATCCTTCATCAAAATGAATTCCTTTGTATTTAATCGATACAGGGACCTGCCGTTCAATCAAAAGTCCACGTTCTTCTAATTCACGTGCAAGCACTACCTCATATACTGTTTCCAGAAGCCCTGACCCAAGATCTCGATGAATTTGTACCGCTGCATCAACCACCTCTTTACTTATATTATTCTCTTCTATCTTTGGGTCTTCGGGTCTTTGCGTGAAATACTTTCCACAAATTATCAGGATAATTGAAAAAGATTAGAGAAATTTCATTCCCTCCTTAGAATCTAAAATGCCAGTAGACACCCTACTCTGTCAACAGATGAAACTGACCAGAAATAACACGACTCAGCCAAAAGCGAAATATTGACGAAGATTATATAAGCATCGTCTAATCAAATTGATAATAATGGAAACCATCGACCTTTATACAAAATGCCTGCAGGCTTCGATTTCTCCTATTGTCCTCATTTCGGGTGTTGGTCTCATCCTGCTTTCTCTCACCAACCGATTGGGGCGGACAATTGATCGAACCAGAACCTTTGCGGCAACGCTTGAATCCGAACCACCCGAGAAAAAAGAACGAAGGCTCATCCAAATGAAAATTCTCTATCGGCGCAGTCAACTTCTCCAGATATCCATGATTGCCATTACCTTCAGTATCGCCTGCAGCAGTTTTATTGTTCCCGTCATTTTTTTTATGACCCTATTCGACGCACCGATTGGTATCCTTCAAGTCTCCCTTCTCTTTTTCAGTATTATCGGTATCATTGTATCTGCCATCACTCTTTTAATTGAAGTCACTTTAGCGCTCAAAGCTCTCAATCACGAAGTAAAAGATCTCGTTTAGATTCCCTTATAATATCAAGGCATCTTCTTTTCAGAAAATCTTTTCTCTGCTCTTCTTATTTTCTTTCATCTTTAGGTCTTTGATGCTTAGCGTGAGGTTCTTCTCATTTGCATATGCAAGCCCTCGTCAAACAATCCTCAGGCCCTGGCCTTACCCTCACCGATGTTCCTCTGCCGGAACCTGGCATCAACGATGTTCTCATTAAAATAGAGAAAACCTCTATCTGCGGAACAGATGTCCATATCTACAACTGGGATAAATGGGCTCAAAAAACCATTCTTCCACCTATGACGATTGGTCATGAATTTGTCGGGAGAGTCGAAAAAAGTGGCTCCAATGCATACGGATTTATTAAGGGTGATCTCGTGACAGGTGAAGGACATCTGGTTTGTGGCCTCTGCCGTAACTGCCTGGCAGGACGCCGCCATCTTTGCAATGACACCAAAGGCGTTGGTGTTAATCGCAACGGCGCTTTCGCAGAATACCTCTGTATCCCATCATCTAATGTTTGGCATGCTGCTCCAGAAATCCCCACAGATATTTTATCTTGCTTTGATCCTCTGGGAAATGCCGCTCACACTGCCCTTACCTTCGATCTGTTGGGAGAAGATGTTCTTATCACAGGAGCAGGACCCATTGGCTGTATGGCTGCTGCTATCGCTAAACAAGCTGGAGCACGTCATATTGTTGTTTCAGATGTAAATCCCTACCGGCTCAACCTGGCAAAAAGATTGGGAGCAACTCTAACCGTCGATGTGAGAAAAGAATCTCTTCTCGACGCTCAAAAGAAATTGGGAATGAGAGAAGGATTTGATGTCGGGCTCGAAATGTCAGGTAACCCTATTGCCCTCAACGACATGATCTCTGTCATGTTCCATGGAGGGAAAATCGCACTTTTGGGAATTCTCCCCAGTGAAACCTCTGTCGACTGGAATGCCATTATTTTCAACGGACTCACTCTTAAAGGTATCTATGGAAGAAAAATGTATGAGACTTGGTACAAAATGACATCGATGATCCAGTCCGGCCTCGATGTTTCTCCCATCATCACTCATCATTTTCACTATACCGATTACGAAGCCGCTTTTGAACTGATGTCTTCAGGAAAAAGCGGAAAGATTATCTTAGATTGGGAAAAATAAAAAATCTTACGGCAGAAATAGTCGACAAGTATTGCTCATCTCATCATAAATCCCGAGCGCTTCGAAAATACTGCGGGCAAAAACTCGATGACCATATTCATTGGGATGAAATTCATTACTCATCCACATAAAGAACTTCTCGGAATTCCTTTCCCAAATCTTGGTGTGGTCAATCAACGGTAAATTCTTTGCCTGGGCCACTCGCCGATTCGCCTCCATAAAATGATCGATATGGGGACTACGATCGGGAGCCTGTCCCGGAAGAATCGGACAAGTTGTTTGGATAACAGCAACCGCTCCCAACTGTTCAATCTTTTCGGTTAACGTCATCAAATTACGCTCGAATTCTTGAACATTGATATCATTCCCATCACTACAATCATTCATCCCAATCATAATGAAAATCACATCTGGTTTGAATTGAGCGACCCGCCAATCAAAACCGTTTAGCAATCCCCTTGTGTTATCCCCCGAAATAGCGCTGTTTATGACTAAATCCATCGGTCTCCCTAATTCAAAACGAACACGCTCCGAAAACAATTCGACATAGTCTCGATAACCATAGGTATGGAGAGCCCCATGCGTAATGCTATCTCCATAAAACAACCATCTCACCGGTTTTTCATTTTTTAGAAAATCTTTCACTCGCTTCATTACCACGAAGAATCTATTTCTTTAAATCAGGATCAAGATAAACCGACTTTCGAACCCTAACATGAAAGAACTTGAATGGCTTTGGCCTTATCCACAAAGCGTAAAACTGACAGAACCATTTCCGGCTCCTACAGAACTCTCATTCCAAGGAGACTCTCCTCCGGCAATCTTTGCTCAAGATTTTGATAATCTCAAAAATGTCTCTATCACAAAGAATCCGGATGCTTATCCCATTGAGCTGAAAAGTGATAATCCCTCCCTTAATCCCGAAGGATACCATCTTACTTTAACAAAATCTAAAGGGACTCTCTCCGCTGGGAGCTCAGCAGGTCTCTCCTATGGATTACAGACTCTCTTACAAATTATTGCACTATCGCCAGGCGGATCTTGGTCCGAAATGGAAATCAACGACAGACCTGCTTACCGTAAACGCTGCTTTATGGTTGATTTAGGGCGTAGTATTTTCCCACTACCGATGCTGAAACGAATCATCCGTATTCTGCATCGCCTAAAAATGAATCAACTTCATCTCCATCTCTACGATGATGAAATCTGTGGACTACGTTTTGAGGGCTTACCCTTTGGCAAAGACAATCCCTATGCCATGTCGATGGATGACTTCTCCGAACTCGTTCATTATGCAGAATCCTATCATGTCGAAATCATTCCTGAATTAGAGGCATGGGGTCACGTGGGATCCTTAGTTCATCATCGAAAAAACCTACGCGGCGGAGAAGGCATGTACCATGGATCTTCTTTTCTTATCTGTGAAGAGATCTTCACTCTGATCAAAGAAATGGTTTCACAAGTAGTCAAAGTCATGCCCGGCAAGACAACGATCCATCTCGGACTCGACGAAGCAGAATGGTTTTTAGGATCTGACATGCCTCAAAGCTACACTCCCTCCGATATGGTCGAACGGTATTACAACATTCTTCAGGAAATTGGAGTAGCACAAAATAAGGAGCTCACATTGCGCATATGGGCCGACCATGCCGGACGGCCTGTTCCGGAACACATTCAAGACAACGTCATCATTGAACCTTGGCAATACTGGCAAGCCCGATATGACAGTATCGACGAGGCCGTAGAAAAATATTCCGGAAAAGGTAAAATGCGTTGGATGGCCGGTGCCGGCATTAGCGTTGGGCAATACCGTGGGGCTTATCATGCCACCCGCTACTGGAGTAAACAGGCTCAAAAAAGTCCCAATATCGACGGCATTAATATTACCTTCTGGGGTACAAATGACCTCGAAAGTAAGTTCATCAGCTTATTTTCCGGAGCTTATCACATCTGGAACCCATCTTCTCCAATAGATTTCGCAGAAATCCAGGACTATGAAGATTATGACCGAACAGTCTTTCCCATCATGCATTGGTGGCAGGGTAACTTCCGTGACGGATTCCCGGATGAATTGCGAAAAGATCGCGGTCCGATGACACATATGGGATACTATCTCTGGGGAGAAAAACATGGCCACCCCGTTTCTCCCGAAGGCGCTGAAGCCAATACCCTATTTGGTCATGATTTTATCAACGAATAGTTTTTAGAGCTTTACGATAGATTCCGGTATCTTTCATTTTTGAGTGTGTGTCTTTTTTGTTCCTTGCCGGCACACCCTCTCAATGAATTCTTTTCTTAAAATACCCTATCTCAATTTGTTGTTTCCTCCGGAGGGGATGATCAGACCACTGCAAGGACTCAGACTTTTTGACTTAGCGAAGCAAGCCAGAGGAAATATTTTGGAGATTGGTAGTTGGGTGGGCAAATCAACCAGCTACATTGCCAATGGCGTTCGGCTCAATCGACATAAGCCTCATTTTAAGACTGTCGATAATTATTTCACCAACACGGATGAATGGGAATCTTTTTATGGAGAAAGCCTCAACGATAAACCAGAGTGGTCTCGAAATATTTATTTAAAACATATTCAGAGACCGGGTGGCGTCATCGAATCCCTCCGCGAAAACCTAACTGATCGAAACCTTCTATCTTCTGTGGAAATCCTCAAAGGCGATTTCCTGACGCTTGAATTCACCAAAAAATTTGAACTCATCTTTTGTGATGCCTCTCACGATGCAAATGAAGTGAGACGCAATCTTCCTAAAATTATCTCACTTTTGGAACCAAACGGTATCTTGGTTTGCGACGATTTTCGATATTCCAACATGTTTGAAGCCCTCGATGAAGTTCATCGTTTTAAACGCATCTTTGTTCATCGGCACATGATTTTCGCGACCAACAGAGAACTCAACCATCAGCTCAGAGGTCAGACCTTCCTTGGTTGCAAACGCCACAGATAAACACCCTCAAAGATTAGCTCCATGCCAACCTCCAAAAAACTCAAGATAGCAACCTGCCAATTCTCCGTTGGTTCAGACATCAAACGAAATTCCCGTCAGATACAGAGACAAATCCTCTCTGCCAAAACACAAGGAGCCGATGTCGTTCACTTTTCCGAATGCGCCCTTAGTGGTTATGCCGGAGTTGCCTTCACTTCGTGGAAAAATTACGATTGGGATACTCTACACGACGAAACGAAAAAAATCTGCCAACTCGCGAAAAAAACAAAACTCTGGATTATCCTGGGAAGTAATCATCCTCTCACCGGCTCACACCTCCCCCACAACTCCCTCTACGCGATCAATCCAAAAGGAGAAGTCGTCGAACGATACGATAAGCGATTCTGCACGGTTGACGATTTAAAGTATTATACACCGGGAAATCATTTTCCCGTTATTAAAATAAAAGGAGTTCTCTGTGGCATGCTCATCTGTTACGATCTTCGATTTCCCGAACTGTATCGTGCTTATAACAAACTCGGTGTGCGCTGTATCTTTGACTCCTTCCACAATGCCAGGCACAAAGGCCCTACCGTCCATACCACTATTATGCGGCCTTCATTACAGGCGCATGCATCAGCCAACTATATGTGGATTAGCGCTCCGAACTCCTCTGCCTACTATCAACTCTGGCAGAGTGTTTTTATTCTTCCAAATGGTCTTATCGCTAAATCGCTTACGCGACATAAAGCAGGCATTATGCTAAATACAGTCGATCTCAATGAACCTCACTACGATGCCTCCGGCCCTTTCCGAAAAGACGCGATGCGAGGAAAATTATACAGCGGAAAATTGGTCCGCGACAAACGCAGTTCCGACAAAACAATCTATTAAAAAATTCAAATGATTCAGCTTACCCCTCGCCCTTTACAACGTCTTACCCCACTCGATTCTTCAGTCGATATCATCATCTCAGCTCCTGAAAACGACATAGGCAAATCAGCGGCGAAGGAACTACAAGAAGCTCTTCAAAATTTAGGAGCCAATGCCAGAGTGGAGGCAAATCCATCCTTCGATATCCTTACAGAGCCCCAAGGCCCGGTTTTCTTGATTGGCAATCTCAGCGATAGTGAATGTGTAAAAGAACTTTATTTCCGTTTTTTCTGTTCTACCGATTGTACTTACCCCGGCCCTGAAGGCTACGAAGTGCGCACTCTCATGGACCCCTTGGGCACAGGGTATAATATTATTCATCTAGGATATTCAGATATTCCAGGACTTAAAAAAGGCCTAAGCTATCTTCTCAGTGTCATAGAAAATCCATTACCCTTTCTCTCAAAACAGGAAGTGACTCAAATACCAATGCCCGATCATTACGCCGAAATGATTCGCCAAAAAGAGCTCCCTGAACCGGAATTGGAATGGCAAGTCGAAAGTAGTGACGGGTATACCCATAAAGGCTTTCTGGCTTATCTGACAGGAGAAACAGATCTACTCAAAACTTCCCAGGATGTCTGGCGAGCCATCCTCCGCTATGGCGTTCCTGAAGGTGACTTCAATATCCGGGATCTCCATCTCAGAATGTCCCACATCATCGCTTCGTATCGCCTCCTCGAAAGTGTAGGAATGATCGAAGAAGACCTGCGGCAACCCTTCCTTCAATTCATTCTCGATTGGATTTGCAGTGATCAAGGTATCTGCAAAGTAAATATACCACTCTATACAGCTCCAGACTACCCCAGGCAAAATCACGGCCTTATTCCAGGATTGGCCCTCGCTTATTTTGCCGACTACTGCGAACGACATCACCCAGAAATTGAAGAATGGAAAAACTGGAAATCTGTTTCGGAACAAATTTTTCAACCCTATTATAAGGGAAGCTGGAAGCCACTCTGCGATGGCCTTTGTCATGGTTGGTTTTTATCGCAACCACCCATGATCGACTATGCTTTACTTGAGCCAAAGCATCAGTTTTTTGAAAGCGGAGGCGCACGCAAAGCTGGAGAATGTGCTATCGCCATCGTGAATAACCTTGGATGGATGCCCTGTTCCGGCGATGGAGGGCTTCTCCGATCTTTCCCTGCACCCAGCCTGCGTGCCGCAGCAGCCTGGCATCGAGATGGACGCTATACTTTTGTGAATAATCTCGCCGAAAGATTTCGAAATCTGCGTTCACAAGTCTTTCTTCCCAGAGCCTTCGATATAGGTGTTGAGCCGGCGATTCCCATTGATTCGATCGGATTGACCGTGATCAAGGTAGACCCTATTGTTCATGAGGTTTTTGAAAAAAACCCGGATCTTACAGAAGGCATCTTTGATACCCCACCCGATGCTCCCATCGAACGCTGTTTTGATAAACTTGCTTTTCGAGCAGGCTGGGAACGTAAAGATGCCTATCTATTGATCGATGGTCTGGGCTCCGGTTCACATGCCTATGCCGACACACTCGATGTATTGGATTATTCAAGACATGGAGTTAGCTTCATCGTTTCCGACACAGGGTGTTACTACCCCGAAACAGAAAACCACTCTGTCCTCACCATTATGCGTGATGGTTTATCGGGGACCGTTCCCAGTTTTGCCGAACTCCTCGAATCCTCTTATAATTCTGACCAAGGCGGCTATGTCCGTATGAAACTCAACAATTATAATGGAGCCGACTGGATCCGAGAAATTTTCTTTTTTCCGGAAATTGGAGTTCTTTTTCATGACACTGTCAGAGCCAAGCAATCGGGATCGTATGTTCTGGAAAACCACTTACGCACTCCTGGAAAAGCGACCCTCCAGAAGAATAAGCTATCTGCCCAAAGATCTGTAGAAAAGGGAAACGATATTCATTTTCAGCTCTCCGGAACCTGCAATCATCCTCACTCCATCAGTGTGAAGGAACAAAGCAAATCACTACAATACGATCGCAAACTGCCGGGACCCCCGGTACCTCCGGAAGAAAACATGGGGCTTTTATGGCAAAAGCGTTATAGTACCGATGATAAGGTCATCACTGTTTTTACCACACGAACCGTTCTCGAGTTGGAACCGGAAGAATCGGTATCTTTTACCCACTTCGCTCAAATTCGCACTGAGAACGAACCCGAATACCAACTCAAGTCAGTGGATGGGACCCATATAACCCTTTCCGGTCCGGAAAAAGTTGAAATCATTTCCCACGAAAAACCATCTATTCAAAAACAGGAAACAATTTCCTCCAGCCAAGAAAGCATTAAGCGAGGTCACCTTGAATTTGAAACAGTGGCAAATCTTGATGAAAAGACGACGGCAATGGCGCCTAGCCTGAGTGGAGGAATTTATTGTAGCAGTGAAACCGGTCGCCTCATCTTCTATAGTACATCCTTTACCAAAGAATGGGAAACCTCCCTCGAAGGCCCCATCCACGCACTGTCAGTTTCATCAGAACCCGAAGGAGAAACCTGTTTTGTCGGACACGGCAAATCCGCTCTTTCCTCGGTCACAAAAGGAAAAATAAATTGGACCCACCAAATCGATGCCATTCCCTCTTACTCATACTGGTGGGAGCTCTTTCATCCATCGGCTGTTGCCGTCAAAGCAGCTAAAACACAGGAAGGCACCATCATCTACGTAGGCTGTGGAGATAAGATTTTTAGAGGCTTTGATCCAAAGGGAAACCAGAAATGGGTTTTTCGCTACGACAATGGAGTGCCCGGCCAAATATATCCCATTGATCTGGATTTCGATGGAAATGAAGAAGTCCTCGTCGGAGGTGAAGTTATTAGCAACCAATCCACTTGTCGTATACTGAAACCAAACGGACAGTTAATTAAGGAAATCCCGATTGAAGGTTGGACCAGCCGAATGACCGCCGTTACCGCTGAATGGACAGGTGAATCCTGGTTTTTAGCTATCGGCGCTAACCGGGCCAACAACCTTCATCTTTATCAGCTTCAGGCCGAAAAATCCGAAGCTATTTCTTTGAAAATCAAACAATGTTTCATCAACAGATTGGCCGGAGAAGTAAAAGGAGTCTCTATCGATTTGCCAAAACAACGCCTCTATGCAGCAACTTCCCAAGGCTACCTTCTTGGATTGGACTTTACAGGCAATATACTTTGGCATGCCGAATGCATGGATCCAATTGATCGCTTCGAAAGACTTTCTGACAATCTCTTGATTGTTGAGTCCACTGGAAAAACATCCACCCTTACTCCTTCCGGAAAAATGCTCTCTGAAACAACCTCTCCGAAACCATGGGATGCTGGATTTACGACAAAAGATAAAGCCATCTTCGCCAGTGATCATAAACTTCTTCGTTTGCATCTATAAACAGTGAAAAACCTCAACGTCATCATGGTAAAGGAGACAATGGATGACATTCCTGAGTATCCTTTTCCCAAAGGATATAATGTTCGAAAATATCGAAAAGGAGAGGATACAATATGGACTCGCCTTCAAAAAGCAGCCGAACCTTTTGGCCAGATCGATAATGACCTCTTTCAAAGGGAATTCGGAAAAGACATTGAGTCTATGGAGGAACGATCTTTCTTTCTAGTGACAAGTAACGGCCATGAAATCGGAACCATCACCGCCTGGTGGCAGCCAAACTGGAAAAACCGTGAATGGGGACAAATTCATTGGGTCGCGATTCATCCTGACTTTCAAGGTTTAGGCTTGGCCAAACCTATGTTAAGTGTCGCTATGAAACGACTCCAGCAATCGCATGTTCGAAGCTTTTTACGTACCTCTACCGGACGCCTGGCGGCCATCAAAACGTACCTCGACTTCGGATTTATGCCAGATATTGAAGCAGATGAAGATCGAGAAAACTGGTGTAAAATGACTCCTCATCTCAGTCATCCATCACTCATATCTTTCCGGTAAACCCCCTCCGCATACAAAAAATAAATTTTCCATCTACATAATATCCTAAAAAAAGTGCCACTTTCATCATTCTCTTCTCGACCATCTTCTCCAAAAAGCTTTTTGATGCCCCTTCTTCTTAAAACCTCAAATAATCATGGTTTCAGCCCTTATTCCCCAACCCAAAAAACTCATCCTCAACAAGGGTAAATTTAGCATACCCAATGGAGCCAGTATCGCCATTAGCGATCAATCACTTTTCGCCTGCGCCAAACAGGTAAAAACCCTTTTAAGCGCTCGCCATATTCATATAGGCATCCCCAAGATAGCCGATACTGTTACCATCCGGGTGAATGAAAAATTGGATACCCAACGCTATCAACTACGCATCACCGATAAAGGCATCACCTTGGAGGTGGGTAGTCCCGTTGCAGCGGAATATGGGCTTCGCACCCTTGAACAAATCCAAAAGCAATCCCCTCGAAAACAACTTCCCAATTTACAGATCGATGACTGGCCCGATTTCAAAGCAAGAGGGATCTATTACGATGTCTGTCGCGGGCGCATCCCAAAACTCGAAGAACTGCTCAAGCTGGTCGAGCAACTCGCCCAATATAAGATCAACCATTTCCAGCTCTACATCGAACATACCTTTGCCTATCGCGGTCACCCCAACATTGGTAAAGGCACTTCTCCCTTAACGGCCGAAGATATTCTGCAGCTCGACGAACACTGTGCCCAACATGGGATTGAACTCGTTCCCTCCCTCGCCACCTTCGGTCATCTCTCCTCTGTCATCCGCCCCAACAAAGAATACCATCACCTAGCCGAAGATTGGGGTATCGGGAAGTACATCGTCAAAGACGACAAATGGAACGGCCGCGGATATGCACTTTCACCAGCCAATCCTGAAACCTATGTCTTTTTGGATAGTCTCTTCTCCGAATTCTTGCCTCTCTTTCGATCGACACGCTTCAACATCTGCTGTGATGAAACCTGGGATTTCGGCTGGGGGCAAAGCTACGAAATATGTCAGAAAATAGGCAAAGGCAGAGCCTATCTCAGACACATCATCAAGCTGAACGACCTCTGCAAAAAATACGGCAAAAACATCATGTTCTGGGGTGACATCATCCACCATTACCCAGAACTAATTGAAGAAATCCCTCAAGATGTTACCGTTTTGGATTGGGGCTATGACTACGACCACAACTACGCCGCCATTTCAAAGTTCAAAAAGGTTGGACTGCCCTTTTATGCCTGCCCCGGAACATCCAGTTGGGTCTCACTCTTTAGCCGTCTCCCTGAAGCCAACGCAAACATCCACTGCTTTGCCGCAGCTGGAAAACGAAACAAAGCAGAAGGCTTTCTCAATACAGATTGGGGCGATGGTGGCCACTACAACTTCATGGAATATTCCTGGCATGGCTATCTCTTTGGGGCCGAACAAAGTTGGAATGTCAATGCCGACCGGCAGAGCTTCACTTCCCGTTTCGCCAAATTGTTTTTGGGTTGTGAAAAAGCTTCTCTCGCTAAAGCAATCGACCTGCTCGGAGATGTCTCTCTTTTGCGGATACTACCACACTACCAAAGTATATGGCAGCATGTTTTCTTCGCTGAAGTCGATAGTCCCTTATTCCAACTAGAGGGAAAGCAAAATGCCATCGTCAGCAAAAACAACGTGATATCGAGGACACAAATGGCATTCGATGCATCGGTTGGCAGAGATGCTCTTAAGAAAATGGAAAAAGTGCGGGCTGCTCTGATTGAAGCGAAAAAAACCAAAGGAAGTGATCCTCAAAACATCCTTTCTTATTGGATCTTTGCCGTTGATACAACGAGCCATGCCGCCCGCAAACTGGCCATCCTCGGACCCAAAGGAGACAACGCGCCAGCAAAACGTAAAGCATTAGCCAGAGAAATGACTGCCTTACAAAAACGATTTGAAAAACTTTGGATGGCCCGAAATCGTCGATCCAATATCAACATTACCCTTAAACGCTACCGTGCTGCCATTAAGTCATTACAAAAGTAAATCATCATCAAAAAACAAAAGAACATCGTCTATATCCTGACGGATCAACACCGTTGGGATATGTTGGGTTGCTCTGGACACCCAACCCTCAAAACACCCAATATTGATCGACTGGCAAAAGAAGGAATCTCCTTTACCAGCGCTTATACCCCTACTTCCATTTGTGGGCCAGCCCGAGCATCACTCTACATCGGTCTTATTCCCACAGAACATGGCGTGGTCGGCAATTCCGAAGGAAAAGAAAAAGTCGGAATAAGAGACGGAATCTCCGGTATCAACGAATACCTTACTGGATACCATTCTATTCTCACTGGGAAATGGCATGTCGATGACGATAAGCTCCCAACGAAAGTGGGGTTCACCGGTCATGATTTTGCCGGGTATGCTTTCCCTGGGTCTGGCGTTTATCAAAATTTTGCCTTCCCTCAATCACCACTCGAGGGCAATCCATACAGCGAATGGCTAAATCGAAAGGGCTTTGCTATCCCTACAGTCAGCGAAAGCGTTTTTGGCACCAAGAAGACTCAAGAGTTTTACGGAAAACTCAGTGGTCCAGCCGAAGCTTCTATCCCTCATTTCATTGTCGATGAATCGAAAGTCTTCGTCGATCAAGCAATGCAAAACGATGAACCTTTTTTCCTGTGGATGAACTTCTGGGGCCCACATACACCCTGTGTGTTGCCAGAACCCTACTTTTCCCTGTACAATCCGGAAGATATTCTGGAAGACCCTGGATTTGCCGAGACCTTTGAGAATAAACCTATTCACCAAAAGTTTATTTCACATTTTTGGGGAGTCGATGCTTACGATTGGTCGGACTGGCAAAAATTCATTGCCCGTTACATGGGCTATATCACCCTGATCGACGATTGCATTGGCGAATTCTTCACCTACCTGGAAGAGAACGGACGCTACGACGATACCGTCATTGTCTTTACCTCAGATCATGGAGACGCAGTAGGCGCTCATCGTTTGATTGAAAAAGGAGAGTTTATGTACGAAGAAACCGCCCGCATTCCCTTCATTGTTCGCCATCCTGATTGTCAAACTCCCGGAACTACTTCTGACGCCTTCATCTATCTACACGACCTCTGTCCCACTGCAGCCGAAATCGCAACGGGCAACTCACCCGACCTGGGACAAGCAGAAAGCATTCTTCCTCTTATGCTGAACAATACAGCTGCAAATAATCGCGACTACGTCTATGCTCAATTCACTCGGCATTTTATGAATCTGGAGCAGCGTATGCTGCGAACTCGAACGCATAAGCTCGTCTTTAACGCCTCCACCTTCGGTGAACTCTATGATTTGGAAAGAGACCCACATGAACTCGAAAACCAAATCGATAATCCCGATTACGCAGGGATTAAGAAGGATCTCTTTGATAAGCTTTGTCACGAAATGGAACAGCTTAACGATCCTTTACTCTCCTGGGTTAACAGTGTTCGAAATATCTATTGAACATGTTAGTTTTCAGAAACTTTTTCAAAAAAACAATATGAAGATTGACCGGTTCTAAGGAGTCTCCTTTATATCCGAGATGGCCCCAAATGGATCTTCGGATCACACCATTTTACTCGCCGACGATACCCCGATTCTTTACCGCTCCGGCACGGAACGTATCGTCACTCCTTTTAAACGCTGTGCCAATAACCCCGTTATCGCACAAGATTATCCCTGGGAAGTTGCCATCGCATGGTCGAGTATCTACCGCAATCCAGAGACAGGAAAATATCAACTCTGGTATCAAGGCTATGCCGAAAATCAAGTAGCCAAGCGGACTTTAGATCACCCCGTCTGTTATGCTGAATCAGACGATGGGATTCACTTCAAAAAACCGATGTTCGACTTCTTCTCGATAGAAAGAAGCCCAAAAAACAACATCGTTATGCTGGGAAACGGAGGCTACTCCTACCGCTATGGCGCTTGGGTTATCGTGGATCCTAATCCTTCAGAAGAGTCCCAACGTTACAAAATGAGCTACTTCGATTTCTCCGGTGAAGGTGATGAAGAAAACCCCGGACTTCACGTTGCCTTTTCACCAGATGGTATTCACTGGAGCAAACATCCCCAAGCTCCCCTTTCGCTCATGGCTTATGGAGCTAAAGAACTGCCCTTTTCAGATGACACTAGTCATCCATGGCATCGAGCTCTGACGATGTCAGACGCAGTTGATTCCATCTATGATCCTATCCGAAAAATCTATGCCATTTATGGGAAAATGTGGATTGATGGACCCGATGGAAGCATGTCTTGGAAGCACGCCATGGGCCGGATTGAAAGCGATGATTTTATTCATTGGTCCCAACCCGAACTGCTTCTCACCCCCGATGATAACGATCCATCATCAGTCGAATTCCACTCCTCTCCCGTTTTCTACTATCAGGGCTATTATTTTTCACTCCTTCAGATCCTCAATCGTGCTATCGGTGGTGGTGTCATTGATATCGAACTGGCCATCAGCAAAGATGGGAAAGCCTGGCAACGACCCTTTCAAAATCAATTCGTGCTAAATCGAGGTTCAGCCGAAGCCTTCGATAGTGGGTCCATTTTTACCAATGCCACTCCAGTTGTCCTAGATGATGAAATCCGCTTTTATTATGGAGGGTATTCCGGAGGCGCTACCAGTGTTGCCGGCCGCGGAAAACTGACAGGTATCGGCATGGCCTCTATTCCCAAAGATCGATTTATCGGCATTCGACCCGTCCCTCTAAGCGATCAACCCACTTTACGACAACCTCTTGAACATAGAGGACAGATTACGCTCAAACCACTTGACCTGTCAAAGATTCATACCATTACGCTCAATGCAGATGCCTCCCAAGGCAGTATTCAAGTTGAACTCTTAACTGAATCCGGTTATCGGGTACGAGGCTATTCCCAGGAAGAAGCTATCTCTCTTTCTGGAGATAGTTTTCATCATTCCGTCAGCTGGAAAAACTACAGCTTAAACGACCTGCCTGATGGATCTTACATGCTCCGTATTCACCTCGATCGCGCCACAGTTTACGCTCTTACTCTTAAATCCTAATTTATATAATGAGCAACCCCAGCATACATTCCATTGATAGCCGACTGGAGCTGTTTTTAGATAACCATCTTCTTGAGTCTTTTGATGAAGGCGCAACTCTTCGACTTCACCAACCAACTCCACGTGACGATGTTTTTGTCACCGATCAACCCTGGGAAGGAAACATGTGCGGTTACGTCACTATCATTCAAGATAGTGATCGCTACATGATGTATTACCGGACCGGTCACTGTATCTTAGAGAATACGGAAAACCAACCTGATCACTTCGTCATAACGGTTGCTCTCGCTCTTAGTGACGATGGCATTCATTGGGAGAGACCCAATCTCGGACTCTTCGAACACAACGGCTCTAAACAGAACAATATTGTCTGGACCGGAGCCGGAGAAAAACTCAAAGGTGTTCATGGATTTGCTCCCTTTATCGATCTAACTGAACCAAAAGGATCCCCCACCCGGTTTAAAGCATTAGGGGCGGCTCGGGCTGCCTTCGGAAATGGTCTTTTCGCGATGGGTTCATCCGATGGAATTCACTGGTCACTCCTGCAGGAAGATCCCGTTCTTGATGGTTCGGTCGCACATTTTGATTCTCAAAACCTCGCCTTCTGGGATAAAGAAAATGAAGTCTATCGCATATACTTCCGAAACTATACCGGAGGAACCTCTTTTGCAGGAGGGCAACGGGGAATCGACACGGCTACCTCCAAAGATTTTATCCATTGGTCCGACAACAAACCATTGAACTGGACCAACTCACCCGATGAGCAACTCTACACCAACCAAGTCATCCCCTATTATCGGGCCCCTCATATCTTTCTTGGTTTTCCCTCTCGTTATATCGAACGTTCCTGGTCCCCATCCATCGAAGCTTTACCTGAACTCAAACACCGCAAAATTCGGGCAGCCGTAAACCCTCGCTATGGCAGCGCTATAACAGACGGCTTGTTTATGAGTAGTCGAAATGGCACTACATTTAACCGATGGGCCGAAGCCTTTATTCGACCGGGGCCACAGATGAAAGGAAACTGGACTTATGGAGATAACTACCAATGCTGGGGCATGTTTGAGACACCATCTTCCATCCCAGGCGCACCTCCTGAAATTTCGTTTTACGCCAGTGAAAATTACTGGCGAGGTGAGGCCACACTCTTTCGACGTTATACCATTCGCCAAGATGGATTTGTCTCCATTCATGCGCCTCTCAGTGGAGGTGAAGCCATCACAAATCCCATCACTTTCACAGGAGAAAAACTCCAGCTCAATTTTTCTACTTCAGCTGCCGGTAGTCTAAAGGTAGAAATTCAAGACATTAGCGGGAAAGCCCTAGACGGCTATAAACTCGAACAATGCCACGATATCATAGGCGATGAGATCGAACGAACGGTTACCTGGGAAAAAGGTTCCCATGTTGCTTCTTTAGCCGATACGCCTATCCGTTTGCGCTTTATCCTCAAAGATGCCGATCTCTACGCTATGCGTTTTTCCTGATTCATTTCTCCTTACACTTTCTTCTGGAATAGCACCCAATCAGTTATAACATCCCATCATATGAACTATCGGAAGCTGGGAAACAGCGATGTTGAAGTCTCTGAAATCAGTCTGGGGTGCTGGACTATGGGAGGTATTAACTGGGTGGATGGCGTCGCCAACGGCTGGGCCAATGTCCATGAAGATGAAATCGTCCTGGCTATCAAAACAGCGATTGATGCCGGCGTAAACCATTTCGATAATGCGGATGTCTACGGGAATGGTCGGGCCGAACGCATGCTCGCAAGAGCTTTTCAGAAGCTTGGTCTCAAATCCGAAGAGTTTATTATTGCCACAAAAGTCGGGCATTTTCCCGGCACGGCTCCACACGCCTACGACCCTGCCCATATCCGGCACCAATGCGAACAATCTCTCCTCAACCTGAAAAGAGACTATATCGATCTCTATTATCTCCATCATGGGAATTTTGGAGAAGATGATCAATATCTTCTCCCTGCTGCTGATACATTGGACGATCTCGTTGCTGAAGGAAAAATCAGACTGAAAGGACAATCTGCCTACAGTGAAGATGACTTTGAAAAAGCAGTACCTGTCGTAGGGCCCAGCGTCTTACAAAGTTGGGCACATGCTATGGATAATCATTTCATTAAACCTGGCAGCCGGGTAGCACAGTTAATGGCCAATAACGAACTCTCCTTCGTAGCCTTCAGCCCCTTAAACCAGGGTCTCCTCTTAGACAAATTCAGCCCTGATAATCTACCAACCTTCGAACCGGGCGATCATCGAAAAACAAATCCTAAATTCACCAAAGATTCCCTCCAGAAGCTAAAGCCCAAAATGGCTCAGATGAAAGAACGTTTCGGTTCCGAAACAGTCGATCTCTCATCGGTTGCTCTACGTTTTGTTTTAGAGCACGCAAACGTTGCCTGCGTTATCCCTGGATTTCGCAATGAAAAACAAATCCATTGCAATCTCGCCGCTGCCAATAAAACCCTCAGTGAGGCAGATATCGATTTTATTTCTTCTCTTTTTGAACTCTAAAAATTCCATTGGAAAGACACTCTAGCATTCTATTTTTCATATGAATGTTTCATCTCCGTTTGAAAAACCTTTTCTCATATTCCCAGAAATTGAAACCAAACGATTGGTTCTGCGAGAGATCACATCGGATGATGCGTATTCATACCATAAACACCATTCTACCATTTACCATTCTCCATTCTGGGAAGAAGCACCCAGAACGCTCTCTGAAACAAAAAAACTGATTCAGGAAATAAAACTGCGCTATCTTAATCGGGAAAGTCTTTATTGGGGAATCACTTTGAAAAAAGAGAATCAAATCATCGGATCCTGTTTCTTTCCTGAATTTGAGAAAAAGACACAATCGACCTTAGGATTCTGGCTTTCAGAAAATCATCAACGAAAAGGATTCATGACAGAGACCCTTCTTTATCTTCTTGATTACGCATTCAGCCAGATGGATTTAAAAACGATCATTGCCGGTTGTCATTCTGAAAATTTCGCCTCTCGAAAAATCCTAGTGAATTGCGGTTTCACAAGCGCCTCTGAAATAGAAAGTAAATATTACAGAGAAACATACAAATGGGGTCTCGGTGTTATTGTTTGTATTTTGAGACAAGAATAATTTTTCTAGAATGTCTCCAAATTCAATTTTATCAGTAGCTCATACCATCGCTCTAACATCCCCATTCTTCTTTCTGATCAACATAGTAAACTGCATTTAGGATGCTCCAGATGTAGCCCGAGTATAATCAGAAGTACATCCAAGAAGATGAAAGCGGAACTCCGATTTTATAGTTTGTATTCTGAAACAAAAACGATTTTCTTAAAATATCCGTAAAACCGATTCAATGAGTATGAGTAAATCTAGCGACCACCCCAACGTTCTCATCCTTCTTTCTGATCAACATAGCAAATTTCATTTAGGATGCTACGGAGACTCTCTTGTTCGAACACCTAATCTCGACCAACTTGCTGCTGACGGAATGCGTTTTGAGGATGCCTATTGTGGCTCACCTCTCTGCGTTCCCAGTAGGATGTCATTTATGACATCACGCAATCCCTCCT